>NZ_JBJACT010000002.1:0-338833 GCF_044778005.1 Mesorhizobium sp. IMUNJ 23033
CCCGGAGACGCCGCGGTCGGACAGGTCGAAGCCGGCCCGGCCCATGTCGAGGAAGACGAAGTCGTTGTCGCCCTGCTTGGCCATCAGGACGGCCGGCACCATGCCGCCGTCGCCGCGCGTCAGGCCGGGGTTGAAGACGGCGCGGCCTTCGGCGTCGGTGGTGGCGGTGCCGAGGATCTCGTTGTTGCGGGCGAGCAGCGTGAGCTCGGCGCCCGATATCGGCTTGGCGGTTCCGAGCGACCGGGCAAAGACGTTGAGCCCGTCCTGCCCCGTATAGGTCGACAGGCCGATGTCGGAGACAACGAACCATTGCGTGGCCCGTGAATTATACTCGTCGCTCTTGTCGTCCACCGCCTGCGCGGTCAGCACATAGACGCCCGGCTTGCGCTGCGGCAGGGCCTCATCGACCGGGAAGGACGTGGTGACCTCCTTGTTAAGATCGTTGGCGATGTCGAGCTGGCCTTCCCAGACAGGCTCGCCCATCTGGTCGGAGATGTTGGAAAGGTCGTAGCCGTCGAGCTGCTTCAGGAACTGATAGCCGGACAGAAGCTGCGCCAGCGAACGGTCGCCGATGCGATAAAGCTTCATCTTGGCGGCGGCCATGTTGACGGTGACGACCGGAATGCCGCGGCGCGCGCCGGCCGGCAGCACGAAGCTGTCGCCGGTGAAGCGGGCCGATGGCGCGCGGTCCTGCACATAGATCGACAGCACCACGGGCACGGAAATCACCTCGCCGATGGCGGCCGGCAGGCCGGTGCGGAAGGTCACTTCATAGTGCTGGCCGTGTTCCAGCCCTTCGACGCAGATTTGCTTGTCCTTGGCCTCGACGCCCTTCGGCGGCGCATTGTCGACGGTGACGAACTGGGCATAGTCGACGCCCGTCTTGACCAGGTCCTCGGAAAACTGCGCGCAGATGCGTGGCGCGCTGGTGTCGGCGTCGACCGTGTGATCGATGACGCGGAAGCCCTTGCGTGACTTCAGGTCCGCATAGTCGGCCTGGACCGAAGGCGAAGCGACCAGCGCGAGGCTGGCTTCATAGGCCTGGAGTGCTGGCCGGTAGAGGTCGCGGCGGTCAAGCCCGGCGCCGAGCAGCGCCAGCACTTCGGCGCGCGTCCTGGTGGTGCGCAGGAGCTTGTAGGCGTTGAAGCCGGCGGAGGTGGCGTTTGCCGGCAAAGTCGATGCTTCGGAGGTGTTGGAGGCCGGCTGCACCGCAAGTGTCTCGCGCGCCAGTTCGAACCAGAGGTGGCCGTCATCGGGCAATACCGAAACCGCGGCCTCGTATTTCTGCATGGCGGAGCGATGGTCGCCGGTCAGCGACGACTGCTCGGCCGCTGCTTTGAGCGCTTCCAGCCCTTCGGTCGGCTTGTCATAGGCCGGATCGGTCAGCTTGTTGCGGTACTGCTGGGCCTGGTCGGCCATCCAGTTGGGGAAGAAGGCAAGCTCCGGCGGCGCGCCGATATCGGGATCGCCATCGACATTGGCGACCTTGCCGGCGATGGCGCCGTTGAAGGTTTTCAGCTGGTTATAGTCGGATTTGAGGAAACACCATTTGGCCTTGGTGTTGTAGGTGAAGGCGCGGCAGGCCGGATCGCCCAGGCAGGTCGTCTTGCACTGGTCGAGGCTGACATTCTGGTCGGAGCGGAGATCGAAACCGAAATAGTCGGAATTGTCGGTCGTCACGATTCGCCGGGCTTCGGCCGCTTGCGCGGCGCTTCCCAAGGCAAAGAAAAGAAGGAGAAGAAAAGACAGACCACGAGCCGCGCGCATTGCCATAACACCCTCCAGACAGTGCTTACGTCCCGGCATGATCAAGCTTCAGTCAGGCTTGTCAACACAAGGACGCGGCAGGTTCCGCCTGCCAACGGTTTCCTTTCCGGCCGAGAGCCGGTATCGGATAGAACCTCCATAGGACAGGGGATCACGCATTCTTGCGGCGACGCAGAAGGTGTGAATTCCAAGCCCTGTCTATTTCAGACAATTGGATTGTGGCCCCTTTACGAGCACTTCAGAACTTCATTCCAATTTTAGCATTGCAAGCTAGGTTAGATTTGTAATGTCGGCGCATGAAAGGCATATGTCGGGAAGAACCGCGCGAATGCGCGGGCTTCCGCGCGCCCTGCTTTTCGTGCTGATGTGTTCCACCATGCTCGCCGCGGAAAGCCGGAATGCGGCCGCTTTCGAGATTTTCGGCATCAAATTGTGGGGCTCGTCGAAGGACGAGGACGCCGATATCGTCGACCCGCTGCGCTACGCCGTGAGCATCGAAGCGACCGACGCCGACAAGGATCTGGTCAAGAAACTCGAAAACGCCTCGACGCTGAAGGCCGACGAAGAACGCCCTGTGTCCGGTTCGCTCGGCCTGCTGGCCAAGGCGCGCAGCGACCGCGAACAACTGGTTGCGGCGCTTTATGCGGATGCCCGCTACGAAGGCATCGTCACCGTCACCATCCAGGGCAAGGCGCTGGATGAATTGCCGCCGGACGCCGAATTCACCGGGCCGCAGCCGATCCCGGTGGTGGTCACGGTGACGCCTGGGCCGAAATTCACGCTGGGCAATATCAGGCTGGAGGGCGATGCGGCCGGGCTGGCAAGCGCCGATTTCGGGCTGATCGCCGGCGGCGATGCCGGATCGGGCGCCGTGCTCAAGGCCGAAGCGCTGATCGTCCGGGCGCTGAAGCAGGAAGGCCGGCCGCTGGCCAAGGTCACGAGCAGCCATATCGTCGCCGACCATGCGACCTCGACGCTCGACGTCACGCTGACCGTGGCGGCCGGACCGGTCGCCGGCTATGGCGACACGACGGTGGAGGGCACCGAGAAGGTCGACCGCGATTTCACCGAATACATGACCGGCCTGAAGCGCGGCCGCCAGTATTCGCCCGACGAGATCGACGATGCACGCGACCGGCTGCTTGGGCTGGAAGTGTTCAACAGCGTGACGCTGAAGGAAGGCGGCGGCCTCGACGCCGACGGCAACATCCCGATCAACGTTCAGGTCAGCGAACGCAAGCCGCGCTATTTCGGCGTCGGCGGCACCTTCTCCAACACCGAGGGGCTCGGCCTCGAAGGCTATTGGGGCCACCGCAATCTGTTCGGCCGGGCCGAAAAGCTGCGCATCGACGGCGCCATCAGCGGCATTGGCAGCAACGACCTGGGCGAGCTTAACTACAATGCCGGCATCATGTTCGAGAAGCCGGGTGTGGTCGGGCCGGCATCGAAATTCATTGCCAGCGTCAAGACCGTGCTCGAACATCCCGACGCCTATGACCATTTCTCAATCAAGGGCAGCACCGGGCTTTCCTATGACATCGACAAGAAGCAGAGGGTGTCGGCGGAAGGCGCGCTCGATTATTCGAAAATCACCGATGCCTTCGGCAAACACACCTATCTGATCGCCAGCATTCCGCTGCAATATGTCTATGACAATCGCGACGTCAGGCTCAATCCGACAAAAGGTTTCAGGGTGCTGGCCTATGCCGAACCGAGCTACGACATTTTGAGCGGCGCTGCCTTCCTCAAGCTGAAGGGCGAAGGGTCGGCTTACCAATCGGTCGACACGGCCTCAAAATTCGTGCTCGCCGAGCGCGTTGCCATTGGTTCCATCGTCGGCACCAGCCTGGAGCATGTCCCTGCCGACCGTCGCTTCTATTCCGGCGGCGGCGGCTCGGTGCGCGGCTATGCCTATCAAGGCATCGGCCCTAAGGACATCGACGGGCAGCCGATCGGCGGCCTTTCCTTCTTCGAAACCTCGGTCGAGATGCGCATTGCCGTCACCGACACGGTCGGCATCGTGCCGTTCGTCGATGCCGGCACCGTCTCGACGAAATCTTTCCCGGACTTTTCCGACATGAAGGTGGGCGCCGGCGTCGGCGTGCGCTATCTAACGCCATTCGGGCCGTTGAGGGTCGACGCGGCGATCCCGCTCAACCGCGACCCGGGCGACCCGCGTTTCGGCATCTATGCCGGCATCGGTCAGGCGTTCTGAGCCATGAAGACGTTCTGGCGCATCTTCCGCATTGTTCTTTACACGCTGCTCATCGTGGTGGCGGCAGCGGTCGGCGCGCTCGTCGTGCTGACCAAGACCGAGCGCGGTCGCGACAACCTCGCCGGCATCGTCTCGAACCTGGCATCGAGCGATGACCGCAAGGTCACCGTCAGCGGCATAGACGGCATCTGGTCGGGCGCGCTCAGGCTCGACCATGTCGTGCTGGAAGACCGCAACGGTGCCTGGCTGGTGGCCCGCAAGGTCGCCGTCGACTGGTCGCCGCTGGCGCTTCTGTCGAAGAGTTTTGACGCCGAGCGCATCGGTGCCGAGCGCATCGAACTCGCCCGCTTGCCGGCTGCGAGCACCCGGCCAGCGGAGAGTGGTGCAACGACGCTGCCGGTTTCGATCGACATAAAACAGATCGATATGCCTGAGATTGCGCTTGGCGAGCAACTGGCCGGGAGTGGCATTGCCGAGCTGGCCGCCAAGGGATCGGCCAAGGTCGATGCCTCGCCGCTGGCGGTCGAAACGGTGCTCAACGTCACCCGCCATGACGGCAAGCAGGGCAATGTCGACGCCAAGGTCCATTTCGCGCCCGCCGACAACAAGCTCGACCTCGATCTCAAGGCATCCGAGCCGGCGGGCGGCATCATCGCCAATCTGCTCAAACTGCCTGACGCGCCACCGGTCGATATCATTGTCTCGGGGACGGGGCCACTGGCCAACTGGAGCGGCATCGGTACCTTCGTCGTCGACGGCCAGATCGTCACCCAACTCACCGGCCGCCACCAACTCAGCGACAAAGGAAACTACGTCGAGGCCAAGGGTGACGGCGATTTCGGGCGCTTCCTGCCGGAGAAGCTGAAGCCGCTGTTTGCCGGCAAGACCAGCTTTGACCTTGCCGGCACCACGACGCCGGCCGGCGGCGTCGCCATCGAGCGCGCCACGATCGAGAGCGACGCCGTGCATGGCACTGCCGCGGGCACTGTCGATCCCAAGGGCGCGAGCGACCTTTCGGTGGAGATCGCCGCCAAAGGCGAGCCCGTGGTGCTCGACGTCGGCACCAAGGCGCAGCCAGTTACCGTGGCGGTGAAAAACGCGACCGCCCGCGCCTTTGGCGACGGCAAGGCGCCGATGGTCGATATCGGCGCGTCGCTGGTTTCGGTGGCGGCAGGCGGCACGCAGCTCAACGATCTGGCGGCGCAGATCCATTCCGACGGTTTCGAAATTGAGAACCGCAGCGGCCCGGTCACCATCAAGCTTTCTGCCGGCGGCCTGAAGACCGATGTCGCGACGCTGACGCCGCTGGTGACCGGCAAGCTGGCGGCCGATCTCGCCGGCAAGATCAGCAAGGACGAGATTTCGCTCGACCAGGGAACGCTGCGCAGCGATGCACTCAACGCCTCGCTGACGGCCACTCTATCGCTGACCGACCTGGCGATGAAGCTGAAGATGAACGCCGATGCGGTTTCATCGGCGCTGCCGCCGCAGATCAGCTCCGTGCTCGGCGAGCGCGTGACGTTCTCGGCGACCGCGACCCGCGATCCGCAAGGCTCGTTCGCCGCCAATTCACTCGAATTGACCTCCGGTTCGCTCAAGGCCAGCGGCACCGCCAGCGCGCAAGGCAGCGATATCCAGGCCGACATCAAGGGCACGCTCGGCGACGTTTCAGTGCTGTCGCAGCTGGCCGGCGTGCCTCTCGCCGGCGGTGTCAACTTCGCGCTGACGGCAAGCGGGGCGCGCTGGGCGCCGGACTTTTCCGTTTCGGCCGACAGCGCCAGCCTGACGGCGTCGGGCCGTACGGTCAAGGACATCAAGCTGACCGCATCGGGGAAGGCCGACATCGCCAGTCCGGCGGCGGATGTCTCGCTGACCGGGTCGGTCGACGGCCAGCCGCTCGACATCAAGGCGGCGCTGGTGACCAGCGATGGCAAGCGTTCGATCAAGGGGCTCAGCCTGTCGCTGGGTGACAACAAGGTTTCGGGCGACCTTGTGCTCGACGACAAGTTGCTGCCGCTCGGCACGCTGACGCTCGCTGCCCCCGATATCGCGCCGCTGGCTTCGCTTGCCGGTCAGGCGGTGGCCGGTGATATCGGCGGAGCCATTGCCTTCGCCAAGGATGGTGAAGCTCCGACCGTCACCATCAATGCGGCCAGTGCATCGATCTCGCGCGGCGAGATGGCGGCGAAGGCAATCACCGTCAATGCGCTGATCGCCAACTATCTCAAGAGCCCGGCGATCTCCGGTACGATCAAGGCCGACAGTGTGACATCGGGAACGACAGTCATCAGCGGCATTGGCGTCGACCTGAAGCGCGACGGCGACTGGACCAATTTCACCGGGGGCGCCACGATCGCCGGCATCCCGGCCACCGCCGCCGGCCGGGCGAAGATCGCCGGCGGGACGACCAGCATCGAGATCGCTTCGGGCGAGGCGACCGTTCGCGGCATCAAGGCCGCCATCGCCAGCCCGTCAAATCTCTCGATCGCCAATGGCGTGACCAGCATCGAGCGACTGGTGGTCGATGTCGGCGGTGGCGCCGTGACGCTCTCCGGCACTGCAGGTCAGACGCTCGACCTGGCGGCAATTTTCTCCGCCCTGCCGGCAGCCCTTGCCAATGATTTCTCCCCCGGCCTCGACGCTGCGGGGACACTCGACGGGACGGCGCAGGTGACGGGATCGCCGGCAAGCCCAGACATACGCTTCAACGTGCAACTCGCCGGCGCCGAGACCAGCCAGACCCGCCAGGCCGGGCTTGGGCCGCTCAACCTCAATGCCGCCGGCGGCTTAACGAGCGCCGGGGGGATCGCCATCGATCATGCGACGCTTGCCGGCGACAAGATCTCCGGCAAAGCCGCCGGCACGATCAACCCGAACGGCGCCAGCGATTTCGCGCTCGACCTGACATCGACCGGTCCCAGCCTGCCGCTGTCGCTCGGCAGCGCCGAAAGCCCGATCAAGCTCGAGCTGCAGGCCTTGTCGGTGAAGGCGGCGGGGCAAGGCATGAAGGCGAAGCTGGATATTTCCGCGGCGCTGCCTTCGGTCGCCACCAACCACGCCAAGGTTGAAGGCATCACGCTGGCGCTGCATTCCGACGCCTTCGACGTCAAGAGCCGTACCGGACCGATCTCGGGTACGGTGACGGCGGACAAGATAGGATTGGACAACCCGACCATCGCGCCGCTGATCGCCGGCAAGATCATCGCAAAAGTCGCCGGCAGCCTTGCCGCGGATGCCATCACCATCGACAGCGGCTCGGTGCAGGGCGCAGCACTCGACAGCGCTTTCAATGGCCGGGTTTCCCTGGCCGACGGCGCCATCGACCTCAACCTCAAGGCGGACGCCCTTTCGGCGGCGTTGCCGGCGGCGGCGCGTGGCGTGCTGGCCGAGCGGACGCAACTCAGCGCGACGCTGAAGCGCGATGCCCATGGCAATGTCAGCGCGAGCCCGGTCACGCTGGCGTCGGGTGCGCTGACCGCCAATGGGCAGGCAAGCCTCGCCGACAACAAGCTCAGCGCCGACATCAAGGGCGCGTTGGCTGATATTTCGCTGCTGTCGAAAGACGCCAAGGGTGCCATCGCTTTCGCGCTGAATGCGCAAGGCGCCAGCCTGGCGCCGGACCTGTCGCTGACGGTCGAGAGCGACCGGCTTTCGGTCGCGGACCGCGAAATCACCGGCCTGAAATTGACCGCCACCGGCAAGGCGGATGCCGCCAATCCGGCGGCCAATGTGCAACTGACCGGCAATGTCGCCGGGCAGGCACTGCAGGGCAGCGCGGTGCTGGCGACGACGGACGGCAAGAGCGCCATCAACGGACTGCTGCTGTCGCTGGGCAAGAACCGGATCTCCGGCGACCTCGCGCTCGACCAAGCCTTCGTGCCTGAAGGCACTGTCGCCCTCGACCTGCCCGATATCGGGCCGCTTGCCGCGCTGGCGCTGGAAAAGGCCGAAGGCGATGTGCGCGGCACGATCGTCTTCTCGAAGAGCGGCAACGCGCCGCAGGTCGCTATCAAGGCGACGACCGGTTCGCTTTCACGCGGCGACCTGGTGGCGAAAACCGTTTCCATCGACGCGCTGATCGCCAACTATCTCGCCGCGCCGGTGATCTCGGGCAAGATCCGCGCCGACAGCGTCACCTCCGGCGGCACCGTCATCCGCGGCATCGATGTCGATCTCAAGCGCGACGGCGACTGGACCGGCTTTTCCGGCGGCGCCACCGTCAAGGACATTCCGGCCAAGGCCGCCGGCCGGGTCACGGTCGCCAACGGCACGACGACCATCGAGCTCGCTTCCGGCCAGGCGACGGTGCAGGGGATAAAGGCGGCGATCGCGCAAGCCTCGACCGTGAGCATCGCCAATGGAACGACGACGCTGGACAGGCTGGTACTCAACCTCGGCGGCGGCACGGCGACGGTGACCGGCAAGGTCGGGCAGGCGCTCGACATCAATGCCGCGCTGGCCAAGGTGCCAGCCTCGCTCGCCAATAGTTTTTCACGCGGTCTCGATGCCGCCGGTTCCATTTCGGGCACGGTCAAGGTGACGGGCGCCCCCGCCAATCCAAGCATCGCTTTCAAAATCGACGCCGCCGGGGTGCAGACCGCGCAGACCCGCGGCGCCGGCCTTGGCGGCATGAACATCTCCTCGTCAGGAACGTTCGCCAGCAAGAAACTCACCTTCGATGCCAACATCAGCGATGGGGCGGGTCTCGGCCTCAAGGGCGGCGGCACGGTGACCATTGCGGGCGCACCGGCGCTGGTGCTCGACTTTTCCGGCAAGGTGCCGTTTTCCTTCCTTGCCGCGAAGCTTGCCGCGCAGGGCCTGTCGTTGAACGGCACCGCCAATGTCAATGTGCAGGTGCGCGGCTCGGCGACGTCACCGGTGATCGGCGGCACGGTCAGCACGTCAGGCGCCCGCCTGGTCGATGCGCGCTCCGGCCTTGCCGTCAACGACATCGCCGCCGACGTTTCGATCGGCGCCGGCGTTGCCCGGATCAACCGCCTGACCGGCACACTGTCGACGCGCGGCAGCCTGTCGGCCAGCGGGACGGTCGGCATCAATCCGGCGCAAGGGTTCCCGGCCGACCTGTCGGTCAAGCTCATCGACGGCCGCTATACCGACGGCAGGGTGGTCACGGCCAATCTCGGCGGCGACCTGACCATCAAGGGACCGCTCGCCTCGGCGCCGGTGATCTCGGGAACCATCAACCTGGCCAAGACCGTCATCACCGTGCCCGAGAAGCTGCCGGGGTCGCTGTCGGCGCTCGACGTCAAGCACAAGAACGCGCCCGGCGCCGTCCGGGCGCAGGACAAGGCGCTGCGTCCGCCAACGACAAGCGGCGGTGGCGGCGGCAGCGGGCTTGTCCTCGACGTCACGGTCAACGCGCCGAACCAGATCTTCATCCAGGGCCGGGGCGTCGATGCCGAGCTTGGCGGTTCGCTGAAGCTCACCGGCCCGGCATCGTCGCCGCATGCGGTCGGCACCTTCACCTTGCAGCGCGGGCGGCTGTCGATCCTCGCCAAGCGGCTGACCTTCACCGAAGGCACGGTCGGCTTTTCGGGCTCGCTGGTGCCCTACCTCAACCTGACGGCAACCTCGACGACGAGCAGCGCCACCGTCACCATCGTCGTCTCGGGCGAAGCGACCAATCCGAAATTCACCTTCTCGTCCGTGCCGGCCCTGCCGGAGGACGAGGTGCTGGCGCAACTGATCTTCGGCCGCTCGATGTCGAATCTGTCGCCGCTGCAGATCGCCCAGCTTGCCGAAGCCGCAGGGCAGCTGGCTGGCGTCGGCGGCTCGACATCGCTGCTCGAAAACCTGCGCAGCGCGATCGGCGTCGACGATCTCGACGTCACGACGGACGAGAAGGGCGGCACGGCCGTTTCGGCCGGCAAATACCTCAACGACCGCACCTATGTGACGATCCAGAAGGGCGACAAGCCGGGTTCTGGCAAGGCGACCATCGATCTCAATGTCGGGCGCGGCGTCAAATTGCGCGGCGAAGCCAACGATGCAGGGGAAGCCAAGGGCGGCATCTTCTACGAGCGCGAATACTGAAATCGGCGACGATCGCGAGCGTCGGGAGCTATCGCCCTGGCGCAAACTCAAGGATCAGCTGGCGCTGTCCTATCCCGCTTGAATGTCTCATTTTAATCGGGCCCCGGGATTCGAACGGAATCTTCCGGGCAGTAGCAATTTTGCGCCAAGACTGTCGCTATCACGCGAACTGCCCTCCTTCCAAAGTTGCACATTCGCTAACATGTTCCCCGTCCGTGTCGGTCTTTGACATCACGGCGCGGATGCGGAATGTTAAAAGGCAGAAAGCCAACAATGGGAGTCAGTCATGGCAATCTACAAAAGCAACGGTGACCGCGTTCCGGATCATATCCTGGCAATGGCCGAAGAAGCCAAGGCAGGCAAGATGGATCGCCGCGAATTTCTCGCTCTGGCCAGCGTCTTCGGCGCGTCCACGGCGATGGCCTACGGCATGCTCGGTCTGGCCGATCCGACGCCGGCCAAGGCGGAAGAGGTCCAGGGCAAGAAAGGCGGCACGCTGAAGGTCGCGCAGTGGATCAAGGATCCGAAGGACCCGCGCAAGGCCGACTGGTCGGAAATCGCCAATGCCGAGCGCCAGGCGCTCGAGCCGCTGGTCAAGTACACCACCGAATACACGTTCCGTCCCTATCTTCTGGAGAGCTGGGATGTGAACGACGACGCCACCGAATACACACTGCATGTGCGTAAGGGCGTGACCTGGTCGAACGGCGATGCATTCACCGCCGATGACGTGATCTTCAACCTCAAGCGCTGGGGCGACAAGAAAGCCGAAGGCAACTCCATGCCAGGTCGTCTCGGCTCGCTGGTCAAGGACGACAAGCTGGACGAAAGCGCCGTGACCAAGGTCGACGATGTGACCGTCAAGCTGAAGCTGGGCAAGCCCGATATCGCGCTCATCCCGAACATGTGCGACTATCCGGGCCTCATCGTTCACAAGACCTTCGACGAGAAGGGCGGCGACTTCAAGGCCTGCCCCATCGGCACCGGCCCATTCGAACTCGTCTCCTACGATGTCGGCCAGAAGGTGGTCTACAAACGCCGCGAAGACAACAAGTGGTGGGATGGCGAGGTCTTCCTCGACGGCGTCGAGTTCATCGACTACGGCACCGATCCGGCGGCGATGGTCAGCGCCTTCGAAGCCGGCGAAATACACACCAACTACGAAACCTCGGCCGACTATGTGTCGATCCTCGACGGCATGGATCTGGTGAAGTCCGAGGTGGTCACCGCAGCGACCATCGTCTGCCGCACCAATGTGGCCAACAAGCCTTACGACGACCAGAAGGTACGCCAGGCGCTGCAACTCGGCGTCGACAACGCTGTCGTCCTCCAGCTCGGTTACGGCAATGCCGGGACTGTCGCTGAGAACCACCACGTCTGCGCGATTCATCCGGAATATTTCGAGTTGCCGAAGATCGCGCGTGATCCGGCCAAGGCGAAGGCACTGATGGCCGAAGCCGGCCATGCCGATTTCGAGCATGAGCTGATCACGGCCGACGAGGACTGGAACAAGAACACCGGCGATGCGATCGCCGCGCAGTTGCGTGACGCCGGCATCAAGGTGAAGCGCACGGTGCTGCCGGGCTCGACTTTCTGGAACGACTGGACCAAGTATCCGCTGTCGATGACCACCTGGAACATGCGGCCGCTCGGCGTCCAGGTTCTAGCGATCGGCTACCGCACCGGTGAAGCCTGGAACGAGACAGCCTGGTCGAATCCCGATTGGGATGCCAAGCTCAACGCCGCGCTCGCCGTCGCCGATGCCGCCAAGCGCAAGGATATGATGAAGGACATCCAACAGACCCTGCAGGATTCCGGCATCATCATCCAGCCCTTCTGGCGCAAGCTCTACAGTCACTCGGTCAAGGCGGTGCAGAATTACAAGATGCACCCGACATACGAGCGCGACTACGGCAAGGTCTGGCTCGAACAGGCGTGATCGGATCGATCGGGGAGGGGGCGTTCGCCCCTTCCCCATCACTGCTTGCATGGTTCCAGAACCAGAAGCCGGCGCAGCAAAAAAGTTGCGGACTCTTCGGGAAAGATCGTGCAATAAAACAGGGTTGATCGCATCCGAGGGCCGGTTTGACAGCCAACTCTGCCGGCAACGGTAGGGCTGGTTTTCGAAGCTGGCTACAACCCCAACCAGACCGGCAGGGGACCGCCATGCTTTCTTTCGTTATCAGGCGCCTGGGCACCATGGCATTGACGATGCTGTGCCTGACGATCATCGTCTTCTTCCTGATCAACCTCGATCCGAATTTGAAGAAGCTGGCGATCAGCCAGACCGAAATGCATACATCGGCCGAGCAGCTCGAAAGCTGGTTGGAGGAACACGGCTACCGCCAGAACTTCTTCGTCCGCTATGGCCAATGGCTCGGCGTGATGCCCAAGCAGCCGGTGACCGATGCCGCGACAGGCAAGCCGGCCCAGCGGTTCTCCTTCTGCAACGATCCGCTTGTGCCGACATATTCCGGTATCCTGCAGGGCGATTTCGGTTGCTCGACCAAGTTCAAGACGGCAGTGGCGTCAAAGCTCTTTCCAGCGCTTAGCGCCACCGGCATCCTGATGCTTTGCGTCCTGCTGGTCATGGTGCCGATCTCGCTGCTGATCGGCATCCTTGCCGGCATGCGCGAGGGTTCGCGAACGGACCGGACGCTATCGGTCGCCTCGATTGCCTCGACGGCGACGCCCGAATATGTGTCGGGCGTCATCTTCACTGTCATCTTCGCGTCCTGGCTCGGCTGGCTGAATGGCTCGGCGGCCTCGGCCAGCCAAGGCATCACCTTCTACAATTTCACGCTGCCGGTGATGACGCTGGCGATCTACGGCATCGGCTATATCGCGCGCATGACGCGCGCCTCGATGGTCGAGGTGATGACGCAGCAATACATCCGCACAGCGCGGCTGAAGGGCCTCTCCTTCGGCAGCGTCGTGGTCAAGCACGCACTGCGTAACGCGCTGATTGCGCCATTCACCGTCATCATGTTGCAGTTTCCCTGGCTGCTCACCGGCGTCGTCATCGTCGAGGTGATGTTCCGCTACCAGGGCTTCGGCTATACGCTGGTCGAGGCCGCCGGCAATAACGACATCGACCTTTTGCTCGGCTGCTCGCTGGTCTCGGTGTTCATCGTGCTGATCACGCAGCTCATTTCAGACGTCGGCTACGCGTTTCTCAATCCGCGTATCAGAGTGCAGTAGGGGATCGGGCGGATGCAGGTCGAATATATAAGCGCCTTCAATGTCATCCTCGGTGTGATCGGGCGGTTCTGGCCGGTCTGGATCGGTCTTGCCATCGTCATGGGCGCGAGCTTCGCCTACAAGAAGAAGCTCGGCCTCTATGGTCAGCTGTTCGATAGCAGCGTCGGCATTGTCGGCGTCGGCATCTGCCTGTTCTGGCTGTTCACGGCGATCTTTGCGTCGACCGTTGCGCCCTTCGACCCGCTCGCCCAGGTGCCGATCATGAAGGACGCGCTGCCGGGCGGGATCGAGCCGGTATCGAAGCTCGTCTACTATTTCGGCGGCGACAAGCTGGCGCGCGACGTGTTTTCCCGCATGGTCTTTGGCAGCCAGATCGTGCTGATCATCGCGCCGGCGGCGACCGGCTTTGCGCTGATGGTCGGCATCACGCTCGGGCTGCCGGCCGGCTATTATGGCGGCAGGATCGACACGGTACTGTCCTTCCTGGCCAACCTGGTGCTGGCCTTCCCGGTGATCCTTTTGTTCTACCTGCTGGTGACGCCGGGCATCATGGACACGCCGATCCCCTATGCCATGGCCGGACTGTTCTTCCTGTTCCCGATCATCTTCTTCAGCGTGCTGTTCTGGACGCGCTACAAGAACCGGCCCGATCGCCTCTACATCCTGCTTGGGCTGACGCTTGTCATCGGCGGCTGGATCTATGCCGGCCTCGTCTTCGACGCCGATCCGCTCAGGATCGTCCACATCGATCCCAACCAGCTCAACATCTTCGTGGCGGTGGTGTTTGCCTCCAGCCCCGGCGTGTTCCGCATCGTGCGCGGCCTGACCATGGACATCAAGACGCGCGACTATGTGGCGGCGGCGCAGACGCGCGGTGAATCGCCCTGGTACATCATGCTGTGGGAGATCCTGCCCAATGCGCGCGGACCGCTGATCGTCGATGCCTGCCTGCGTATCGGCTACACCACGATCCTGCTCGGCACGCTGGGCTACTTCGGCCTCGGACTGGCGCCGGAAAGCCCGGACTGGGGCACCGCGATCAAGGACGCCAGCCGCCTGCTGCGGTCCTTCATCCACCCGGCTTTGCCGCCGACGATCGCGCTGATGTCGTTCGTGCTGGGGCTCAACCTGTTGGCCGACTCGCTGCGCGAACAATCGATGAAAGACTGATCGACGGGTCCTCGACCCGACGTGCCTGACAAAAATTGGATTGGAGCGACCCATGAATGAGGCAGTTCGAAATCCCGGCAAGCCGACCGATGGGCCGATCATCGAGATCGAAAACCTGTCGATCTCCTTCTTCACCCGCAAGGGCGAGATACCGGCCGTCATGGATTTCTCCTGCACGGTCATGCCCGGCGAAGCCATGGGCATCGTCGGCGAATCCGGTTGCGGCAAGTCGACCGTGTCGCTCGGCATCATGCGCGACCTCTCCAACATCGGAAAGATCGTCGGCGGCAAGATCAAGTTCCAGGGCAAGGACATGGGCGAACTGTCCGACGAGGAACTGCGCGCCATCCGCGGCAACAAGATCGCGATGATCTACCAGGAGCCGATGGCCAGCCTCAATCCGGCGATGAAGGTCGGCCAGCAATTGATGGAAGTGCCGCTGATCCACGACAAGGTGTCGAAGGAAGAGGCTTACAGCCGAGCGCTCGACATGGTGCGCTCGGTCAGGCTGCCCGATCCCGAGCGCATGATGCGGTCCTATCCGCACCAGCTTTCCGGCGGCCAGCAGCAACGCATCGTCATCGCCATGGCGCTGCTCTCGAAGCCGGCGCTGCTTCTGCTCGACGAGCCGACGACGGCGCTTGACGTGACGGTGGAGGCCGGCATCGTCGACCTGGTCAAGGGGCTCGGCGAGAAGTTCGGCACGTCGATGATCTTCGTGTCGCACAATCTCGGCCTGATCCTCGAGACTTGCGACCGCATCACGGTGATGTATTCGGGCGAAGCAGTGGAGACCGGCAAGATCAAGGACGTGTTCGATCGGATGCGCCATCCCTATACGCAGGGGTTGTTCCGCTCGATCCCGCTGCCCGGCGCCGACAAGAATTCGCGGCCGCTGATCTCGATCCCCGGGCAATTGCCGCTGCCGCACGAGCGGCCCAAGGGCTGCAATTTCGGCCCGCGCTGCCACCATTTCGTCGAAGGCGTCTGCAACGCCGCCGAGATCCCGATGATCGAGGTCGAGGGTCACGAAGGGCATTTTTCGCGCTGCGTGCGCTTCAACGAGATCGACTGGGAAGCGCTGCCTCCGGGCGCCAAGAAGGTCAACGAGCGCGTCGTGCCCGGCGCGCCGGTGCTCAAGATCGAGGATCTGAGGAAATACTACAAGGTCGGCGGCAGCGAGGTGTTCGGTTCGAGCGAGGGCCGCGTCGTCAAGGCCAACGAAACGATCTCCTTCATGGCGCGCGAATCCGAGACGGTGGCCATCGTCGGTGAATCTGGCTGCGGAAAGTCGACGCTGGCCAAGGTGCTGCTCGGCCTGGAAACGGCGAGTTCCGGCAGTGTGACGCTCGGCAACAAGGAAATCCAGTCGACGGGCATCGAGAAGCGCAGTGTCGAGACCGTGTCGTCGATCCAGATGGTGTTCCAGAATCCGTTCGATACGCTCAATCCCAGCCACACGGTCGGCTCGCAGATCATCCGTACGTTGGAAAAATTCAATGTCGGCAACAATGTCGCCGAGCGTCGCAAGCGGATGCTGGAACTGCTCGACCTGGTGAAGCTGCCGCGAGCGTTCGAGACCCGCAAGCCGCGCCAACTGTCAGGCGGGCAGAAGCAGCGTATCGGCGTGGCGCGCGCCTTTGCCGGCGACGCCAAGGTGGTGGTGGCCGACGAGCCGGTCTCGGCCCTCGACGTCTCGGTGCAGGCGGCGGTGACCGAACTCTTGATGGACATCCAGCGCAAGAACAAGACGACGATGCTGTTCATCAGCCACGACCTGTCTGTCGTGCGCTACATCGCCGACCGCGTCGTCGTCATGTATCTCGGCTATATCGTCGAGCAGGGCACGACCGACCAGATCTTCGCGCCGCCCTATCACCCCTATACCGAGGCGCTGCTGTCGGCGATCCCGATTGCCGACACCAGCGTGGTCAAGAAGCACATCGTGCTCGAGGGCGACATCCCGTCGGCAATGAACCCGCCGAGCGGGTGCCCGTTCCAGACGCGCTGCGGCTACAAGAAGCTGGTGCCGGACAATCTCTGCGAGACCAAGGTGCCGCCGGTGAAGAATCTCGGCGACGGCCATATGAGCCTGTGCTGGCTTGCCGACGACGTGCTGGCCAAGATGGAGCCGGTGATCAAGTTCGACAAGGAGCACGCCGCGCATGAGGGCGTGCCGGAAGATGCGCCGCACGGCAGTGGCCCGGGATTTGCCGGACCGGCGCCCAAGCGTCCGCGCGGCAAGAGGGCCAGTGCAAAAGCCGACGAGATCGGGGAGGCTGTCGAGAAGACTGAGGCTGTTGCGCGAGCCCGTCGCCACGAGATTCGCGACGAGGTTTCAGAAACCGGAGGCGCTGCAAAGCCTGCCCGTCCCAAGAAGCCGCGCTAACCCCGCGGAAGGCGATGCGTTAATTTCCGCATTGTTGCAACTGAACGGCATAGTCGCGGGCCATCTTTTCGGTTGCCCGCGCATAGCCCTGAACGCCGGCATCGCCACGGTTGCCGCGACCATAGGCGGTCCAGCCGAGATAGTAGGCCAGATAGAGATTGTAGATGTCGTTGCGCGCGACGCCGAGCGTGTCCGATGTCTTGGAATGATACCAGCCGACGAAATCGACCGCGTCGGCAAATTTTGTCCGCCGCGCCGCCCAGTTGCCGGTCTCGCTCTGATATTGCGCCCAGGTGCCGTCTAGCGCCTGCGAGAATCCGGTGGCCGAGGAGACATGCTTCCACGGGATGAAGCCAAGCAGCTTGGTGCGCGGTGGCCTGGCATTGCTCTTGAAGCCGGATTCCTTGCGCACCGTCGCCATCAGCACGGGAACCGGTATGCCGTATTTCTGCTCGGCACGTTCGGCCGCCGCCTGCCAGTTGTCAAACCAGCCGTCATTCTGGTCGAAGACGGCGCAGACATCGTTGATATGGTTCGGCGGCGTCGCGCAGGCGGAAAGCGCCAGCAGCACGGTGACGGCTACAATTTTACTAAAACTCGATCTACGCATTGGCAGACGAATAGGCGGAAAACATAAAGGGATTCTTGCAGCGTTTCTTAACGGCCCGCGGCTTCCGTGCGCCCATCTGGATCGGTATCGATATTTCGACCTGCTCTGTCGCGTTTATCTCCATGCAATTTCGGAAATGCCGCCTTGGCTAAAATCTCGCCTGCAAACGGCGGATTTCTGACATCGCTATCGCCGCGCCGGCGCTTTGATGGGGCCATGACCGAACCAAGACGCAAACGCGGCGCCGAGCGAACCAGCAACAGGGGCCCGGCCGCCATCCCGCAACTGCCGCTGAGACGGGTGACCAATCCCTATCCGCCGATGGCCATGCTCTCGGCCGACCAGATCGAGGCGATCCATGAAGCCTCGATGCACATCCTGGAAAATTTCGGTATCGAGGTGATGAGCCCGCGGGCGCTGTCGCTGTTCGAGAAGGCTGGGGCCAAGGTCGATCATTCCTCGATGAATGTCTGCATCGATCGCGGTATGGTCGACGAAGCGCTGAAGACGACGCGTTCTACCTATACGCTGACGCCGCGCAATCCGGCCCAGGCCATCCATCTCGGCGGCAACACCATCAATTTCACGCTGGTCGCCGGACCGCCCAATGTGCACGACATGGAGCGCGGCCGCCGCGCCGGAAACCTGCGCGACTATTCCGACCTCACCCGGCTGGCGCAGCATTTCAACTGCATCCACATGCTCGGCAACCAGGTCTGCGCGCCGGTGGAGCTGCCGGCCAATTCCCGCCACCTCGACACCTACTTCACCAATCTGACGCTGACCGACAAGAGCTTCCATGTCTCGGCGATCGGCCGGGGCAGGGCGCTGGACGGCATCGAAATGATGGCGATTGCGCGGGGCTTGACTCTGAACCAAATGCGCGACGATCCCGGCATCACCACCATCATCTCGGTCAACTCGCCGCGCCGCTTCGACGAGATGATGGCCGAGGGGCTGATGACCATGGCCGAGTTCGGCCAGTCGGTGGCGGTGACGCCGTTCACGCTAATGGGGGCGATGAGCCCGGTGACGCTGGCCGGCGCATTGGCGCAGCAGAATGCCGAGGCGCTTTTCGGCGTGGCGCTGACGCAGCTTGTGCGACCCGGCGCCCCGGTGATGTATGGCGCCTTCACATCCAATGTCGACATGAAGTCGGGCGCCCCGGCTTTCGGCACTCCGGAGAACACCAAAGCCAACATCGCCTCAGGGCAACTGGCCAGGCGCTACAACCTGCCCTACCGCACCACGCCGGGCTCGGCCTCCAATGCCGCCGACGTGCAAGGCGCCTATGAGACGCTGATGGCGTTGTGGGGCGCGGTGCTCGGCCACGGCAACCTCGTCTACCACGCCGCCGGCTGGCAGGAGGGCGGGCTGACGGCATCGTTCGAGAAGCTCATCATCGATGTCGAGATGATCCAGCACATGATGGAGTTTTTGCGCCCGATCGTGGTCGATGAGGCCGAATTGGCAGTCGAGGCGTTAGGCGCGGTGCCGACCGGCGGCCATTTCTTCGGCGAGCCGCACACGCTGGAGCGCTACGCCACCGCCTTCTACCAGCCGATGCTGTCCAACTGGCAGAATTACGAAGCCTGGCAGGAGGCCGGCGGGCTCGACGCCACAGCGCGTGCGACGCGCCTATGGAAGAAGGCGCTGGAAGAGTATGTCGAGCCGGTGATGGATGTCGCCGTGCGCGAGGCGCTGGAAGCCTATGTGGCCAAGCGCAAGGAAGCGATCGGGCAGGGCGAGCCGTGATGTCCGATCTTCCCATCCTGATTCACTTCATTCGTCCAACTCACTGAAATGACGAGAAAACCATGAAATCGCATGCAAAGGTCGTGGTCATTGGCGGTGGCGTCGTCGGATGTTCCGTGCTGTTCCACCTCGCCCGCCATGGCTGGACTGATGTCGTGCTTCTCGAGCGCGATGAGCTGACCTCGGGCTCGACCTGGCATGCGGCCGGCGGCATGCACACCATCAATGGCGATCCCAACGTCGCCAAGCTGCAGAAGTACACGATCTCGCTCTACAAGGAGATCGAGGAACTGTCGGGACAGGTGACCGGCGTGCATCTGACCGGCGGTGTGCTGCTGGCGGCCACTGAGGCGCGGCTCGACTGGCTGCGCGGCGTCGTCGCCAAGGGCCGCTATCTCGGCATCGACCTCGAGGAGATCTCAGCCAAGGAGGCGGCGGAGCTGATGCCGCTGCTCGATCCGAAACAGTTCGTCGGCGCGGTGCGCAACAAGGAAGACGGGCACCTGGACCCGTCCGGCGTTACCCATGCCTACGCCAGGGCCGCGCGCAAGCTTGGCGCCGAGGTCGAGCGCTTCACCAAGGTCGAGGACATTGTGCGGCGCCCCGACGGCATGTGGCGCGTTCTCACCAACAAGGGTGAGGTGGTGGCCGAGCATGTCGTCAATGCCGGCGGTCTCTGGGCGCGCGAGGTCGGCCGCATGGTTGGGCTCGAATTGCCGGTGCTGGCGATGGAGCACATGTATCTGATCACCGAGGACATGCCGGAGGTTGCCGCCTGGAACGCCAAGACCGGCACCGAAATCATCCACGCGGTCGATTTCGACGGCGAGCTGTATCTGCGCCAGGAGCGCGGCGGCATGCTGATGGGCACCTACGAAAAGGCCAACAAGCCATGGTCCGAATTCCAGACGCCGTGGAATTTCGGCCATGAATTGCTGGAGCCAGACATCGACCGCATCGCGCCGTCGCTGGAAGTCGGCTTCCGGCATTTCCCGGCCTTCCAGAACACCGGCATCAAGCAGATCATCAACGGGCCCTTCACCTTTGCGCCTGACGGCAATCCGCTGGTCGGTCCGGTGCGCGGCCTGCCGGGTTTTTGGTTCGCCTGCGGCGTCATGGCCGGCTTTTCACAAGGCGGCGGCGTTGGCTTGGCGCTATCCAACTGGATGATCGAGGGCGATCCGGGCGCCGACATCTGGGCGATGGACGTTTCGCGCTATGGTGACTGGGCGACGATGGCCTACACCAATGCCAAGGTGCGCGAGAACTATTCACGCCGTTTCTCGATCCGCTTCCCCAATGAGGAATTGCCGGCCGGGCGGCCGCTGAAGACGACGCCGGTCTACGACCTTTTGTCAGCCAAAGGCGCGCAGTGGGGTGTCTCCTATGGGCTGGAGGTGCCGCTCTGGTATGCGCCTGAAGGCGTCAAGGATGAGTTCTCGTGGCGGCGTTCGAGCGACTTTTCCCACGTCGCTCGCGAGGTCGCGTCGGTTCGTGGCAGCGTCGGCCTGGCGGAGATTTCGAATTTTGCCAAATACAAGGTCACGGGCGAGGGTGCGGGAGCATGGCTCGACCGCCTGCTTGCCTGCAAGCTGCCGAGGCCCGGCCGCATGACGCTGGCGCCGATGCTGAAAGAGGACGGCAGGCTGATTGGCGATTTCACGCTCGCCAACATTGGCGCCCCCAATTCCAACAGGGGTGAATGGTTCGTCGCCGGCTCCGGCATTGCCGAGCAGTACCACATGCGCTGGTTCGAGGCGCATCTGCCCGAAGATGGGTCGGTGTGCATCGAGGCGCTGGGGCCGAAGCTGACAGGCCTGGCCGTCGCCGGGCCGAAGGCGCGGGACTTGCTGGCAAAGGTGACGCGGGCGGATGTCTCCAATACCGCTTTTCCGTTCATGGCGATTGCCAGGATGGACATCGGCATGGCGCCGTGCCTGGTGGGCCGTGTCAGCTATACCGGCGATCTCGGCTACGAGATGTGGGTAGCGCCGGAATATCAGCGCGCCGCGTTCCAGGCGCTGATGGCGGCCGGCGAGGAATTCGGCCTCGGCCTGTTCGGCTCGCGTGCGCTCAATTCGCTCAGGCTGGAGAAGAATTACGGCTCGTGGGCGCGCGAATACCGGCCGATCTACGGACCGCTGGAGGCCGGGCTCGATCGCTTCGTCGCCTACGGCAAGGAGGCCGATTTCATCGGCAAGCAACCGGCGCTTGCCGAGCGCAAGCAAGGCGGCAGGCTGCGTTTACGAACCTTCATCGTCAAAGCCGACGATGCCGATGTCATCGGCGACGAGCCGATCTGGTTCGACGGCGCCGTGCGCGGCTGGGTCACCTCGGGCGGCTACGCGCATCATTCGAAAAAGTCCGTCGCCATCGGCTATGTGCCGAAGGAGATTGCCGACGAGAGCGACGGTTTCGAGATCGAATTGCTGGGCAAGCGCCATGCCGCACGCATGCAACCTGTGCCGCTGTTCGATGCGAATTTCGAAAGGATGCGCGCCTGACGGCACGCATCCTCCTGCGCGTCAGGCGCTGCGGCGGTTGTCCAGCGCGAAGGCGCCGGCGCCGGCAAACACCAGATAGAGGAAGATGAAGCAGAACGAGATGGCCGCATCGCCGCCGTTGTTGACCGGGAAGAAGTCGCGCGGATAATGCGCCATGAAATAGGCGATCGCCATCTCGCCGCAGAGCAGGAACGCCACCGGCCGGGTTAAAAGCCCAAGCGCCAGCAGGATGCCGCCGACGAATTCGAGAATGGCGGCGGCCAGCATCAGCCCGGTCAAGGTGCCGGCTTGCTCGCCGACGGGAAAGTTGAACAGTTTTTGCGAGCCGTGCTCGATGAACTGCAGCGCCGTCATGATGCGCAGCACCCCCAGAGCCTGCGGCTGAAATCTGGCAAGACTTTCAAAAAGCTTCATCTAAAACTCCATTTTTCCAAGCCTTCGGCCCGGCCATAGATTATCGCCCGGCAACGGACCATTCACTTCCCACGGCCTGCCATCAACAATCGGTGATTGGAAATGTTCGCCAATCTGACCCGTTCGTGTTGTTCTCTCTATGGTTGCATTATTATCGCGATGGTTGTATTGGTGTGTGGATATTCCAAACATGTGGGGTTCCCTTTGCCATGAAAAAAGTCGCCATCAGCCTATTCGCCATCCTTGCAGGGACCAGCGTCGCCATGGCCGACGACGCCGGCTGTGCTGCCTTCAAATGGCCGGTGACACGCGAGCAGGCGCTGTTTCCGGCAGCGCCCGCCGCGCAGCCCGGCGCTGCCCTGACAGTCGGGCAAGCGGCGGATTTCATGCTCACAGCGGTCGACACGATCAGTTTTGCCGTGCCGCCGGAACGTGCGCCGGCAGCCGGCACATTCGGCGCGACGGCAAACGTGGCCGTGCCGCCTGAGGGAGAGCTCCAGGTCAGTCTGTCTGATGAGGCCTGGATCGATGTCGTTCAGGACGGCCAGGCGATGAAGTCCGTGGCTTTCAGCGGCGTGAAGACCTGCCCCGGCATCCGCAAGAGCGTGCGTTTCAAGTTGCCCGCTGGCGCGGCCACGATCCAAATCAGTGGCGCCAAGCAACAGAGCATCAAGGTCGCGGTGCTGGCGCCGGAATGATTTCCTGACGCCGCTCTCATCGCACCGGGCGGCGCGATAAGACGCCTATCGGGCCGGATCAGCGCACCGGCGCCATCAGCGCGAAATGTGCGCCTTGCGGATCCTGGCACTGCACGATCCAGCTGCCGCCGGGCACCTCCATCGGACCCATCAGGATCTTGCCGCCATTGTCGGTGACGCGCTTGGCCGCCGCATCGATGGCAAGCACGTTGAAATAGAACTGCCAGACTGGCACCGGGATCTGCTGCGGCTTGTTCATCATGCCGCCGCCGGATTCGGGGCCGGCCCCAAAAGTCTGGTAGGTGCCCATCGGCCCCATATCCATCGAATCGCCCTTGGTCCAACCGAACTGACCGGAATAGAAATCGAAGGCGGCCTTCCAGTCCGACGTATAGAGTTCGTGCCAGCCTATGTGGCCGGGCGTGCTGGCTGGCACCGGCGGCTGGTCGGGACCGTTGGGTTGCAGGAGCATGAAGGTGGCACCCTGCGGGTCGCCAACGACGGCAAAGCGGCCGACGCCCGGAATGTCGTCGGGCGCGCGGTGGACCGCACCGCCGGCGTCCTTCAGCGATTGCGTCGCGGCGTCGACATCTTTGGTGTGGATGTAACCGAGCCAGGCCGGCGGCATGCCCATCTTGGCGGCGTCCTCCGGCAAGGTCATCAGCCCGCTGACGCCGCGCTCGCCGACATTCATGACGATGTAGGGCGGCATACCGGGCGCCATGTCGAAAGGTTGCGCGGTCCAGCCTACGACTGCGGTGTAGAAGGCCTCGGCGGCGTCGAGGTCGGTGGTCATCAACTCGTACCAGAAGAAGGGCATGGGGGATTTGGGCATTGTCGGTCTCCTCACCTTTCATGCATCGATCGCGGTCGATCCATCCTAGGACGATCCTCGCGACAGAAATCCGACATCTGGGCCAGAAATCGAGGACGGCAAGGGCGCCGTTGTTCCAGTCTTGCCTCCGCTGCGGTTTTCGCCTTTCCTTGCTGCCAGCGAGGGGTTGTCGATCCATGCGCCAGATGTCGCTTACGTCAGAGCTTGTCGCGCTGTGCCACCGGGAGGAGGCCGATCCCGGCCCTGATGGCAGTTGGATGCAGCTGAACGATGACGATTTCCGGATTCTGGCCTTGCGTCTGTCTGATGAAGCCGACGAGGGGCCGTTATGGGTGTTCGCCTATGGCTCGCTGATCTGGAAGCCAGCCTTCGAGTCCGTCGAGCGGCAACGTGCCACCGCCTATGGCTGGCATCGGTCCTTCTGCCTCGACATGGTCCGCTGGCGCGGCAGCGTGGCGCAGCCGGGCCTGATGTTGGCGCTCGAACGGGGCGGGCGATGCGATGGTGTGATCTACTGTCTGCCCGACGGTGAGAAGCCTGCGCAGATCGAAAGGCTGCTGCGGCGCGAGATCGACGATCACGAGAGCATCGGCTCGGTACGATGGGTTCCGGTGCGCACGGCGCAAGGGACGTTGCGGGCGCTGGGTTTCTGGGTCGGGGTGACCGGCAGGGGCACCTCGCTCAACCAGCCGCTGGAGACAGTGGCAAGGGTGTTGGCGCGTGCCTGCGGGCATGTCGGCTCCGGAGCGGAGTACCTCTACAACACGGTCAGCCACCTCGAAGAATTCGGCATTCGCGACCGCAATCTGTGGCGGCTTCAGCTGCTGGTCGCGGATGAGATCAGGTCGATCCATGGTCACGTTGAGACCGGGGCTCAGTCCGTGTCGGCAGTTCCTATAACATGACTATAATTATCATGTTTTTATCGAAGGATTTCAGCGGCTTCGCCGAAAATTGACCAATTGATAAAAAAATAAAACGTGCTAGCCTTCCCCAAAACGAAAACAAGGGGAACCGGAATGGCGACTGGTCATTTCAAGGAAGGCATTGCCGGCGGCCGGCTGTCGTCCGAGCAATATGCCGACAATTTTTCCGACCTGCATCCGCCGCTTGATCACCACGAGGCGCTGGTCGAATCCGATCGCTGCTACTTCTGCTACGACGCGCCGTGCATGAATGCGTGTCCGACCTCGATCGACATCCCGCTGTTCATCCGCCAGATCTCGACCGGCAATCCGATCGGTTCGGCCAAGACGATCTTCGACCAGAACATTCTGGGCGGCATGTGCGCCCGCGTCTGCCCGACCGAGACGCTGTGCGAGGAAGTCTGTGTGCGAGAGGTGGCGGAAGGCAAGCCGGTCCAGATCGGCCGCCTGCAGCGCTACGCCACCGATGTCGCGATGAGCGAGAACAGGCAATTCTATCCGCGCCCGGAGCCAACCGGAAGGAGCGTCGCCGTGGTGGGTGCCGGACCGGCGGGACTGGCAGCCGCACACCGGCTTGCTCGCCATGGCCACGACGTGACCATCCTGGAGGCGCGGCCGAAGGCCGGCGGCCTCAATGAATATGGCATCGCCGCCTACAAGAGCGTCGACAATTTCGCCCAGGCCGAGGTCGATTATGTGACCTCGATCGGCGGCATCGACATCCAGAACGGGAAGGCGCTCGGCCGCGACTATCAGCTGTCGGACCTGATCCGCAATTACGACGCCGTGTTCCTCGGCATGGGGCTTGGCGGCGTCAACGCGCTGCGTGCCGATGGCGAGGATGCCGACGGCGTGACCAATGCGGTCGAGTTCATCGCCGAGCTTCGCCAGGCCAGCGACCTTTCCGGCCTGCCGGTCGGCCGGCGCGTCGTCGTAATCGGCGGCGGCATGACGGCGATCGACGCCGCGGTGCAGTCGAAGCTGCTCGGCGCCGAGGAGGTGACGATCTGCTACCGGCGCGGCCAGGAGCATATGAATGCTTCAGGTTTCGAGCAGGATCTGGCCGCGGCCAACGGCGTCACCATCCGCCACTGGCTGCAGCCGAAGCGCGTCATTGCCGAAGGTGGCAAGGTGTCGGGCATCGAGCTCGAATACACGGCAATGAACGGCGACAAGCTCGCCGGCACCGGCGAGATGCTGACGCTCGTTGCCGACCAGGTGTTCAAGGCAATCGGCCAGAGTTTTGTCCCGGCCGCGCTCAACGGCAGCGGGGCATCGATCGAACTCGAAGCCGGCCGCATAAGGGTCGATGCGGAAGGCCGCACCTCGCTGGCGAAGGTCTGGGCCGGCGGCGACTGCATCTTCGGCGGTGACGACCTCACCGTCTCGGCCGTGGCGCAAGGCCGCGACGCAGCGGAAAGCATCAACCGGGCACTGACCTCGAACGGGAGGGCATGAGCATGGCAAACTTAAGCAACAATTTCGTCGGCATCAAATCGCCAAATCCGTTCTGGCTGGCCTCGGCGCCGCCGACCGACAAGGCCTACAATGTCATCCGCGCCTTCAAGGCGGGTTGGGGTGGCGTAGTCTGGAAGACGCTCGGCGAAGAGGGGCCGCCTGTCGTCAACGTCAACGGGCCGCGCTATGGCGCGATCTGGGGTGCGGACCGCCGCCTGCTCGGCCTCAACAACATCGAGCTGATCACAGACCGCGACCTGCAGGTCAATCTGCGCGAGATCAAGCAGGTCAAGAAGGACTGGCCCGACCGCGCCATCGTCGTCTCGCTGATGGTGCCGTGCGTCGAAGACGCCTGGAAGGCGATCCTGCCGGTGGTCGAGGAGACGGAGGCCGACGGCATCGAGCTCAATTTCGGTTGTCCGCACGGCATGTCGGAACGCGGCATGGGTGCGGCTGTCGGGCAGGTGCCGGAATATATCGAGATGGTGGTGCGCTGGTGCAAGCAAAACACCCGCATGCCGGTCATCACCAAGCTGACGCCCAACATCACCGATGTGCGCAAGCCGGCGCGCGCTGCGCTGTCCGGCGGCACCGACGCGGTGTCGCTGATCAACACCATCAATTCGATCACTGGCGTCGACCTCGATAGCTTCGCGCCGCAGCCGACCATCGACGGCAAGGGTTCGCATGGCGGCTATTGCGGTCCGGCGGTGAAGCCGATCGCCATGAACATGGTGGCCGAGATCGCGCGCGATCCGGAAACGCGCGGCTTGCCGATCTCCGGCATTGGCGGCATCACCACCTGGCGCGACGCGGCCGAATTCATGGCGCTCGGCGCCGGCAATGTGCAGGTATGCACGGCGGCGATGACCTATGGCTTCAAGATCGTGCAGGAAATGATCGCCGGCCTCGAGAACTGGATGGACGAGAAAGGCCACGCCTCGCTCGACGACATCGTCGGCCGCGCCACGCCCAATGTCACCGACTGGCAGTATCTCAACCTCAACTATGTCGCCAAGGCGCATATCGACCAGGACGCCTGCATCAAGTGCGGTCGCTGCCACATCGCCTGCGAGGACACCTCGCACCAGGCGATCACCAGCATGGTCGACGGCAAGAGGCACTTCGAGGTGATCGAGGCCGAATGCGTCGGTTGCAATCTGTGCGTCAATGTCTGCCCCGTGGAAAACTGCATCACCATGGAGCCGCTGGCGGCTGGTGCGATGGACCAGCGCACCGGCAAGCCGGTGTCGCCGGTCTATGCCAACTGGACGACGCATCCGAACAATCCGATGGCCAAGGTGGCGGCGGAGTAGGGTTGCCTCAACGTCATAGGGCGAGGGCAATAAGGCAGCGGCGCTTGCGGGCGCCGCTGCTTTTTTCGATTGCTATTGCGGATAAGAATTATCCATGATAAAAGATATCCATGAATAGGAAATCGGCACGATGAAGCTGGGTGAGGGCGTTGAGGCGGCGATCCACTGCGCCGCGATGCTCGCCGGCGTGGATGGCGCGGCGACCATGCCGGGCGCCGCGATGGCGGAGGCTTTCGGCCTGTCGCCGAGCTATCTCTTGAAGCACCTCAACATGCTGACGGCGGATGGCATTCTTGAATCGGTGCCTGGACCGGCCGGCGGCTACCGGCTGGCGCGGCCGGCGGAACGGATCACGCTGCTCGACATCGTACTGGCAGTGGAGGGTCGCGAGCCGGCCTTCCGCTGCGGCGAGATCCGCCAGCGCGGCCCGGTCAGGCTCGATGCCTCCGCCTATGTGAAACCGTGCGGCATCAATGCCGCGATGCTCAAGGCCGAGCGTGCCTATCGCACCGCGCTCGCCGAGGCCCGGCTGTCCGATATTGTCGCTGCCTATCAGAGCGATGCCGATCCGCGTTCGGTTGCGGCGGGTTGCGCCTTCGTGGCGCGGCATCAGCGACCGCAAAAATCCAGTTCAACCAAGCAAGCGTGAAAGGGTAAAGACGATGAAACAGAGGCTGCAATTCTTCGCCAAGGCGCCGGAGATCATGAAGGCGGTGTCGGCGCTCAACAAGGCGGTCGACGAATGCGGGCTCGAGGTAGGCCTTCTGCACCTGATCAAGCTCAGGGCGTCGCAGATCAATGGCTGCTCCTACTGCGTCGAGATGCACAGCCGCGAGGCCAGGCGCGACGGCGAGACAGAGCAGCGGCTCTATCTGGTCTCGGCCTGGAAGGAATCGCCGCTGTTTTCCGGGCGCGAACGCGCCGCCTTCGCCTGGACCGAAGCGGTGACCAAGATCGCCGAAAACGGTGTCTCGGATGAGCTCTATGCACGGACGCTCGAGCATTTTTCTGAAGAGAAACTGGTCAAGCTGTCTGTCGCGATCGGCATGATCAATACCTGGAACCGGCTTTGCGTGCCGTTCCATGCCGTTCATCCGATGCCAGCAGCGAAGGCCGCCTGAGCCAAGCCGGCGCGCGGGCCGCAAGGCCCGCGTGCCTTTTTCGTTTGAGGATCAGCACCATGCTCGCAAGTTTTCAGAATGAGATTCTGGTTGCCGCCCGCCTGCTGCTTGGCGGCGCCTTCATTTTTGCCGGCCTGCGCAACATCGTGAACGCGGCCTTCCTGACCCAACTGATGACAGACCGCGGCGTACCGCAGGCGGGGCCGGCGCTATGGGTTGGCATCGTCCTGCAGGTCGTTGCCGGCGGACTGGTCGTGGCGGGCTTCTGGACCACATTTGCAGTCGCAGGTCTGATCCTGTTCCTGGTCGTCGCCACGATCATGTTCGACAATTTCTGGGATCATCAGGGACCCGAGCGAGCGGCTCGCATCAACGGCTTTGTCGCCAATGTCGCTCTGACCGGCGGCTTCCTGTCGTTGATGGCGCAGCCGCTTTGACGAGTTGGCGGCGCAGCCGGATCAATCGCCGCCCGCATTAATCGCTTCGTCGCGAATGGCTGCTAGGATTGGCGCAGTTTCGCTGTTGGAGCCTTTATGGAGCAAAGCTGGAACAGCTTCTGGGGGAGCGTTTCGCAGGCTTTCCACCACGCGCTGTCGCCGTTTCGGGCGCTCGCCGAGGTGTTCGGCTATGCTCCGAGCGACATCCAGATCTGGTGCTTCCTGTGCGGCGTATTTGTCCTCGTGCTCGTCGTCCCCCGACACCTATGGCGATCTGGTGCTGCGCCGCCGCCGTGCCTATGCGACCGGCAAGGTGGTGAAGATCGACATGTCGGACGACGCGCCCAACACCCCGACCATAGAATTCACCGATCGCCATGGGCACATCTGGCGCTTCGACTCGAACCTGCCGGTTAATGACGCGACCGGTTCGGTCGGGGCGGTGGTCGAGGTGATGTATGATCCCCAGCGTCCGAACCGTGCGCGCGAAGTCGGGCGGCCGGTCATGAAGGCGGCTCACACGGCGCTCTGGTATACGATCGTGGCAGGCCTGATGGCGCTAGCCTTCTGGCCAGGCCTTACAGCCAACTGAGCCCCGCTCTCAGGAAAGCATCCTCGCCCTGCCGCTCACGCGGCATATCGCAACCCGCCGTCGCAGGTCAGCACCTGGCCGGTGACGAAGCCGTTGGAGACGAGGAAGGCGATCGCGCCGGCAACGTCTTCGGCGCGGCCGATGCGACCGACCGGCGTTTTCCCGGCATACTCGGTGAACACGGCCTGGCGCTGATCGTCGGGCAGGAAATTCCACCAGGGCGTATCGATGACGCCCGGCGCGACGACGTTGACGCGCAGCGGCTTCAGCTCCACGGCCAGGATCGGCACCACCGTCAACAGCATGCCGTTGACGGCCGCGATGCCGGCGACACCAGGCGCCGATAATTGCGCGGACACCGCCGAGATGAACGTGACCGAGCCGTTCCTGTTCAAGGTCGGCAGGGCCGCCTGCAGGCATGACAGCTGCGGCCGGACCTTCTCGTCGACCCCGCCGCCGATGTCTGCAAGGTCAAGGGTCTGGAACGGTCCGAGGCCCTTGCCGCCACTCGCCGCTAGAACAAGGTGATCGAACGGACCGGTACGATCGAAGAACTGGCGGGCCTCGTCCGGCTTCGCCGCATCAAACACGGCCTTCTCGGCTGCGCCGCCAAGGCTCTGCCATGCGCTGTTGAGCCTTTCCTGGTTGCGCCCCGTGATGGTCACCCTCATGTTCGGGCCAAGCAGCTTCTGCGCCGTGGCGAGGCCGATGCCGGAAGAGCCGCCGATGATCACGACACGTTCATTCTTCTCGCTCATGACTGCTTTTCCTTCGAAGTGGTGGAAGCGAGGCCGACGAGGTCGAGGCTCAGTTCCCGCAATTGCTGTCTTGCCTTCACGTCATAGGCTTGCGCATCGGCGCGGGATTCCCGCATGCCATCGAAATAGAGGCCGCTTCTGCCTTTGAGATCAGGCGATGTCGCGAGGTTGAGGATGGCTTCAGCGCCGGTTTCGACCGAGCTCCACGGTGTGACGCCCGCCTGCCGGACCATGGTCGTGTTCATGTAGCTCGCCGGATGCAGGGCGTTGACGGTGACGCCTGTGTCTTTCAGCTGTTCGGCCAGATCGACGGTGAACAGGATCTGCGCCAGCTTGCTCTGGCAGTAGGCGCGCACGCCGTCATAGGCGCGGGTCAGCATGACATCGCCGAAGTCGATTGCCTGCTGGCCGGCCGAGGCGACGTTGATGATGCGCGAAGGCGCGCTCGCCTTAAGTAACGGCAGAAGCTCTGTGGTCAGCAGGAAGCCGGCGAGGTAGTTGACGGCAAAGCGCAATTCGCAGCCATCGGCGCTGACCTGTCGTTTCGCGCCGGCGGTGCCGATGCCGGCATTGTTGATGAGGATGTCGAGCCGGTCGGTCCTGGCGCGCACCGCTTCAGCGAGGCGGCGGACCTCAGCCAGCGAGGCGAGGTCGGCGGCAAGAAACTCGGCCTTGCCGCCGGCGGCTTCGATTTCGGCGACCAACGCCTTGCCGCGCGCCGCATCGCGGCCATGCACCAGAACGCGGGCGCGTGCAGCGGCCAGCCTCTCCGCGACGACGCGGCCGACGCCGTCTGTCGAACCTGTAATGAGGACTGTCTTGTCTTTCAGTTCCATGCCTGGAGCCTCCACGTTTGCTCTGAACGCAAGATGGGGCACCGGGCGCGGCGCAAACAGTTCAAAATTTATCCTGGTATTGATACTGCTATAATGGGCTTATGGATGCTCCCGCACAGTCTCCCGAAGACAGTCGCCGGCGCGAGCTTGGCGCCTTCCTGCGTTCGCGCCGCGAAAGGCTGTCGCCGTCGGCCACCGGCATCGCTGCTGGCCAGAGGCGGCGCACGCCTGGCCTGCGCCGCGAGGAGGTGGCGATGATCGCCGGCGTCGGTACGACCTGGTACACCTGGCTGGAGCAGGGCAGGGACGTGCGTCCTTCCGTGGAGGTGCTGACCGCGCTGTGCGAGGCGCTGCGGCTCGATGCCGCCGAGACGCGGCATTTGTTCACGCTTGCCGGCCGCCAGCAGCCTGAGCGTCGTGCCGTGACGCCGGAAAAAGTGGACGGCCCCTTGCTGCACATGCTGCAGAGCCTCGTCCTGCAGCCAGCCTATGTCGTGGGGCGACGCTGGGACGTGCTGGCCTGGAATCCGGCGGCCGTCGCCGTTTTCGGTGACTATGGCCTGCTGGACGGTGATGCCCGCAACATCGTCCACATGGTGTTCACCAACCCGCACCATCGCCGCCTGCTTGTCGACTGGGAGCAACTGGCGCGCTCGGTGCTTGCCTCGTTCCGAGCCGAGAGTGCGAAATATGTCGGCGATCCGGATTTCGAACGGCTGATCGAGTTGATGACACGCTCAAGTCCGGAATTCCGGGCGTGGTGGCCGCAGCGCGATGTGGCGCGGAAATTATCGGGGGTGAAGCATGTCCGGCACTCGATCGCCGGCGCGATGGCCTTCGAGCATATGAGCCTTTCGATCGACGACGGCTCGGACATGAGGCTGATCGTCTACACGCCACTCGCCGAGCAGAACTCGATCGCCAAGCTGCAGCAACTGCTGGAGGCGCTGCCGGCCGAGCGGCGCAGCGCCTGATTTCCGCCCGAGGCTAGCCTTTCGGCTTCAGCCCTTCGATGAACAGCTGCTCCAGGAACCTGGCGGCGTCCTCGAAACGGCCGTCGCCGCCGCGGTCGGCGCCGAGCACGGCGCGGACCTGGACATCGAAATCGGCATAGTGCTGCGTCGTCGCCCAGATCGAGAAGATGAGGTGCCAGGGATCGGTGCGGACAATCTTGCCGGCGCGCATCCAGCCCTTGATGATGGCCGCCTTTTCGTCGACCAGCGTCTTCAGCTCGCCTTCCAGCAGCGGCATGATGCGTGGCGCGCCTTGCAGGATCTCGTTGGCGAACAGACGGCTCTCGCGCGGGAAATCGCGCGCCATTTCGAGCTTGCGCCGGATGTAGCTGCGCAGTTCGGTCAGGGGATCGCCGATATCGTCGAGTTCGCGCAGCGGCGCCAGCCAGGTCGCGAGCAGCCGCTCCATCAGCGTTTCGTGAATGTCCTCCTTGCGGCGGAAATAATAGAGCAGGTTGGGTTTCGACATGCCGGCGGCTTCGGCGATCTGGTCGATGGTCGAGCCGCGAAAACCGTTGGTGGAGAAGACTTCGAGCGCCGCTTCTAGGATCAGCTCGCGCTTTTCCTGCTGGATGCGGGTGCGGCGGGGAGCTGAGCCTTCCATCGTCTCCGTCATCCTTGCCGGCCGCGGCCGCGCGGGCCCTCTGGACCAATTCTCTGGACCAGTTTTTCCCCGGCCTGTGGAGCGCGCTTCCGATACCGCATTTCCGCTAGTAATCCCTTGACCGCCGACAGGGCGGTGCTAACGTTTGTCCAATCGGTCAAAAATTTGCGTAGCACGAAAATGCAGCAAAGACCAAGCGTTGGCCGCAGCGAAACAGGTTACAAGGGGAAGTCTTGGTCATGTCCAACCGGCTGAAAGTCACGCCGAACGATCTCAGCGCATTCTGGATGCCGTTCACGGCAAACCGCCAGTTCAAGCAGGCGCCACGCATGTTCGTGTCCGCCAAGGACATGCATTACACAACCAGCGACGGCCGCAAGGTGCTCGACGGCACCGCCGGTCTCTGGTGCGTCAATGCCGGCCATTGCCGGCCGAAGATCACCGAGGCGATCCAGCACCAGGCGGCCGAACTCGACTATGCGCCGGCCTTCCAGATGGGCCATCCGATCGTCTTCGAGCTGGCGAACCGCCTGGTCGACATCGCGCCGAAGGGCATGGACCATGTCTTCTTCACCAATTCCGGCTCGGAATCGGTCGACACCGCGTTGAAGATGGCGATCGCCTATCATCGCACCAAAGGCGAGGGCGCGCGCACCCGCCTGATCGGCCGCGAACGCGGCTATCACGGCGTCAATTTCGGCGGCATCTCGGTCGGCGGCATCGTCAGCAACCGCAAGATGTTCGGCACGCTGCTCGGCGGCGTCGACCACATGCCGCACACGCATCTTCCGGAAAAGAATGCCTTCTCCAGGGGCGTGCCGGAGCACGGCGCGGAACTGGCAAACGAGCTGGAGCGCATCGTCGCGTTGCATGATGCCTCGACCATCGCCGCCGTCATCGTCGAGCCGGTGGCTGGTTCGACCGGCGTCATCCTGCCGCCGAAGGGCTATCTCCAGAAGCTGCGCGAGATCTGCACCAAACACGGCATCCTGCTGATCTTCGACGAGGTCATCACCGGTTTCGGCCGCCTCGGTACGCCGTTCGCCGCCGACTATTTCGGCGTCACGCCTGACATCATGACGACGGCCAAGGGTGTCTCCAACGGCGTCATCCCGATGGGCGCGGTGTTCGTCAAGAAGGAGATCCACGACGCCTTCATGACCGGCCCCGAGCACATGATCGAGTTCTTCCACGGCTACACCTACTCGGGCAACCCGATCGCCTGTGCGGCGGCACTCGGCACGCTCGACACTTACAAGGAAGAGGGGCTTTTGACCCGCGGCGAGGAACTGGCGCCCTATTGGGAAGACGCGCTGCATTCGCTCAAGGGCGAGCCGAATGTCATCGATATCAGAAACATCGGCCTGATCGGCGCGATCGAATTGGCGCCGATCGCCGGGCAGCCGACGAAGCGGGCCTTCTCGGCCTTCGTCAAGGCGTTCGAACGCGGCGCGCTGATCCGCACCACCGGCGACATCATCGCGCTGTCGCCGCCGCTGATCATCACCAAGGGCCAGATCAATGAGTTGATCGACCATGTGCGGGATGTTCTACGCTCAATAGACTAGACTTGCTTGATCCGGTCGGCCGGCGTCGGGAACCGCCGTCCGACCGGGTAATGAAATGAGAGGACTTTGAATGGCCGCCCCAGGCGAGAATCTGCGAGTGAATTCAGACCGTTTGTGGGATTCCATCATGGAGATGGCGAAGATTGGCCCCGGCATTGCCGGCGGCAACAATCGCCAGACCGTGACCGACGAGGACGGCGAGGGCCGGCATCTGTTCAAGCGCTGGTGCGAGGCGGCCGGGCTCGAAATGGGCCTCGACGAGATGGGCACCATGTTTGCCCGCCGCGAAGGCACCGATCCCAGCCTGCCGCCAGTCTATGTCGGCAGCCATCTCGACACCCAGCCCACCGGCGGCAAGTATGACGGCGTGCTTGGCGTGCTCGGTGGGCTGGAAGTCGTGCGCTCCCTCAACGATCTTGGCATCAAGACCAAGCATCCGATCGTCGTCACCAATTGGACCAACGAAGAAGGCGCGCGCTTCGCGCCCGCCATGATGGCGTCAGGCGTTTTCGCCGGCGTGCTCGACCAGGCCGACGTCTACGAGCATGTCGACAAGGACGGCAAGAAGTTCGGCGAGGAGCTCGAGCGCATCGGCTGGAAGGGCACCGAGAAGGTCGGTGACCGCAAGATCCACGCCTTCTTCGAACTGCATATCGAGCAGGGGCCGATCCTCGAGGACGAGGGGATCGACATCGGCGTCGTCACCCATGGCCAAGGGCTGAAATGGCTGCAGGTGACGCTGACCGGCAAGGAGGCGCATACCGGCTCGACGCCGATGCCGAAACGCCGCAATGCCGGGCTCGGCATGGCCAGGGTGATCGAGCTGGTGCACGAGGTCGCCATGGACTACCAGCCCGATGCCGTCGGTGCGGTCGGCCACATGCAGGTCTATCCGAACTCGCGCAACATCATTGCCGGGCGTACCGTCTTCACCATCGACATCCGCTCGCCGGAAAAAGAGGTGCTCGATACGATGGACGCGCGCATCCGTGAGGGCATCGACACGATCTGCGATGCGCTCGACATCAAATATCAAATCGAGCAGGTCGGCCATTTCGACCCGGTCACCTTCGACAAGGGTTGCGTCAAGGCGATCCGCGATGCCGCCGACCGGCTCGGCTACACGCATCGGAACATCGTCTCGGGCGCCGGGCATGATGCCTGCTGGATCAACCGCGTCGCGCCGACGGCGATGGTGATGTGCCCCTGCGTCGACGGGCTCAGCCACAACGAAGCCGAGGACATCTCCAAGGAATGGGCAGCGGCCGGCGCCGACGTGCTGTTCCATGCGGTTGTGGAGACAGCGGAGATCGTGGCTTGAAGCCTCGGCGCAACCTTGACGAGGACCGGGCGCTCAACGTGCTGCTGGGCTGGAAGACGGATCAGCCGCCTTATCCGACTTCCCTTGTCGAACGGGGCAGCATCGCCTTGGCAACGCCGCTGCGCAATCTGACCAATGAGCAGATACTTCTCCTGGTCAGCCAAGGGTTCGGACTGGAATATGTGGTTCCCAAAGCGATATCCATCCTCGCTGAAAATCCCTTGATAGGGGTGACGTTCTACGACGGCGATCTGCTTGAAAGTTGCCTGAAGGTTTCTGCGGAGTTCTGGATGGAACATCACGATCTGTGGATCGAGCTTGACGGGATTTTGCGGTTGCTGGATCAGACCATGTCAGACATCGGCAAGCATCGCGCGCATTTCGAGTCCGCTTGGGAGGCTTGGAGCAGACAGGACACGAGCACCACGAGGTCGAAGAAAGCTTAGGCCTGCCAACGCGGGCATATAGGGGAACAAGAAAATGACCAAAGTCATCAAGAACGGCACCATCGTCACCGCCGACCGCACCTGGAAGGCCGATGTGTTGTTCAGCCACGGCAAGATCGTCGCCATCGGCTCTGACCTGCATGGCGACCATGAGTTCGACGCCACCGGCTGCTACGTGATGCCTGGCGGCGTCGATCCGCACACGCATCTCGAAATGCCGTTCATGGGCACCTATTCGGCTGACGATTTCGAATCCGGCACCCGGGCGGCCTTGTCCGGCGGTACGACGATGGTGGTCGATTTCTGCCTGCCGTCGCCGAAGCAGTCGCTGCTCGAAGCCTTGCAGATGTGGGACAACAAGACGTCGAAGGCGTCCTGCGATTATTCCTTCCACATGGCGATCACCTGGTGGGGCAAGCAGGTGTTCGACGAGATGGCGACCGTCGTCGACAAGGGTATCACCTCGTTCAAGCATTTCATGGCCTATAAGGGCGCGCTGATGGTCGACGACGACGAGATGTATGCGTCGTTCCAGCGCTGCGCCGATCTTGGCGCGCTGCCGCTGGTGCATGCCGAGAACGGCGACGTGGTGGCAGCACTGTCGCAGAAGCTCTTGGCGGCCGGCAACAATGGTCCCGAGGGGCATGCCTATTCGCGCCCGCCGGAGGTGGAAGGCGAGGCGACCAACCGCGCCATCATGATCGCCGACATGGCCGGCGTGCCTCTCTATGTCGTGCACGTCTCCTGCGAGCAGGCGCATGAGGCCATCCGCCGGGCGCGGCAGAAGGGCATGCGGGTGTTCGGCGAGCCGTTGATCCAGCACCTGACGCTCGACGAGAGCGAATATTTCAACAAGGACTGGGACCATGCCGCGCGCCGCGTGATGAGCCCGCCCTTCCGCAACAAGCTGCACCAGGATTCGCTGTGGGCCGGCCTGCAGGCCGGATCGCTGCAAGTGGTGGCGACCGACCATTGCGCCTTCACCACCAAGCAGAAACGCAACGGCGTCGGCGATTTCACCAAGATCCCGAACGGTACAGGCGGGCTCGAGGACCGCATGCCGATGCTGTGGACCACCGGCGTCAACACCGGGCGGCTGACGATGAACGAGTTTGTCGCGGTGACCTCGACCAACATCGCCAAGATTCTCAACATGTATCCGAAGAAGGGCGCCATCGTCGAAGGCGCGGATGCCGACATCGTCGTCTGGGACCCGAAGCGCAAGAAGAAGATCACCTCGAAGAAGCAGCAGTCGGTGATCGACTACAATGTCTTCGAAGGTTTCGAGGTGACCGGCCTGCCGCGCTTCGTCTTCTCGCGCGGCGAATTGTCGATCGAGGAAGCCGAGGTCAAGGCGAAGCCCGGCCATGGCGAATTCGTCGCGCGCGAGCCGAATGCGGCAGTCAACCGGGCGCTGTCGACGTGGAAGGAAATTTCTGCGCCACGCAAGGTGGAACGCACTGGCATTCCGGCGACCGGGGTCTGACCATGCGCATTGTTCATCTCGCCATGGCGGCCGCGGTCCTGCTGGCCGCCGGCCAGGCTTCGGCCGCTGCGATCGACCTGTCCAAGCCCTATGGCAACAAGTCCGGCTGCATCAACAAGAACGGCCAGGAAGTCTATGCCGAGGACATGCTGCTCCTGAGCGACGAGGCATTCGTTACCGCGGCCAGCGCCTGCACCTTCACCGAAAAGAAGGCACAGGCCGATGGGTCACTGGTGGTCAAATCCATGTGCGAGGCAGAGGGCGAGGAAGGTCAGTCGCCGATACAGTTCACCATCAAGCGCAGCCCCAAGAATGCCAAGAAGCTGGTGATCGCCGACGAGGACGGCACCGTTTACGGGGAAGTGTCCCGGTGCCGATGACGGCCAGCGTCTCACGTTCGATGATCTCAAGCGACCAGCGCATCCAGTTCCGGCAACAGGACGACGCTTTCCTGTTCGTTGGGGTCGGTACGGGCGATGACCGCCGAAGCCGGACTGCCGCTCAGATTGGCCGGCAAATGCGGCACGCCGGCGGGGATGTAGAAGAGGTCGCCGGCCTTGACCAGGATCTGCTGCTCGAGCTTGTCGCCGTACCAGGTGTGGACTTCGCCGGAGAGCACGTAGATCGCCGTTTCATGGCTTTCATGCAGATGCGCCTTGGCGCGGGCGCCGGGCGGCATGGTGAGAAGATGCATGCAGATGCCGGAGGAGCCGACGGTCTCGGCGGCGATGCCGGCGAAGTAGCTCAGCCCCTGCTTGCCTTCATAAGAGCTTTCCGGGCGGATAAGATGACAAGTGGGTTTAGGCGACATCGGGGAAACTCCGGGCGTCGATCTGATGGGACAGGACGAGTGGAAAACAACGCAATCACAAAATCAACCGGATTCCAGCCAGCGCAGCAGCGATGCGGCGAGGCAGGTTGCAGCCTATGACAGGGAATTCGCCAGCCGTCGTTTCGGCAAGCAAACTCGGCCTCACCTTCCAGACCAATGACGGCCCGGTGCAGGCGCTGTCCAACGTCGATCTCACCATCGGCAAGGGTGAATTCGTCTCCTTCATCGGGCCATCCGGCTGCGGCAAGACGACCTTGCTGCGCGTCATTGCCGATCTGGAGAAGCCGACCGCCGGAACCATCTCTGTCAACGGCATGACGCCGGAGCAGGCGCGCGAGAAGCGGGCTTACGGCTATGTCTTTCAAGCCGCTGCCCTTTTTCCCTGGCGCACGATCGAGCGCAATGTGGGGCTGCCGCTGGAGATCATTGGCCTCTCCAAGGCTGAGCAGACCGAGCGCATCAAGCGCACGCTGGAATTGGTCAACCTCTCCGGCTTCGAGAAAAAGTATCCCTGGCAGCTCTCCGGCGGCATGCAGCAGCGCGCCTCGATCGCGCGCGCGCTCGCCTTCGACGCCGATCTGCTGCTGATGGACGAGCCGTTCGGTGCGCTGGACGAGATCGTGCGCGACCATCTCAACGAACAACTGCTGGAACTTTGGGAGCGGACCAACAAGACGATCTGCTTCGTCACCCACTCCATTCCCGAGGCGGTGTACCTCTCGACGCGCATCGTCGTCATGTCGCCGCGCCCGGGTCGTGTCAGCGACATCATCGAATCGACACTGCCGAAGAAGCGGCCGCTCGACATCCGCGAGACGCCGGAGTTTTTGGCGATCGCGGCGCGGGTGCGCGACGGGCTGCGGGCAGGACACAGCTATGATGATTGAGGGGGCGTCAACCGCGCGGGGAGCGCTCAATGGATAGCTTCCGCGACAAGATCGTCCCGGTGACCTCGATCCTCTTGGGCGTGGTCGTCGTCTGGTACGTGATGGCCGTCGTCCTCAACACGCCGTTCCAGCGCGATCTCGACCGCCGCGCCAACGAGACGCCGGGCGTCGTGGAATTCCTCGGCAAGACGCTGTCGCAGCCGAAGCCGACGCTGCCGGCGCCGCACCAGGTGGCGGTGAACTTCTTCGAAAACACGTTTCTGCGCAGCGTCACCTCGAACCGCAGCCTTGTCTACAATGCCTGGGTGACGCTGTCGTCGACACTGCTCGGCTTTGCCTTCGGCACGGCGCTTGGCATCATCATCGCCGTCGGCATCGTGCATGTGGCGACACTCGACCGCAGCCTGATGCCATGGATCATCGCTTCGCAGACGATCCCGATCCTGGCGGTGGCGCCGATGATCATCGTCGTGCTGGCGGCGATCGGCATCACCGGCCTGATCCCCAAGGCGCTGATCTCGACCTATCTGTCGTTCTTCCCAGTCGCGGTCGGCATGGTCAAGGGACTGCGCTCGCCCGAGATCATGCATCTCGATTTGATGCATACCTACAATGCCAGCCGCGCGCAGACCTTCTGGAAGCTGCGCGTGCCGGCATCGGTGCCGTTTCTGTTCACCTCGATGAAGGTAGCGGTGGCGGCAAGCCTGGTCGGCGCCATTGTCGGCGAACTGCCGACAGGTGCTGTCGCCGGCATCGGCGCCAAGCTGCTCGCCGGCGCCTATTACAGCCAGACCATCGACATCTGGTCGGCGCTGGTCGCGGGCTCGGTCGTGGCGGCGCTGCTGGTCATGGTGGTCGGTATCGCCGGGCGCCTCGTCGACCGCGCCATGGGCGGGAGGCCGGCATGAACTGGCTGAAACCCTCCTGGCAGGCGGTGCTGGCGGTCGCGCTCTGCCTGATCGCGGTCGCGCTCGGCGCGATGTCGAAGCCGGAAGCGGCGGCGTTGGCGCAACCCGAGGCGTCCTTCCACTACCCCTATCTTGTGACGAAGGGGCTGATGTTCGGCCTGCTTGTTATCGCAGCGTGTGTCTCGATGACCAGGCTGCCGGCTATCGTTGAAGCTCTGGTGCTGTTCGTCGGTGCGCATCTCGTCGCTTGGCTGTTGATCACGGGCATAAACGGGTTCGAAGGCACGGCATTGACGCCGTATTTCCTGGTGCTCGCCGCTGCGTGGCTTCTGGGATGGCGCTGCGTGGCGGTGCTGTCTTCCCTGCGCCCCGTCGCGAATTGGGCCAGGACCGCCCTTCGCCTGATCATCCCGGCGATCTTCGGCGCCTGGATCCTGATCCTCTGGGAAGCGATCACGCGCGGCGCCGGCATTCCCTTCATCCTGTTGCCGCCGCCAAGCGCCATCGGCGCGCGCATCGCCAGCTCGCTGCCGGTGCTTGGGGCCGATGTCAGGCAAACCATCTTCAAGGCGGTGATCTTCGGTTATGTCGTCGGCAGCGGCGCGGGCTTCATCGCGGCAATCGCCGCCGACCGCGTGCCCTTCCTGCGGCGTGGCCTGCTGCCGATCGGCAACATGGTCTCGGCGCTGCCGATCATCGGCGTCGCCCCCATCATGGTGATGTGGTTCGGTTTCGACTGGCAGTCCAAGGCGGCGGTCGTCATCATCATGACCTTCTTCCCGATGCTGGTGAACACTGTCGCCGGGCTTGCCGCTTCCGGCCACATGGAACGCGACCTGATGCGCACCTATGCGTCGGGCTACTGGCAGACACTGTTCAAGCTGCGGCTGCCGGCGGCCGCACCCTTCATCTTCAACGCGCTGAAGATCAATTCGACGCTGGCGCTGATCGGCGCCATCGTCGCCGAGTTCTTCGGCACGCCTGTCGTCGGCATGGGATTCCGCATTTCGACCGAGGTCGGGCGGATGAACATCGACATGGTCTGGGCTGAAATCGCAGTTGCAGCACTTGCGGGTTCGGTCTTTTATGGCGTGGTCGCTCTTTTCGAGAGAGCCGTCACGTTTTGGCATCCCTCTGTCCGTGGTGGATAGGGGCGGTGGGTTTAAGGGCACTAACTTCAGAGGGTAACAACATGAAAAGACTGATTATTCCTGTTCTGGCCGGTGCGATGTCGCTGGCCGCTTTCCAGGCGATGGCGGCGGACAAGGTGACGCTGCAGCTGAAATGGGTCACGCAGGCACAGTTCGCCGGCTACTATGTCGCCAAGGCCAAGGGCTTCTATGAGGCCGAAGGCCTCGACGTCGACATCAAGCCGGGCGGCCCCGATATTGCGCCCGAGCAGGTGATCGCCGGCGGCGGCGCCGACGTCATCGTCGACTGGATGGGCGGCGCACTGGCCGCGCGCGAAAAGGGCGTGCCGCTGGTCAACATCGCCCAGCCGTTCAAGAAGGCCGGCATGGAGCTGGTCTGCCCGAAGGACGGCCCGATCAAGACCGAAGCCGACTTCAAGGGCCATACGCTGGGCGTCTGGTTCTTCGGCAACGAGTATCCGTTCTACGCCTGGATGAACAAGCTTGGCCTGAAGACCGAAGGCGGTCCGGACGGCGTCACCGTGCTGAAGCAGAGCTTTGACGTGCAGCCGCTGATCCAGAAGCAGGCCGACTGCATTTCGGTCATGACCTACAACGAATACTGGCAGCTGATCGATGCCGGCTACAAGCCGGACCAGTTGATCGTGTTCAACTACTCGGCCATGGGCAACGACCTGCTCGAGGACGGGCTCTACGCGTCCGAGGACAAGCTCAAGGATCCGGCCTTCGAGGACAAGATGGTGCGTTTCGTTCGCGCTTCGATGAAGGGCTGGAAATACGCCGTCGACAATTCCGACGAGGCGGCCGGCATCGTCATGGACAATGGCGGCCAGGACGAAAACCACCAGAAGCGCATGATGGGCGAGGTTGCCAAGCTGATCGACAATGCCGACGGCAAGCTCGATCCGGCGACCTATGAGCGCACCGCCAAGGCACTGCTCGACCAGAAGATCATCACCAAGGAGCCTAGCGGCGCCTACACGACCGCGATCACCGACAAGGCGATCAAGTAGGCCTGCCTAAGCAAGGATACTGATCTTTGAAGCGGCGCCTCTGGCCAAGTGTCAGAGGCGCCGTTCCTTTATGGTGTTCATGACGAAGCTGGTCTCGATCGAGGCGACGCATTTCAGCCGGGCGATCTTCTCCTTGATGAAGCGCTCGTACTGGTCGAGGCTTCCTGTCACCACCTTCAGCACATAATCGCGCGAACCGGTCACGAGGTGGCATTCCAGCACCTCTTCCCAGCCGCGGATCGCGTCCTCGAACATGACGATCTCGTCCTCGTTCTGGCGGCTGAGCCGGACGGTGGCGATGGCAACCATGGTCCAGCCGAAAGCGGCCGGATCGACCAGCGTGGTGTAGCCTCTGATGACGCCGGTTTCCTCCAGGCGCCGCACACGCCGCAGGCAGGGCGACGGCGACAGACCGATCCGCTCGGCAAGCTCGTTGTTGGTGATGCGGGCGTCGGCTTGCAGCTCACGCAGGATCTTGCGATCGAAATCGTCGGCTATCTTCTGCTGCACTCTGCGTCTCCTGAGGCAATTTCTTGCGAGAGTGCAGCCATACCGGTCCAAAAATAGCAAGGACTGCACGATCGGGATGGCATAAATTGCCGTGAGACACTCCTCAAAAGGCAGAAAAACCATGACCGCGCCGCGCCCGTCGAAAACCCATATCGGCAACCACAAGCTCCACCCGGAGACGCTGATGCTGAGCTATGGCTTCGATCCGCAGCTTTCGGAGGGTGCCGTCAAGCCGCCGGTGTTCCTCACCTCGACCTTCGTGTTCAAGTCGGCGGAAGAGGGACGCGACTTCTTCGACTACACCTCCGGCCGCAAGGAGCCGCCGAGCGGCACGGCTTCCGGTCTGGTCTATTCGCGTTTCAATCACCCCAACAGCGAAATCGTCGAGGATCGCCTTGCGGTCTATGAAGGAACGGAAGCCTGCATCCTGTTCTCGTCCGGCATGTCGGCGATCGCGACGACACTGCTGGCCTATGCTCGTCCGGGCGACGTCATCCTGCATTCGCAGCCGCTCTATGGCGGCACTGAGACGCTTCTGACGCGCACGCTTGCCGGCTTCGGCATCGGCGCTGTCGGTTTTGCGGACGGTGTCGACGAAACGGCGGTGCGGGCCGCTGCCGACGCAGCGGTCGCGAAGGGCCGTGTCTCGGTGATCCTGATCGAAACGCCGTCAAATCCGACCAACAGTCTGGTCGATATCGCGCTGATGCGGAGAATCGCCGACGAGATCGGCGCGGGCCAAGGGTCGACGCCGATCATCGTGTGCGACAACACGCTGCTCGGCCCGGTGTTCCAGCGGCCGATCGAACATGGCGCCGATGTTTCGGTCTATTCGCTGACCAAATATGTCGGCGGCCATTCCGACCTGATCGCGGGTGCGGCAATGGGCAGCAAGGCGGTCACCAAGCCGATCAAGGCGCTGCGCGGCGCCATCGGCACGCAGCTCGACCCGCATTCCTGCTGGATGCTCGGCCGCTCGCTTGAGACGCTGTCGATCCGCATGGAGCGGGCCAACGACAATGCGCGCCTGGTCGCCGAATTCCTGCGCGATCATGCCAAGGTCGAGAAGGTGCATTATCTGCCGTTCCTGGGCGAGGACACGCCTGCAGGCCGCGCCTATCGGGTGCAATGCAGCGGCGCCGGCTCGACATTCTCCTTCGACATCAGAGGCGGCCAGAAGGCGGCCTTCGCCTTTCTGAACGGCCTGCAGATCTTCAAGCTGGCGGTAAGCCTCGGCGGAACGGAATCGCTGGCCAGCCATCCGGCGGCCATGACCCATTCGGGAATTCCCTTCGACGTGCGCCAGCGCATCGGCGTGCTTGAGACGACGGTCAGGCTGTCCATCGGTGTCGAACACCCCGACGACCTGATCGCCGACCTGACGCAGGCGCTGGCGGCCGTCTGATTCTTGCCTTCATGGAAGGGGCGTGCGACCGCCCCTTTTTTATGGGCGCCGGTAAAATATGCGTGTGCCGGGATACATTGCGCCGTCCAACCGTTTCAGTGACGCATCCGCGCGCCGGGGAGCCGCGGCGGATGCGTCACGAAACGGAGGTTTCTTCATGCGCATCCAATCCTTGTCGCTGCTTTCGGCGTTCGCCGTTTCGACGGCCCTGCTGTTCGCTTCGCCGGCCATGGCCGATATTGTGAAGTACAAGGCGACGCTCGACGGCAGCCAGCAGAGCCCGCCTGTCACCACCAAGGGCAAGGGGACCGCCACATTTACCTTCGACACCGCCAAGAAGAAGCTCAGCTGGAACGTGAAATATTCCGGCCTCAGTGGGCCGGCGACGGCCGCCCACATTCACGGCCCGGCCGCGGCGGGTGAAAACGCGGGACCCGTGATCCCGTTCAAGAAGGTCAAGAGCCCGATCAAGGGATCGGCGACGCTGACCGATGCACAGGCGGCCGATCTGGAAGCCGGCAAATATTACGTCAACGTCCACACCAAGGCGAATCCAGACGGCGAAATTCGCGGGCAGATCGAGAAGGCGGCGACGACGATGTAGCGCACCGTCCTGCCGGCGGAAAAGGGCGGTGCACTGCCCCTTTCGCGTCGGTCAGCTCTTGTCGCGGATTTGAGTCAGCGTGCGGGTCGGCGTGATCGCCTCGGGATCGAGCCTGATCTCGACAATCGCCGGTTTGCCGCTGGCGCGCGCGCGCTCGAACGCAGGGGCGAAATCGGCGGTCTTCTCGACCGTCTCGCCGTGGCCGCCATAGGCGCGGGCGAGAGCGGCGAAATCGGGATTCTTCAGATCGGTGGCGACGACGCGGCCCGGATATTCGCGCTCCTGATGCATGCGGATGGTGCCGTAGATGCCGTTGTTGACGACGACCACGACGATCGGCAGGTCGTATTGCACGGCGGTGGCGAATTCCTGCCCGTTCATGAGGAAGCAGCCATCGCCGGCGAAGGCGACCACGGTGCGATCCGGATAAAGATCCTTGGCGGCGACCGCAGCAGGGGTGCCGTAGCCCATCGAGCCGGAGGTCGGAGCCGCCTGCGTGGCAAAGCGGCGGGAGCGGTGGAAGCGATGCACCCAGGTGGCGTAGTTGCCGGCGCCGTTGGTGAGGATGGCGTCGTCTGGCAGGACCTTTTCGAGATAATTCATGATCGGTCCCATCTGGACGGAACCGGGACCGCTCTCCGGCGGCGTCGACCAGTCGAGATAGGCGGCGTGCAGCTTCGGCGTCTCGTCTGCCCATGCCGGCGTGGCAGTGGGCTTGCGTTTGGCGAACGCCTCGACGAAGGCCGAAGGCGAGGCGTTGATCGCAAGCGCCGGCCGGTAGACGCGACCAAGCTCGCCGGCATCGGCGTGGACATGGACCAGCGTCTGGTCAGGGTAGGGGCTTTTCAGCAGCGTGTAGTCGGAGGAGGGCATTTCGCCCATGCGGCCGCCGATCAAAAGTACGAGGTCGGCCTGCTTGATCGCCATCGCCAGCTTCGGGTTGATGCCGATGCCGACGTCACCGGCATAGTTGGGGTGCAGATGGTCGAACAGCATCTGGCGGCGGAAAGAGCAGCCGACCGGCAGCGACCATGCTTCGGCGATTGCTCGCATCCGCGCCACGGCGTCGTCATCCCAGCGCGTGCCGCCAAGGATGACGAAGGGCCGCTTGGCCTTGCCAAGAAGTTTCTCAAGCGCGTCGAGCTCAGCTTCACCGGGGCGGGTTTCAACTGGTGTGTGCGGCAAGGCCGCGGGCGCCTCTACAAGACTGGTCAGCATGTCCTCTGGCAGCGAGATGACGACCGGGCCGGGTCGGCCGGAGGTTGCCACCGCAAAGGCGCGGGTGACGAATTCGGGAATGCGCGCCGCATCGTCGATCTCGACCACCCATTTGGCGATATCGCCGAAGAAGCGCTTGTAGTCGACTTCCTGGAAAGCCTCGCGCTCCTTGGCGTGGCTGGCGACCTGGCCGATGAACAGGATGACGGGAACCGAATCCTGCATGGCAATGTGGATGCCGGCCGAGGCGTTGGTGGCGCCGGGGCCGCGGGTGACGAAGCAGATGCCGGGCTTGCCGGTCAGGCGGCCGTGGCAGTCGGCCATCATCGCGGCACCGCCTTCCTGGCGGCAGACGATAGTATGGATCGGCGAATCGTGCAGGGCGTCGAGCACCGCCAGATAGGATTCGCCCGGCACGCAATAAATGCGATCGGTGTCGTTGGCTTCGAGCGCGTCGACGATCAGTTGTCCGCCTGTCTTCATTGTCCCGACTTCTCCAGTTCGGCAAGGATCTCTTCGGTGTGTTCGCCTAGGCGCGGCGAGGGGCGCTCGTAGACCAGCGGCGTGCCGGACATGACCATCGGCGCCCGCACCGAGGGCAGAAGATTGCCATGACCATCGTCCAGGTCGAGGCGCATGCCGCGTGCGATCGTCTGCGGATCGGCAAACATCTGACCGATGGTGTTGATCGGGCTGGCCGGTACGCTTGCGGCTTCCAGCTTCGCCAGCAGCAGATCGCGATCGGTATCCTTCAGCGTCTCGATCATGCGCTCGCGCAGTTTCGCTCGGTTGGCGACGCGGGCGGGGTTGGTGGCGAAATCGGGATTGCCAGGCAAATCGTCGAGGCCGACGGCAGCGCAGAATTTGGCGAACTGGCCGTCATTGCCGACCGCCAGGATGATGTGGCCATCCCTGACCGGCACCACCTCGTAGGGTGCGATGTTCATATGCGCGTTGCCCATCTGCACTGGCGATTTGCCGGACACCAGATAGTTGAGGTTCTGGTTGCCGAGCGCCGAGATCTGGCTGTCGAACAGCGCCATGTCGATGTGCTGGCCCTCGCCGGTTTTTTCGGCATGGCGAAGCGCGGCCTGGATGGCGATCACCGAATAAAGTCCGGTGAAGAGATCCGAGATGGCGACGCCAGCCTTCTGCGGCTCGCGGCCCGCCTCGCCGGTGATCGACATCATGCCGGCCATGGCCTGGATGATGAAGTCGTAGCCGGCGCGCGGCGCGTAAGGTCCGTCCTGGCCGAAGCCGGTGATCGAGCAATAGACCAGGCGGGGGTTGATCTTCTTCAGGCTGTCATAGTCGAGCCCGTATTTCCTGAGGCCGCCGAGCTTGAAGTTCTCGATCATCACGTCCGCGGTCGCGACCAGCCGGCGCACGGTCTCGGCGCCTTCAGGCGTCGAGAAGTCGACGGCGATGGAGCGTTTGCCGCGATTGCAGGAATGGTAGTAGGCGGCCGACAGGTTCTCGCCGTCATGGCTCATGACGAAGGGCGGCCCCCATTTGCGGGTGTCGTCGCCACCTTCCGGGCTCTCGACCTTGATGACGTCGGCGCCGAGATCGGCCAGCAATTGCCCGGCCCACGGCCCGGCAAGGATGCGGGCGAGTTCAATAACGCGGATGCCTTTCAGGGGAGGCTCAGTCATGGATCACCAGAATTGGTCGGAACCGCAGCCTCTATCAACACGCGCCGCGGCTGTCACGAGCCTTGCGCTGGGCCAAGCCTTCACCGCTTCAGGACAGTTTCGGCCCATGCCGCGAAATCGTTCATGACGATGTCCCGATTGACCTCGTTCAGGCTTTCGTGGCGGGTCTCGGCGTAAACCTTTGAAACCAGATTCGAAAAGCCCATCGCGCGCATGCGTTTCGCGAGGTGGCCGATCGCCTTGCCATAGTCGGAAGCGGGGTCCTTTTCACCGCCAATCAGGCTTACAAAGAGGTCACGGCGCACGCCGGCAAAGCTCGAGTCCTTGCCGCCGTGCTGCGCCATGTTGACCACGTCGCGCCACATTGTCACCGTCGCGTCCCAACCGCACAGCGGGTCGGCGATGTATTTCGCCACTTCGGCCTCGTCGCGGGACAGCCAGTCGAACGGCGTCTTGTGATTAGGCACCGCCTTGCCCCAGGCCTGGAAGGTCAGCCTCGGCAAGATGCGCGACGGCACGTCGGAACCGAGCCGGAACCGCTCCCAGGCCAGGATGGCGAGCGCCAGCTGGCCGAGCAGGCCTTGCGAGAAATTGCCGTTCCAGATCGCGGCGGCATGGATGCGCGCTGAGTGCGCCAAGACAAAATTGAGCGCCACCGAGGCGCCCATCGAATGGCCGAAGACGATGACCGGCAGGCCGGGTTGCTCCGTGGCGATGAGGTCGTGGATGGCGTTGACATCGGCAACGACCTTGGCGCCGCCATCGGTGTCGGCGAATTTGCCGAGGGGAGCGTCAGGCGCCTTGGTGGCGCCGTGGCCGCGATGGTCGTGGGCGTAGACGTGAAAACCGCGCTCGCTGAGGAAATCAGCGAAGCGGGCGTAGCGCGCGGCGTGCTCGGCCAGCCCATGGTTGATCTGGATGACGGCGCGCGGATGGCCGCCAGCGTGCTTCACATAAAGGTTGAGCTCCGCGCCGGTCGGCGATTTGACCATGCGCTGTTGGCTGAATGGCATTGTCTCTTGGTCCCCCTGCGCTCTCGCGCTCACAAGAGTTTTGTTTGCGCCGGCGCCGGTTTTGCGTCAATCCGGCATGGCGATTCCGAGTTGTGAATGTTTCTGATCTTGTGGCGCGCTATCGCAATTCTGACACGGAGACCAAGGCAGTGTGTGGCGCAGTATCTTCCAGCCGGGGCAAGGGTATGCGGACAGGATTTGCTTTCGTTTTGGCGCTTTTGGTCGCCTCGGTGGCTGGTGCGGCGCGAGCCGACGTCAAGATGAGCGGCGCCTTCGTCGCTGACGCCGCCTGTCCGGCGACGCAAGCAATCAAGAGTGGCAAGAACCCCGGCAATGTCTCGACCGAGGCGGGGCAAAGCTACCAGCTGCTTGCCGGCAACAAGGACGCGCCAACGCATTATCTCATCCTGGTGCCGGGCGCCGATCCCGAACGCCGCTGGGTGAAGATCAGCTGCGGCCACGTCACCGGCGGCAGCGCCGCAACCGCGCCCGCACCGGCCGATCAAACCAAGCCGTCGGCGCCGGCCTCTGGGAAGCCCGAATATGTCTTCGCGCTAAGCTGGCAGCCGGCCTTCTGCGAAACCAAGTCCAACAAGACCGAATGCCAGGCGCAGGCCCCGGCGGGGTTCGAAGCGACGCATTTCACCCTGCATGGCCTGTGGCCGCAGCCGAACGGCAATTTCTATTGTCAGGTGGCGGCCAGCGACAAGGCCAACGACAATCCGGCTCACTGGCGGGACCTGCCACCGGTCAACCTCGATGCGGATACGCGAGCGGAACTCGACCAGGTGATGCCGGGCACCAAGTCCGATCTGGAAAGACATGAATGGATCAAGCATGGCACCTGCTACGGCAAGAGCCAGCAGGAGTATTTTACCGATGCGTTGAACCTGATGCGCGCAGTGAATGCCTCGCCGGTGCGCGAGCTCTTCACCAAGAATATCGGCAAGCAGGTGACGTCGGACCAGATCCGCAAAGCCTTCGACAGCGCCTTCGGCGCCGGAGCCGGCGAACGGGTCCGGGTGTCCTGCCTGGTCGACCCGTCGAGCGGCAGGCGCTTGATCGGCGAACTGACGCTCGGCCTTGCCGGTCCGATCGGCCCGACCAGCTCGCTCGCCGATCTGATGCAGGCTTCGGCGCCGACGACCAAGGCGGGTTGCCCGAAAGGCACCGTCGACCCGATCGGGTTCCAGTAAGCGCGCGGGCTTTCGCCGGCGCTGGCGACAGCGACTGATGCGCTACGCCGACCGTGTCCAGGCGTCGAGGCTTTCGACTTGAGCGTCGCCCAGCTCGCCGACGACGCGATCGCGACCAGCCGCTTTGGCCTTGTAGAGACGCTGGTCGGCCAGGGCGAAGACATCGGCGAGGCAGCGGGTCGTCTCGCTGAGGCTGGAGATGCCGACGTTGACGGTAAGGTCGAATTTGCTGGTGCCGGCCGAGGCCTTGACGGCATGCCGGATGCTTTCGCCGAGCAGCCTTGCGACAGCATGCGGCTGCGTGCAAAGGATGGCGAATTCCTCGCCGCCGATGCGGAAAACCTTGTGTTCGGCGCCGGCGGCCTCGGTGAGCACGGCGGCGATCGACTTCAGCACCTTGTCGCCCTCGGCATGGCCGAAGCGGTCGTTGATCGATTTGAAATGGTCGACATCGACGATCAGCAGGCTGAGCGGCCTGGCGGTCGGCAGACTGGCCGCGATGGCAGCTTCGCCATCGGTTTCGAAGCTGCCGCGATGCAGCAGGCCGGTCAGGCCGTCACGGCCGACATGCTTGACCAGGGCCTCGTAGCGCTCGCGATAGGTCAGCGTGTCGAAGATGTCGGACAGGCCGCGCGGCACGGCGATCGGACGCGCCTCAAACCACTTGAGATAAGCAACCAGCATCGAGCTGTAGACGAGGGCCGCACCCATCTTGGCGAACCAGCCGCCGAAGAAGACTGCGATCGGCGCGCCGGCGACGAAATGCAGCGCGGTGAAGAAACCCGCCTGGTCGAAGGTCAGCACGCAGGCGACGCAGACCAGAATGCGGGCAAAGGGCGCGTTGCGCAGGTAGCGGCCGAGCTTTTCGTAGAGCAGGATGATCAATATGGCGTCGACAAACAAAAGCGACGTGCCCCACACCATCAGCCAGCCCATCTGGTCGATGAAGCCGATGTCGGGAAGCTTGCCGTCGGGAAGCGGTGAAATCGCATGCAGGCGAAGGATCAGCACCAGGCCGATCATCAGCGCGTTGCCGAGCAGCAGGCCGTAGATGGGCTGCCGCACGGTTGCCGCGTCTTCCTTGATGTAGAGCAGAAGCAGCATCACCAGCTTGCCAGAAAACAGCACCGCCGAACCGGGTGAAACCATGCCGAAGGGCAGGGCGACGTAAAACACGCTGGCGAGATAGGTCTCGAGGAAATGCATGACGCCGAGCGCGCAGACGAAGACGCCGAGGCCGATGCGATCCCGCAAGCGGAACAGCGTGACCATGACGCCGAAGTAGAGAACCGCTTCGGTAAGGAGCAGGAAACCGTTCAGCAATCCGTCGATCCGATCTCTCCTCGGAAATCGCGGCTTGCCGGCGATTTCCATCAGACACCGTTTTGACGCGGAATCATTAACCGGTGCTTTCGTGAGCCGGTGTGGCGAACCGAAAACGTCGATCCTCGGTGTGTCCCATAAGCCTTGCGGAAGCTTTGGGAACTACCGAAGCCACCGAAAGCGATTGCCGTTCGGCCCGGCATCGCCTACATAGCGCGCAACCTCCATTCAATCCGACATTTTCGGTCAATTATCAGGGAAAGCGCGCGTGGCACGCCAGTTCATCTATCACATGGCCGGCCTCAACAAGGCCTACGGCACCAAGAAGGTGCTCGAGAACATCCATCTGTCCTTCTATCCCGACGCCAAGATCGGCATTCTCGGCCCCAACGGCGCCGGCAAGTCGACGATCCTCAAGATTATGGCCGGCATCGACAAGGACTGGAACGGAGAGGCGTGGCTGGCCGAGGGAGCGACCGTCGGCTATTTGGCGCAGGAGCCGGCGCTCGACGCGAAGAAGACCGTATTCGAGAACGTCATGGAAGGCGTTGCCGCCAAGACCGCCATCATCGAGCGCTACAACGAACTGATGATGAATTATTCCGACGAGACGGCGGACGAGTCCGCCAAGCTCCAGGACGAGATGGACCGGCTGAACCTCTGGGACCTCGAACAGCAGGTCGAGATGGCGATGGAAGCGCTGGGCTGCCCGCCCAAGGATACCGAAGTCACCAAGCTGTCGGGCGGTGAGCGCCGCCGCGTCGCGCTCTGCCAGCTGCTGCTGCGCCAGCCCGACCTTCTGCTGCTCGACGAACCGACCAACCATCTCGACGCCGAAACCACGGCGTGGCTGGAAAAGCATCTGCGCGCCTATCCGGGCGCGGTGATGATCATCACCCACGATCGCTACTTCCTCGACAATGTCACCGGCTGGATCCTCGAACTCGATCGCGGCCGCGGCATTCCCTATGAGGGCAACTACACCAAATATCTCGAAGCCAAGGCCAAGCGCCTCAAGCAGGAAGGCCGCGAGGACGACGCCCGCCAGCGCGCCATCGGCCGCGAGCGCGAATGGATCCAGTCCAGCCCGAAGGCCCGCCAGACCAAGTCCAAGGCGCGTATCAAGGCGTTCGAGGATCTACTTGTCGCCGCCGACAGCCGCCGCCCGACCGACACCCAGATCGTCATCCCGCATGGGGAGCGCCTCGGCAATGTGGTGATCGAGGTCGCCGACCTGTCGAAGGGCTTTGGCGATACGCTGTTGATCGAGGGCCTGGAGTTCAAGCTCCCGCCGGGCGGCATCGTCGGCGTCATCGGCCCGAACGGCGCCGGCAAGACGACGCTGTTCAAGATGATCACGGGCCAGGAAAAGCCCGATGCCGGCACGATCCGCGTCGGCGAGACGGTCAAGCTCGGCTATGTCGACCAGAGCCGCGACGCGCTCGATCCGTCGAAGACCGTGTGGGAAGAGATCTCGGGCGGCGCCGAAGTGGTCAAGCTCGGCAAGTACGAAGCCAACACCCGCGCCTACTGCTCGTCGTTCAACTTCCGCGGCCAGGACCAGCAGCAGAAGGTCGGCAACCTCTCCGGCGGCCAGCGCAACCGCGTGCATCTGGCCAAGATGCTGAAGACCGGCGGCAATGTGCTGCTGCTCGACGAACCGACCAACGACCTCGACACCGAAACGCTGGCCGCGCTCGAAGACGCGCTGGAAAGCTTCGCCGGCTGCGCCGTCATCATCTCCCACGATCGTATGTTCCTCGATCGCCTGGCGACGCACATCCTCGCCTTCGAGGGCGACAGCCATGTCGAATGGTTCGAGGGCAATTTCGAGGATTACGAGCAGGACAAGATCCGTCGCCTCGGACCCGATGCCGTCAACCCGCACCGGATGACGTATAAGAGGCTGACGCGATAGGATATTTGTCGGGGCGGCGAATTCTCAAGGTGATCTGAGGAGCTGACATGGCTGATTGGTCCGCCGCCCAATATCTGAAATTCGAGGATGAGCGAACGCGGCCCGCGCGCGATCTGGTCGCCCAAGTGCCAGTGGATTTCCCGCGCCGTGTGGTCGATATCGGCTGCGGGCCGGGCAATTCGACCGAGCTTCTGGTCGAGCGCTGGCCGGACGCGCAAGTCAGCGGCTTCGACACTTCGCCCGACATGATCGAGAAGGCGAGGGCGCGCCTGCCCGATGTCACCTTCGAACTGTCGGATGCGGCAACATGGCAGCCGGAGAAGCCGGTCGACGTGATCTTCGCCAATGCGGTGTTCCAGTGGCTGCCGGAGCATCCGGCCGTCTTCCAGCGGCTGATGGGTTTCCTGGCGCCGGGCGGCGCGCTTGCCATTCAGATGCCGGACAATCTTGGCGAGGACTCGCATCGCCTGATGCGGGAGACGGCCGCCGAGATGCCGTTTGCCGCAAAGATCAAAGGGGCGGCGCGCGGGCAGCTGCCGCCGGTTTCGTTCTACTACGATCTTCTGTCGCCGCTCGCGGATCGGCTGGATATCTGGCACACGATCTACAACCATCCGCTGGCCGATGCCGCGGCGATCGTCGAATGGGTCAAGGCGACGGGGCTGAAGCCTTTCCTCGATCCGCTCGACGCGGACGAGAAGACCATGTTCCTCGACCACTACACGGCCAAGATCGCAGAGGCCTATCCAAGGACGGCGAACGGCAAGGTTCTGCTGCGCTTCCCTCGCATCTTCATCGTCGCCAAGCGGGCCTGACCGAGTGTCGGTCAACTCGCCGCGATAGCAACGGGAAATGGCGGTTTAAGCTGGCATAAACCGGCAAAATGCGACAAGGGTTGCACCGGGCCGTCTATGCGCCCACATCAAGCCCGCAACGCCCGCGCATGGGACGGATTGGAAATGCATCGCGTCATCATCAGCGGCATCGGCGTCGAAATCCCTGGACCCAAGATCACCAATGAAGAACTGGTCGCCAGCTTCAACGCCTGGGTCGACATGGAGAACGCGCGCCGCTCCGTTACGGGCGAGACGCTGCTGCAGAAGTCGGACAGCGACTTCATCGTCCATGCCTCGGGCGTCCAGACCCGGCATGTGATCGAGCGGGAAGGCATCCTCGATCCGACGCGGATGGCGCCGCGCATACCGGCGCGGCCCGACGATGCGCTGTCGCTGCAGGCCGAGTTCGGCGTCGCCTCGGCGAGGAAGGCGCTCGACCATGCCGGGTTGAAGCCGTCCGATATCGACCTGGTGATCTGCTCGGCCTCGCACCACCAGCGGCCCTATCCGGCGATTGCCATCGAAATGCAGCAGGCCCTGGGTACCAAGGGCGCCGGCTTCGATATGGGGCTTGGCTGCTCGTCGGCCGCGGCGGCGCTGCACATCGCGGTCAATCTGGTGCGGGCCGGCGCGCACAAGCGCGTGCTGGTGACGACGCCGGAGATCATCACGGGTCATCTCAATTTCCGCGACCGGCAGACGCATTTCATCTTCGGCGATGCATCGGTGTCGATGGTGGTCGAGGGGCTCGACCAGGGCGAGAAGCGGCCGGGGCGTTTCCAGGTGCTCGATACGCGCACCTGGACGCAGATGTCGAACAACATCCGCACCAATCTCGGCTACCATACCCGCACCGCCCAAGACGATCCCTATATGATCAACCTGGAAGGCAATCTGATCAAGCAGGTCGGCAACAAGGTGTTCAAGGAAGTCACCGTCGCCGGCCACAAATTCATCGTCGAATTCCTGGCCGAGCACGGGCAGACGCCGCAAGGCATCCGCCGCTTCTGGCTGCATCAGGCCAATGCGCGCATGAACGCCATGATCCTGAAACTCGCCTTCGGCCACGAGGTCGACCATGATCGCGCGCCGATGGTGCTGGAGCGCCTCGGCAATACCGCCGGCGCCGGCGCCATCATCGCGCTATCCGAGAACCACGCCGACATGAAGCCCGGCGACTACGGCCTGCTCTGCGCCTTCGGCGCGGGATATTCGATCGGCGGCGCGCTGCTGCGCATGCTGTGATCTAGGCGGGTGCGAACGGCACCAGCATTGGAACGCGCGTGGCATAGTCGTCATAGGCGCTACCCAGTTCGCCGCGCAGGAACTGTTCCTCCAGCCTTGCCTTCACAACGGCGCCGATGGTGAGCAGGGCGGCACCGGCAATGCCCCAGACCGTCCCCTTGGCCGCCATGGTGGCGAAGACCGCCAGCAGCAGGCCGGTGTAGATCGGGTGCCGAACCAAGCCATAGGGGCCGGTGTCGACGACGTGGTGATCCGCCTTGGCGGTTATGTTACCCGACCACAGCCGGCCAAGGTGCAGACGCGCCCACCAGGAGAAGATGAGGCCAATTGCGATCAGGGCGACGCAGATCCAGGCCTCGGTGAGGTTCGGCATCCAGAGCCGCAACCGGCCGACATAGCCGTGCGCCGGAACGAAGAGCAGGATCACACCGACCATCCACAGGGCGCGATAGCGAAGTTCCGCCTGCAGGCCGGCGCGCTTCTCAACGGGGTCGGACCAGAAGGCGGCCGCGAGCCAGGAGACGACCCAAATCTGCCAGAGCGCGGCGATTGCGGCTGCGGGATGCATGATGACGCGTCTCCTCCTGACGCTAGTATCAAGTCGAGGCAGCACGGCGGCAATACGGCGCCCGGCCAGAGGATGCGCGATCGGCGGTAAGAAAATCGTGATCGGTGAAGCATCCCATCAACCGGCTCGATCGGATCATCAGCGCTTTGGACTGGACCCGGTCCATGGCCGCGGGCTAATTGCGGTTCGTCTTGCAGAAGGAATGAAGCCATGGCGGATCTCTTTGCCGAGACCGAAAATCCGGTCGAAACCCTGCCGGCGCGAAAGCTCGCGGCGAAAGTGGCGGCGCTCTACGTCGCGCCGTTCGATCACTTCGAAACGCGACCGGTGGAAGAATTGCGGCTCGGCTTCGACGGCATCGATGGTGATTTCCATGCTGGCGCCACGCGGCGCTCCGGCGGGCGCGAGCCCTGGTATCCGCGCGGCACCGAGATGCGCAACGAGCGGCAATTGTCGATCGTGGCGGCGGACGAACTCGCCATTGTGGCCGAGCGGATGAGCCTCAAGGAGATCAAGCCGGAATGGATCGGCGCCAATCTGCTGATCGAGGGCGTGCAGCAGCTTTCCATGCTGCCGTCGGGTACGCTCTTGTTCTTCAAGGGCGGCGTCACCATCAAGGTCGATGCGCAGAACGGGCCATGCCGCATCGCCGGGCGCTCAGTCGCCGAACATGCCGGGACGGCCGACCACGAGGCCGGCGCGCTGGCCTTTCCAAAGGCGGCCAAGCGGCTGCGCGGCCTTGTCGCCTGGGTCGAAAAGCCCGGCACGATTGTTGCCGGCGAGGAGATATCGGTGCGCGTGCCCGAGCAGTGGATCTACCGCGCCTAAGTGTAGGACACCGGGCTCGACCAGGCTGGGTCCTCGTGCTTTTGCCAATAGAGCGCCATCAGCCGACTGGTGATGGCGCCAACTTGGCCGTCGGCGACCGAAATGCCGTCGATCACCGTCACCGGCATGATGCCGCCGGCGGTCGAGGTGATGAAGACTTCATCGGCTGCCTTCAGCGCTGCGACGCTGACGTCGGCCGCTGTTGCAGACAGCCCCGCCTCGGAGCAGAGATCGAAGACGGTGCGCCGCGTGATGCCGGGCAGGACGCCAATGGCCGGCGTCGACAATTTGCCGTCTTTCACGCAAAAGACGTTGAAGCCCGGACCTTCAGCGACATTGCCGTTGAAATCGAGGATCAGCGCGGTCTCGGCGCCGCGGTCATAGGCGTCGTAGAGGCCGCGCACCAGGTCGAGCCAATGGTAGTTCTTGATCGTAGGATCGATCGAGGCCGGCGGGATACGCACCTTGTCGCTGATCGCGACATTGAGGCCGCGCCGCAACTGCTCGGCATTGGCGACCGAGCCGAAGGGCACGGCGAAGGCCATGAAGCGATTGATCGCCTGGCGCGGGTCACGGCTGAAGGTCGGCGAAGCGCCGCGCGTGCATAGCATCTCGACATAGGCGGCACGATGGCCGGATAGCGCGACGCAATCGTGCAGGATCTCGGCGACGCCGTCGCGGTCGAACGGGATCGCCATGCGCAGCTTCTCCAGCCCGCCGAAGAAGCGGTCGAGATGCAGGTCGAGACGGAAGAAGCGGCCGTCCCAGACATGCACTGTGTCGTAGGTGGCGTCGGAATGCAGAAAACCCCAATCCATTACCGAGATCTTGGCCTGCGACATCGGCAGATACTGGCCATCGAGGAAGGCAACGCCGTCCGGATAGGAGTGCGGATCGATATGGCGCTCGGAAAGAGGCGGCAGCGGCATGGCTCGCTCCGTTGCAACGTTTCGGCTCATCGCAAACTCTCCTTGTCCAAGGCTCGATCCATGGTCAGGCTAGCGTCGCTCAGCGCGTTACATAGAGCCACCTATGCGCTGCTCTATGTTCTAGGTGGAATGTTGGTTTTCCCTTACGGTTGCCGGCGGGACTATCAGGCCGGAGGGGAGATGGTCAGGCATACGGGGCTTGGTGCAATCATCTTTGCGATGATCGTTTTCGTCGGCTGCAGCGAAGCCTTCGCCCAATGCACGCGCGAGGGCGAGGAGCTATGTCAAAGCGGCCAGACATATCGCTGCGAGAAGACCGGCAGCGAGTTGACGCCGATCTTCCAGAACGTCCCTTGCGTGGTGAATGTGCCATCCTTGACCGGCACCTGGGTCGGCAATGGCCATCAAAGCCCGGCCGGCGCCGCCGGCGCCGACTGGTCGATTGCCATGACCATCAACGACAGCGGCGCGTCGATCGACTATCCGTCGCTCAGCTGCGGCGGATCTCTCACTCAGATTTCGAGGGACAACAGCTCGGCGGAGTTCCGGGAGAGCATCACCTATGGCCAGGACAAATGCGTCGATGGCGGCACGATCACCGTCAGGTTTTTCAAGGGAAACCTGTCCTGGGTCTGGGTCGGGCAGGCAGATGGCCAGTCCTATAACGCCGTCGCCGTACTAACGCGGCAGTAGCGGTTTCTCGCGCTACTCTTCGTCGTCGTCGGAGTCGAGCAGGCGCGTGGCGCGCCAGCGGGTCAGCACGATGTTGGTCTGTTCGATGACGAAGAAACGCGCCGAGTCGCGGTCATAGCCTTCCGCCAGCAGCTTTTCGTAATCGGTGTGGACGTGACGGATATGGGCGATGGTCGCCAGCCAGACGGAGATCGACGGCGGCAGATTGTGCAAGTGCGCCCTGCCGGCGTCGGCACGGATTTTTTCGATGTCGGCATAGGGCGCCAGCGGCAAAAGCGTAGTCAGCGCCTTGGCGATGGCGCGACGGCGGTTGGTCGGCGCTTTCATGGCTCGTCCCGCCCGGCAATGGTCGCATCGGCAAAGGCGTCGGTGGAGGCGAGATAGGGTTTCAGGTCGATGACCGGCGTGCCGTCGAGCACGTCGATGGCGTCGAGTTCGATGCGGCCGCTGCCGACATCGAGCCCGACGAGCTTCGCCACATGCAACCCGACCGGGTTCGGCCGGGCAGGGGAACGCAGCGAAAAAACGCCTTTCGGCTCAGCCGCATGGCGGGGTTTCTGCACAATCAGATTCCGCGGCGCATGATGGAGCCAGGTCAGGATGATGACGTGGCTGGCGCGTTCCAGTCCCGGCAGACCTTCGCGATAGGGCGGGTCGACCAGCAGCGTGGCACCGCCGCCTGCCTCCCGCGCGGCCCTCATGTTCTTGGGGCAGGTCTCCCGGCTCGTCCATGGCGAAGCGATGCGGCCGATGAAGACGACGTGGCCATCTGGCGGCATATCGGCCGGATCAGTTTCCAGAAGCCTTTCGCCGGCGCGCGTTTCGAACATGGTTTTCGCCTCGTTCATCCGAAAACCGCTTTCCGCCTGTGGATCATGCATGCGTCATTTTCTTGTCCGGAAGCGACATGGGTCTTGCATGGTTGTCAAATTCGACATAAACATATGTTTATATCTTTTTCAAAAGAGAAGCGCTCATGCATGTCTCGCTCGACACAATGGTGGATACTCTGAAGGCGGCGGCCGAATCGAGCCGGCTCCGCATTCTGGCACTCTTGTCGCGTGGCGACCTTACCGTTTCCGATCTTACCGAAATCCTCGGCCAGTCGCAGCCGCGCGTGTCGCGCCACCTCAAGCTGCTTTTGGAGGCCGGGCTGATCGGCCGTTACCAGGAGGGCTCCTGGGCCTTCTTCCGGCTCTCGGATACGGATTCGGCCCGTGATTTCGTGATCAGGCTGATCTCAGGTATCCGCGGCGCCGATCCGCAGGTAGAGCGCGACCTCGAGCGGCTGGCGTCGGTCAAACGCAAGCGCCAGGACCGCGCCGCCGAGTACTTCTCCGAAAACGCCGCGAGCTGGGATCATATCCGCTCGCTGCATGTGCCGGATCGCGCCGTGGAAGCGGCGCTGCTGAAGCTTGTCGGCAAGCGGCCTTTCCAATCGATGCTCGACCTTGGCACCGGCACCGGGCGGCTGCTTGAAATCTTTTCGCCGCTTTACCGGCGCGGCGTCGGCATCGACATGTCGCGCGAGATGCTGACCGTGGCGCGCGCCAATCTCGACAAGGCCGGCGTTTCGAACGCGCAGGTGCGGCAGGGCGATATCTTCGCGCCGCCGGTCGAGCGCGACGCTTTCGACCTCGTCACCATCCATCAGGTGCTGCACTATCTCGACGATCCGGCCCGCGCCATCCGCGAGGCGGCAAGGCTGCTGCGTCCGGCGGGGCGGCTGGTGATCGTCGATTTCGCGCCGCACACGCTGGAATTCCTGCGCGACCAGCATGCGCATGTCAGGCTCGGCTTTTCCGACCGGCAGATCGCCGAGTGGTTCGCCGAGGCAGGGCTCGCGCTCGAGGACAGCCAGGAGTTCGAACCGCGCGGCGCCAACGAGGCCAGGCTCACGGTCAAGCTGTGGCTCGGCCGCGACCGCCGCATGCTGATCGCCGATCCGTCCAACGACAGCCAACCCACCCAAGCGTACCCGATGGGGGAAATAGCCTGATGAACCAGTTCCGCTTTTCCCGCCGTCCCGATATTGGCGACAAGGTCAGGGTTTCGTTCGAGTTCTTCCCGCCGAAGACCGACGAGATGGAGGCCAGGCTGTGGGACACCGTCACCCGGCTGGAACCGCTCAAGCCGAAGTTCGTCTCGGTGACCTACGGCGCCGGCGGCTCGACCCGTGAGCGCACCGCGCGCACGGTCAAGCGCATCCTCAACGAGACGACGCTGACGCCGGCGGCGCACATGACCTGCGTCGATGCGGCCCGCGATCAGGTCGATGCCGTTGTCAGGGAATTCGCCGATATGGGCGTCACCCGCTTCGTCGCTCTGCGCGGCGATCCGGCGGCAGGCGTCGGCACCGCCTACAGGCCGCATCCCGACGGCTACGCCAATGGCGCCGAACTGGTCGGGGCGCTGAAGGGCGCCGGCGATTTCGACATTTCGGTCTCCGCCTATCCGGAAAAGCATCCGGAAAGCCCGGACTTCGCCACCGATTTCGACATGCTGAAGCGCAAGGCAGACAATGGCGCGACGCGGGCAATCACCCAGTTCTTCTTCGACAATGATCTCTACGAGCGCTATGTCGAGCGGGCGCGGCGGGCCGGCATCTACATCCCGATCGTGCCGGGCATTCTGCCGGTGCATAATTTCACCCAGGTCGCGAATTTCTCGGCGCGCTGCGGTGCGCTGGTGCCGGCATGGCTGGCCGAGCGCTTCGACGGGCTGCAGAACGACCCGCAGACGCATGCGCTGGTGGCGTCCGCGGTGGCGGCCGAGCAGGTGCTCGACCTGGTCGAACGCGGCGTCAGCGATTTCCACTTCTACACCATGAACCGCGCCGACCTGGTCTTTGCCATCTGCCACATGATCGGCATCCGCTCGCATGAGGCGGAAGCTGCGGGATCGGCCGCAGCCTGAATTTTGTCGCGACATGAAATGCAAGAGGCCGGGTAAAAACCCGGCCTCTCGAAATTGGTTGACTATCAGCTGCTGTTTTCTTCCGCTCTGGCGGTTACGGAAGAACACCTATGATAAGGGCGCCGATGAATGCGAACGCTGCACAAATCATCAATGCGTTGATTGGCCTCGTCAGTCCCATGTCATAGCCTCCTCTTAAAGAGCTATGTCGAGAGTCTAGGGTCATTTGTGCCACAGGCAAGCGGAAAACGTGCTGCAATGCGACATGATTGTGGGTTCTGCTACCTGGCTTTCGCCGTTAGGCATTGAAACTCTTCGGCAAAAGCCGGCTCAAGGGTTGTGAATAAATTGTGGCGCGCCGGCGGCGGAAGCGAGGCATGGCAGCGCTACCGCGCCGGGCCGAAATGGAATTCGACCTTTGCCGCGCTGCTTTCGGCTCGGAAAGCAGGGAGTCAATCAAAGTGTTTAGATCGTCCCCTTGCGCGTCCAATTGAGGGGCAGCATCAACGTCGACCGAACAGGCGCCCATCTATCGTCACCAGCCCGAAGGCGATCAGCGCCATGCCGCCCATTTCGAACAGTTCAAGCCGTTCGCCGAGGAACAGGAAGCCGAGCAGCATGGCGCTGGCCGGCACGATCAGGGTGACCAGCGAAGCGTTGGTGGCGCCGGCCGAGGCGACGAGGTTGAAATAGAGGATGTAGGCGAAGGCGGTGGAAAGCAGTGCCAGCGCCAGCACTGCCGCCCAGACCGGCGGCGAAGCGGAGAACAGGCCGGCGGGACCATAGGCGATGAGCACGACCGGAATCATGATGACGGTCGAGGCCGTCAATTGTCCCGTGGCGACGATCGGCGAGGGCACACCCTTGAAGCGGCGGGCAATCATCAGCGCGACGGCATAGGACAACGAGGCGCCGATCAGCGCGAACTTCGCCCAGACCGGACCGCCGAGCCCGGCAAGCAGGCCCGGACCGATCATCACCGCCGTGCCGGCGATGCCGAGCGCAATGCCGGCAAGCTTGTTCCAGGACAGCTTTTCGTCTGATGTCAGCGCGTTGGCGAGGATCAGCGTCCAGAACGGCGTCGTTGAGTTGAGCACCGAGGCGAGGCCGGCGCCAAGCTCGGTCTGACCGGCGAAGATCAGCGAGAAGGGAACGACATTGTTGGCAAGCGCCAGCAGGAAGAACAGGCCGGCATGCGGGAAGGCGAGGCGGAAGGAGGGGCCGCGCCAGCCGAGATAAAGCTGGAGTGCTGCAGCCGCGATGACGACGCGAAACAATACCAGCACCAGTGGCGACAATTCCGACACGGCGATGCGGGCAAAGAAGAACGAGCCGCCCCAGATGGCGCCAAGCAGCAGAAGCTGCCCCCAGTCCTTGAGCACCATCGGTCCGCGCGCCGTGGCGGTTGCTGCTGTCGCCATGTGAATGTCCTCCCAGGATGCCGAATGCCAAGCCTGCCATGCATGTGATCAAGTCGGGCATGTGATCAAGTCGGGCATGTGATCAAGCCATATCCGCTCCCGCGGCAAGGGCCACCCGAAACCCGATCGATGGCGTAGCATCGCTCGGAATCCCGGTAGCGCCGTACCGCCAGAGGTGCGAGACACAGAATTGTTTTCTTTAGCCGTCAGCTTGGATTAATTGTGCGCAGCCAAGGTTCAGGGGATTCGTCCATGCAGCGATTCGAAAATGCCCGCGAGGCGGCGCTGGCGCTTCGCCCGGACGACCCGATCTATTGCTTCCGGCCGGAGGTATTGAAGGCCGACGCCAGACAGTTCATGGGCATGTTCCCCGGCAGGACCGCCTATGCGGTCAAGACCAATGGCGAGCAGATCGTGCTGAAGGCGCTGGTCGAAGCCGGCGTCACCGCTTTCGATGTCGCTTCGCCGGGCGAGTTCGCCGCCGTGCGCGCCGTCTCGCCCGATGCCGAAATGCTCTACATGCATCCGGTCAAGGCGCAGTCGGACATCAAGCTGGCGCTGGAGAAATACGGCATCCGCGTCATCTCGCTCGATCACGAGGACGAGATCACCAAGCTGACACGGGTGGTGCGGGCGCTCGACATCGACCCTGGCGCGATCACCGTGTTCGTGCGCATGCAGACGAAAGGGTCGGCGGCCTACGAACTGTCGAAGAAATTCGGCGCGGGCCCGGCCTATGCTGTCGAACTCGCCGAGCGGCTCAACCGCACCGGCTACAACGTCGGCCTCTGCTTCCATGTCGGCAGCCAGATCGAGGATCCCGACACCTATGAGCGGGCGCTGGCCTCAGCCGACTGGGTGCGCAACCGCGTCTCCTTCGACATTGCCGGGCTCGATGTCGGCGGCGGTTTTCCGGCCGAATACGGCCACGACCCCAACCGCAAGCAGATCGAGATGCCGTCGCTCGGCCAGATCATGTCGCGGCTGTCGGGCGACCTGAAGGAGTATCAGTTCGACCAGATCCCGCTGGTGGCGGAACCCGGCCGGGTGATCGTGGCGCGCTGCCTGTCGCTGATCGTGCGTGTGCTGCTGCGCAAGGGCAAGCGGCTCTACATCAATGACGGCATCTGGGCGTCGCTGTCCGATTCATGGACCGGCAAGATCACGCTGCCGGCGCGCTTCATTCCCGACCCGGCGATCCGCTCGCGCAATGGCGAGGAAAAGAACATCGTGCCGTTCAAGGTGTGCGGCGCGACCTGCGATTCCGTGGACATCCTGTCCAGACCGTTCTGGCTGCCGGAAACGGTCGATACCGGCGACTGGATCGAGATCGGTCATATCGGCGCTTATTCGCTGTCGCTGAGGACGCGTTTCAACGGCTTCTACCCCGACACCTTCGTCGAGGTGACGACGCCGTTCGACGAAGGCGATGCGCCGGAGGGATTTGCGAGCCTGGAGACAATGGCGGGATAGTGAATAGTGAATAGTGAATAGTGAAAAACTCGCTGAGGCGAGTGCGAATAAGCTTATTTCTACTCACTACTCACTACTCACTACTCACTACTTTTACAGCCTTGCCAGAAGATCCGGCGTCGGCCAGCCATCCACGGGCAATCCAAGGCGCATTTGTTCCTTGCGGATGGCTTCGCGGGTGTTCGTACCCAGGATGCCGTCGACCGTGCCGACGTCGTAGCCTCTGGCTTCGAGCTTGGTCTGCAACGCCTTCATCTGGTCGCCGCTGAGACCGGATTCAGGGGTGCGTGGATCGAATTGCGGCGCGCCGGCGAGCCGCGCGGCGAGGCTTGCCGCGGTCAGCGCATAGGTGAAGGACTGGTTCCACTCGAGATAGACGTCGAAATTGTCGTAGGCGAGGAAGGCCGGCCCCTTGCGGCCCATCGGCAGCGCCAGGCCCGCCTTCAGGCCGTTGTCGATAAGCGGCGTGCCGTTCGGATTGGTGACACCCCACTGAGCCCATTGCGACAGCGGCAGCTTGTTGGTGCGGCCGGTCTGGTCCCACGGCATGTCGTCGGGCACGCGCACTTCCTCGATGCAGGGCTGGTCGCGTTTCCAGCCGCGCGACAGGATCTTGTTGGCCGTGGTCATGATCACGTCCGGCACGCTGCCGCGCAGGTCGACGATGCCGTCGCCGTCGCCATCGACGCCACGCGTGAGATAGTCGGAAGGCAGGATCTGCGTCTGGCCGATCTCGCCCGCCCAGGCGCCGGTGACCTCGGCCGGCACGACCCCGCGGTCGATCAGCGTCAGCAACGGCACCAGCTGGGGCCGGAAAAGCTCCGGCCGGCGGCAATCATGCGCAAGCGTGACCAGTGCGCTCAACGTGTGGAAGTCGCCCTGTACCGCGCCGAAATCGGTCTCCAGCGCCCAGAAGGCGGCGATGACCGGTGCCTGGACGCCGAACTGCTGGTCGGCGCGGGCAAACACGTCGGCGTATTTCTTGAGGTTGGCGGCGCCTTGCTTCAGCCGATAGGCCGAGATCATGCGGTTCGAAAACTGGATGAAGGTCTGGGAAAACACACCCTGGGCACGATCGCGCGCCAGCACCTTGTCGTCGATGCCGGCAGCTTCCAGCGCATCAAGGCCGTGAGCGCCGACGCCAGCCGCCTTGGCTTCGACCGCCACGCCCTGCTTCCATGCCTCGAAATCGCCGCCGCATTCCTGCGCTGCCGCCGGCAACGCCGTGGCGAACAGGATGAGCGCCGCAAGGGCTTTGGAACGCATCCGCATCAGCTTCCTTCCGAAACCAGGTGCCAGAGCGTCGTTTGCGCGTCTATTGCGAACGCGCGGCGCCCTGGATTATCAGCGGGTGCAAACAATCGCCGCCGGCTGTGTCGAAAAGCAGGCGCGGGCCCCGGTGTCAACGGGTGTTCTGCCGCAGCCACTTGTTCCAGGCGGCTTCGGAGCCGTTGAAGACGTTGATATCGGATTTGCCGGTCATCCCGGGAACGATACCGGTGCCGGTGTACTGCCAGAAGGTGAAGGGATGGCTGCCGTACTTCTGACGCGGATGGCCGGCGACCGAGCGCAGCCAATAGGGGTAGCCGCGGAAGGTCGACAGGCCGTTGTCGTCGAAGAAGTCGACCGAGGTGTAGATGATCGGCTTCTTGCCGTAGTGCCGCTCGACGATTTCAAGGAAAGTGCTCATCTCCGCGCGCACCGTCGCGGCGTCCGGGCGCAGCCTGCAGGTCGGCGATTTCGGGTTCCATTCCATGTCCAGCACCGGCGGCATCGCCAAACGGTCGACGGGCACGTTTGCGATGAACCAGCGCGCCTGCGTGGCGGCGGGCGTGCAGAAATAGAAGAAATGATAGGCCGCACGGGGTATGCCGGCGGCCCTGGTGCGTGCCCAATGCTCGTTGAAATACTCGTCGAAGCGGTCGCCGCCCTCGGTCGCCTTGATGAAGGCGAAGGAGATGCCGCTGGCCTTGGCCGCCGGCCAGTCGACCGATGTCTGGTATTTGGAGACATCGGTGCCGTGGACCGCATAGTTCCACGGGGCGCCGCTGTCCCATTCGTGCGGCTTGGAATCCTCGAAACGCGGTGCACGCACCGCCATTGTCGGGTTGCTGGACGAGGATGGCGACAGCGGCGAGAGATCGTCCACGGTCGAGCAGGCGCCCAACAGCGTCAGCATGACGAGAGCCGCGAGACGGCGCATCTCTCTACTCCTGAGCCGGGTTCAGCCGGCCACTGATGGGTCGTTTCTGCTGGTGCCCCTCGATCTGGCCCCGCCGGACGATCACCCCACAGGATCGCCCGCCTTCCTCATGTGATCGCCGAACATGGTTGATATCAGGTTGACGGCGCTCGACAAGAACAGAGATTTTGCCGAAGCAATCGATGACATAAATCGAGCGCGAAAACACCGGGGGATGGAAAGATGCGGATCGTCGTCAAGATCGTCAAATGGCTGCTCGGCCTGGTCGTGCTGGCGATAGCCGCGCTGTTTGCCTGGCTCTATATCGCGCCGCCGGAACTGATCCGCGTCGGTTCGGGCTATTCGGCCAAGATCGTCTGCTCGAACGTTTTCATTGCCGGGCGCGATGCCGATGATGTGCTCGCCGTCGACGTGCAGGCGCCGGGCCATCCGCTGCTCAGGCTGATGAAGGTGTCGGTCGACAAGGAGCGTGGGATGGTCTCGGCAGGCTTGTTCGGTGTGCTCGGCAGAAGTGTCGCCGTCGCGCGTGACGGGCTGGGCTGCGCTTCGGTTCCGGATGGCAACACCGGCAAGGCGAGGCAGACGGTGACCCATGCCGAACCCGCCGCCACCAGGCAGGATGCGCTGTGGCCGGAAGGCGAACGGGTCGACGCCTCGCAGGCACCGGAGATCGCCAAGATCCTCGACGACGCGGCCATGGCGGGTACCGGCATGCGGGCGGTGGTGGTGGTGAAGAACGGCCGCATTGTTGGCGAGCGCTATGGCGACGGCTTTTCGCAGAAGACGCCGCTGCTCGGCTGGTCGATGACCAAGACGGTGAACGCGGCGATCGTCGGCACGCTGGTCAAGGACGGTAAGATGGCGGTGACCAGCCAAGGGTTGTTCGGGCCATGGAAAGCCGATGGCCGCGCCGCCATCAGCCTCGCCGACATGATGGCGATGTCGAGCGGGCTGGAGTTCAACGAGGACTATGGCGACGTCGCCGACGTCACACGCATGCTCTATCTCGAGCCCGATATGGCGGGGTTCGCCGAATCGAAGCCGCTGACCGGCGAGGTCGGCAAGGTGTTCTCCTATTCGAGCGGCACGGCTGTGATGCTGTCGCGGCTCTGGCAGGACGCCATCGGCGACAAGGACAAGGCGCTGACCTGGCCGCGGACGGCGCTGTTCGAGCCGCTCGGCATGCACAGCGCTGTGTTGGAGACCGACGAACAGGGCACTTTCGTCGGCTCGTCCTATCTCTACGCCACGGCGCATGATTGGGCACGCTTCGGCCAGTTCCTGCTGCAAGGAGGGGTCTGGAACGGCAATGAGATCCTGCCGGCCGGCTTCGTCGACTGGATGCGGGAACCTGCATCGGCCTCGAAGGTCTATGGCAACGGCCAGGTGTGGATCGAGGCACCGGGCGACGAGGAAAACCCCGGCGCCGGCGTCGCGGCCGGCCTGCCCAAGGACACCTACTGGATGGAAGGCCATGACGGGCAGACGGTCGCCATCATTCCGTCAGAGCAGTTGGTGGTGGTGCGGCTCGGGCTGACACCAGCCAAGCTCGGCTACCGGCCGCAGATGATGCTGGGGGCGCTGGTGAAGGCGCTGCATTAGCCGTTTGGCTGCCGGATCACGGCGAGCCATGCATAGCCGCGATAAAGCGTGCGAAAACGGAGGGTTGAACCGGTTCGTTCGGACTCCGATTCCAGGACGTCGCGCAGGGATTCACGCGGCGCGACGTGGAATTTCCTCAGCCAGCTGCGCAGCAAGGTCCGGAACCAGCCTGGCAGGCCTTCCTGCTGACCGAAATCGACAACATGCAGCGAACCGCCAGGCGCAAGGGCGGCGAGTGCTGCCGAAACCGTCTTCTCCCAACCGGGGATCATCGACAGCGAATAGGACACGAAGATGCGGTCGAAACTCTCGATGCCGAACAGCGCTTTGGCGTCGAAATCGGTAGCGTCGCCACGCGCCAGTGCGACGCGGTCGGACAGGCCTTCGCGGGCAATGGCGGCTGTGGCTGTCTCCAGCATCTCGGCCGAAATATCGAGGCCGAAAAAGCGGGCGTCGGGATAGCGACGGGCGGCGAGGATGATGTTGCGGCCGGTGCCGCAGCCGAGTTCGAGCACGGTGCCGCCGGGCGGCACATCCAGTCCTGCTATCAGCCGGTCGCGTCCGAGCAGATAGTATTTGCGGGTCAGGTCATAGATATGGCGCTGCCAGCGATAGACGCCGTCCATCAGTTCGGCATGGTTGGCCGGCAGCTCGCGCGCGCTCATGCGGGCCGCTTCACATAGAGGTGGAAGCCGCCATAAATGGCCGAGCGGTCGCGCGCCGAGAATTCGCGCGAAGCGTCGTCCTCATAGCTCCACTGGTCGAGCAGCGAAACTGAGACGCGGCCAGGCAGCAGGCTGGGCTCGGCCGCGGTGCGGAAGATGACGCGAGCGCCGGCCGATGCCGTGCGGGTGATCTCGGCCCACAGCGCATTGAGCTGGTCGTCGGTCATCCAGTCCTGCGCATCGAGCAGCACGAAGCGGTCGACCGTGCCGGCATCCTTGCCGGCAAGGAACTCGATCAGGTTGGCATGATGTATGGCGACGCGGTCGACATTGTCACGGATGGTCTTGTAGTTGCGCTTTTCGAGATAGGCGGGAAGGGCGGCTTCGCCGGGCTCGGGATAGCGGCGGGCAAAGGCCTGCCAGGCGAAATAGTTGGTGTTCAGCGGAAAGTCGCAGGCGAGCTTCTCCAGCCGGGCTTTCAGGACGCTCGCCATGGTGCCGTCGCCCGAGGTGATCAGCGAATCGTATTGCGCCGGCGGAATGCCCAGGCCGAACAGCGAGGCTTTTCGCGATGTCGCCCATTTCAGCAGCGGCTTCTCGAACACCGGCGCCAGCTCCTCGTTGAAGAAGCGGCGCTGCTCGCTGATGTTCCTGGCTTGCATGATGCCGGCAGGGTCGACGCCGAAGAATTTGCCGACGCGATGGCCCATGGCGATGAACAGGCCGAGCAGGCCGGTCTGGTAGAAGTTGCGGTCGAAGACGGCAATGCGACGGCGTCCGCGCCAGTTGCGGCGCTCCCAGTAGTGGCGGCTGACCGGATCGAGATGCGGCGCGACGAACCGATCGTAGGCTTCCGAATTGTGACGGGTGTCGGCAGCACCGAAGAAGCGGAACAGATCGCCTTGCGACGGCAAATGCCGCACCGCCTCGAGCTTCATGCGGTTCAGCGCGATGTGGGCGGCGTTAAGATCGACGGCATCGATCCGCTCCGGAGAGCGCGTGAGGTAGGCGAGGATGTTGCAGCCGCCCGACGCGATGGTGACAATGCGATGGCCGTGGCCAAGCTGCATGGCCTCCATGTCGACATCTGGGTCTTCCCAGATCTGCGGATAGACGAGACCGGAAAACAGGAAGGCGAAAAGCCGCTCGGAAAGGCCGGCTTTCGACAGCGGGCGGTTCTGGTAGACGGCTTTTCCAACTTCCTTGCCGCGGCGAAAAACCAGATCTCCGGAAACGTCCGTCATGGCAAGGTGATTCCCCATTTGCGTTGGCGCAAGCGGGTAGCCCAGCGTCATGACAGGCCCGTGACAGTCGGAGGTATCGATAATTCTACTGCGGCGGTCATCTGACGCGGCTTTCTGCGCTTCCGGTGCTCACGGACTTCAATGTCCGCTCCGCTCCGGTTCTCGAAAGCCACGCCACCTGACTCGCCGCAGCGAATTCTCGAAGCCTCCTTAGGCTCGTCCGAACCCACCCGGCGTCGGCGTCGTCAGGATGACGGCTTCGCCGGCGTCGAGCACGGTCTGGTCGCAGGCTTTCAGCATCTCGACCGAACCGTTGTTGCGGCGGACCTTGGTCGAGCCAGCCTCGCCGTCGCTGCCACCGCTAAGGCCCTGTGGCGGGCGGTTGCGGTGCGAGGACAGGATTGCGCATTCCATCCTTTCGAGGAAGCGGATGGTGCGCTTGGTACCGTCACCGGCACCCCATTTGCCCTTGCCGCCGGAGCCTTCGCGGATGTGGAAATCCTCGAGCAGGACGGGAAAGCGCAGTTCCAGCACTTCCGGATCGGTGAGGCGCGAGTTGGTCATATGGGTGTGGACGCCCGACGTGCCGGCGAAACCGCGGCCGGAATTCATCCGGCCAGCCGGCGAGCCCGAGCAGATCGTTTCGTAATACTGATACTTTTTGTTGCCGAAGGTGAGGTTGTTCATCGTGCCTTGCGCATTGGCCATCGCGCCCATGGCGCCGAACAGAGCGTTGGTAACATGCTGCGAGGTTTCGACATTGCCGGCGACGACGGCGGCCGGATAGGACGGTTTGAGCATGCAGCCGTCCGGGATAATTATGCTGATGGGACGCAGACACCCGGCATTCATCGGGATCATGTCCTCGACCATGACGCGGAAGGCATAGAGAACGGCGGCGCGGGCGACCGGCTCGGGTGCGTTGAAATTGTTCTTCATGACCGGCGAGGTGCCGGTGAAATCGACTGTCGCCTCGCGCTTTTGCCGGTCGACCGTGATCTTCACCTTGATGACCTGGCCGGTGTCGGTCGGATACTCGTATTCGGAACTGTCGGGCAGGCGCTCCAGCACGCGGCGCACGCTCTCGGCGGCATTGTCCTGGACGTGGCCCATATAGGCCTCGACGACATCGAGGCCGAAATGCGCGACCATCTTGCGCAGTTCGGCCACACCCTTTTCATTGGCGGCGATCTGCGCCTTGAGGTCGGCGATGTTCTGGTGCGGATTGCGGGCCGGGTAGAGGTGGTCGGTGAGCAGCGTTTCCAACTCGGTCTCGCGGAATTTTCCGCGATCGACGATGCGGAAATTGTCGAACAGCACGCCTTCCTCGTCGACCGTTGTAGCGAGCGGCGTCATCGAGCCGGGAGCGGTGCCGCCGACATCGGCATGGTGGCCGCGCGAGGCCGCCCAGAACAGGATTTCCTTCTTCGCGTCGTCGAACACCGGCGTCACCACCGTGATGTCGGGCAGATGCGTGCCGCCATTGTAGGGCGCGTTGAGGGCGAAGACGTCGCCGGGGTGGATGTCGCCCGAGTTCAGCCTGATGATGGTCTCGACCGAGCGGTCCATCGAGCCCAGATGCACCGGCATATGCGGGGCGTTGGCGACCAGCGCACCATGGCGGTCGAACACAGCGCAGGAGAAATCCAGCCGTTCCTTGATGTTGACGGAATAGGCGGTGTTCTGCAGCGTCACGCCCATCTGTTCTGCGATCGACATGAACAGGTTATTGAAGACCTCCAGCATGACCGGATCGGCGGCGGTGCCGAGCGCCGCCTGGCGGCGCTTCTTCTCGATGCGGCGCAGCAGCACATGGTTCCTGGCGGTGATTTCGGCCTGCCAGCCTGGCTCGACGACGATGGTCTGGTTGGGCTCGATGATCAAGGCCGGGCCGGAAACCCTGGTGCCCGGTTTGAGCGCCTCGCGGCGGAAGACGCCGGTGTCGCGCCATTCGCCTTCGGCGAAGATTTTGCGGATCTCGGAATGACTTACGACAAGATCTTCGGTCTCTGATTCACTTTCGTCGCGACCGCCGCCGCCAGTATCGGTGCCTTCGACGCCAACGGACTCCACGATCATCGGCTTGTCCTCGTAGACGAAACCGAACTGACCTTTGTGTGCCGCCTCGAAATCGATCCTGGCTCGCGCAATCGAGCCGTGTTCGAAGTTCACCGGCAATGCCGTGTCGGTGCCGTCATAGCGGATCTGCAGCACCGGCTTCGAGGAGACGGCATCTTCACCAATGCCCTGCGCGGCGAGTTCTTCGATGATGGCTTTTCGCAATGTCGCGATGAGGTCGTCGATCGCCGGCAGGGATCCCTCTGCCAGGGGCTGAAGCAGCGCCTGCTGGCGCGAGGCAAAGACCGACGACAGGCCGATGCCATAGGCCGAGAGCAGTCCGGAGAAGGGATGCATCAGCACCGCCTCCATGCCGAGCGCGTCGGCGACGAGGCAGGCGTGCTGGCCGCCGGCACCGCCGAAGCAGTTCAACAGATATTCGGTGACATCATAACCGCGTTGAACGGAAATCTTCTTGATCGCGTTGGCCATGTTCTCGACGGCAATGGTGACGAAGCCTTCGGCGACGGCTTCCGGCGAGCGGCCGTCGCCGATTTCGGCGGCGAGCGCCGCGAATTTTTTGTGCACGGTCCCGACATCGAGCGGCTGGTCCTGGCTCGGCCCGAAGATCGCAGGAAAGAAGTCGGGCTGCAGCTTGCCGAGCATGACATTTGCGTCGGTGACGGCGAGCGGGCCGCCACGCCGGTAGGCGGCGGGACCGGGGTTGGCGCCGGCCGAATCCGGCCCGGCGCGGAAGCGGCCGGCCTCATAGTGCAGGATCGAACCGCCGCCAGCGGCAACGGTATGGATGCGCATCATCGGGGCGCGGATGCGCACGCCGGCGACTTCGGTGTCGAAGGCGCGCTCGTACTCGCCGTCATAATGAGCGACGTCGGTCGAGGTGCCGCCCATGTCGAAGCCGATGACTCTTTCAAAGCCAGCGAGCTTCGCCGTTTCGACCATGCCGACGACGCCGCCGGCCGGACCGGACAGGAGCGCGTCCTTGCCTTGGAACATATCGGCGGCGGTAAGGCCGCCGGACGACATCATGAACATGAGACGAGGGCCGGCGCCCAGTTCTCCCGCCACCCTTTGCACATACCTCGACAGGATCGGCGAGAGATAGGCGTCGACGACGGTGGTGTCGCCGCGGCCGACCAGCTTGATCAGCGGCGAGACTTCGTGGCTGACGGAGACCTGGCCGAAGCCGAGCTTGCGGCAGACTTTTGCCACCGCCTTCTCGTGGTCGGGATATTTCCAGGCATGCATGAAGACGATGGCCACCGCGTCGATGCCATCGTGCCTGGCCTGCTCGATGGCCGGGCGGCAAGCAGCAATATCGAGCAATCGTTCGACGCGGCCATCGGCACGCACGCGCTCGTCGATCTCGATGACGCGCTCGTAGAGCTGTTCGGGCAGGATGATCTCCTTGGCGAAGATGTCCGGCCGCGCCTGGTAGGCGATCCTCAGCGCGTCGCGAAAGCCCTTGGTGATGAGCAGCAGCACGCGGTCGCCCTTGCGCTCCAGAAGCGCATTGGTGGCGACGGTGGTGCCCATCTTGATGTCGCCGACCAGCCCCGGCGGCACAGGCGCGCCGGATTTCAGCCCGAGCAGGTCGCGAATGCCCTGGATGGCTGCATCGGCATAGGCTTCGGGGTTTTCCGACAGGAGTTTTCTGGGATGCAGCCCGCCTTGAGGGTCACGGCCGATGACATCGGTGAAAGTGCCGCCGCGATCGATCCAGAAGTCCCATTTCTCGGTCATCGCAGCTCCCGGCATTTCTCTTATTTTATCTGTTAGTTCGCCATTCGTCGGACGGCAATCACCAAGCTATCTGAAGATGTTACATGCGGAAACGCAACGTTACGAAACTCATGGCCAGCTGATGCATTTTCTCTTCGACCGCTCACAGGAACGTGAGCGTTTGTTGAAGGAGAGATGTGATGAAAAAGCTCATTCTTGCGTCGCTTTCGGCGCTTGCCCTGCTCGGGGTGGCAGCGTGCAGCGACAGCGGCACAGACAACACCACCACACAGAGCACAAACCCGCCGGCAGCCGAACAGCCGATGCAGCCTGCCGCCCCGGCAGCTCCTGACGCTACGAAGCCTGCCGAACCGGCTCCGGCAGCACCTGCTGCGCCCGCGCAGTAGTATGAGATGAACGGACAAGGCCGGCATCAGCCGGCCTTGTCCTGCCAGAATACCCGCATTGCGAGCGAGCGCGATCGCGCCCGGTTGCATGGCAAGGGTTGGGTTTGCTTCGTCAGGCGTCCCAAATCGATCGGGCCTGCGGCACTGTCTTCGCTTGATAGCGGTGGGCGGTTGGCACTAAGAAGCCCTTATGTCGATTTGGGACCGCCTCGGCGACTTCATCACACGCGTTTCGTCTTCAGCGTCGTCAGGCGTCGCCGATGTCGTGGAGGCCGTGCGGACCGTTTTCTCGGGTGACCCGGATCTGCGGCGCCGTGTCGCCTTTTCGGTGGCGATGATCGCGCTGTCGGCCAAGATGGCCAAAGCCGACGGCATCGTCACCCAGAACGAGGTGCGCGCCTTCCAGGAGATATTCGAGGTTCCGCCGAAGGAGACGCGCAACGTGGCGCGCCTTTACGATCTGGCCAAGCGGGACGTCGCCGGGTTCGAGATCTATGCCGCGCGCATGGCGCAATTGTGCGGTTCGGGCCATGCGAACTGCATGATGCTTGAGGACATACTCGACGGCCTGTTCCACATAGCCAAGGCGGACGGGATGATCCACGAACGCGAAGGCCTGTTCCTGCATCGCATCGCCGAGATATTCCGGATCGAAGAGGCACATTACCAGAGTATCCTGGCGCGGCACGTCGATCTGGGTGCAGCCGATCCCTATGTCGTGCTCGGCATCGAGCGCGGAAAACCATTCGAGGAGATCAGGAAACGCTACCGCAAGCTGGTTTCCGACAATCATCCCGACCGGCTGATCGCACGCGGACTGCCGCAGGAATTCATCAAGATCGCCACGACCAGGGTCGCGGCGATCAACGCTGCCTATGAGATGATCGAGCGGGGCCTGCGGCACGTATGAGCGGTTTCCTGCCCGACGAGCCGAGCGCCGAGGTCAGGGCATCGCCGAATTTCGGTCCGCGGCGCGACACGCTCAAGCCCGACATGGTCGTGCTGCACTATACCGGCATGGCGACGGGCCCCGGTGCCGAGGCATGGCTGTGCGATCCGGCGAGTGAGGTTTCCGCCCACTATCTCGTCCATGAGGACGGCCGCATCGTCCAGATGGTGCGGGAAAGCGATCGTGCCTGGCATGCCGGCAAGAGTTCGTGGTTCGGACGCACCGACATCAACTCCTGTTCGGTCGGCATCGAGATCGTCAATCCCGGCCATTCGCTCGGCTATCCCGCTTTTCCAAGGCGGCAGATCGATGCCGTGATCGGCCTTTGCGCGGGGATCGTCCAACGCCATTTTATTCCGGCGCAAAGGGTGCTTGCCCATTCCGACGTGGCACCCGGACGCAAGATCGATCCAGGTGAGAAATTCCCCTGGAAAGCCCTGTTCGCGGCCGGTGTCGGCCACCTCGTCCCGGCGGCGCCGGTCAAGCGGGGTGCTGTGCTCCAGGCAGGCGATACGGGCCCGGATGTCGAGGCGCTGCAGTCGATGCTGGCGGTCTACGGCTATGGGGTGGAGATATCGGGTGTGTTCGACCGGCAGACTGGGATCGTGGTCGAAGCCTTTCAGCGGCATTTCCGCCCGCGTCTGGTCGACGGCGTGGCCGACGGGTCGACAATCCGCACGCTGCAAAGGCTTCTGGCTTCCGCTAAGGCAATCCTGTCAAAGTAATCCTTTTTGAGTCGATAAATTACAATCTGTCACGCAAAGTGACTTGCACCGCCTTCTTTGCCGCCAATTCGGCCTTCAAAGGCGAACCGTGCAAATTGTCGGACCTCTAGCCTCCCGGATGTACCGATATTGATTGGTGTAGCCGCGTGAAGTTCTTCGCGCGGTTCAAACAGAACAGGACCCCATGCAGAAATTGACCGTTTTAACGGCAGCTGTTGTTGCCGGTGTAATGACTTTTGCCATCGGTGCGGCGAATGGCGCACCACTGAGCCAGAGGGCAGACCAGGGATTCTCCGCCGTACCCGCCAAGACTGCCCTGCCGAAAGCGGCTCAGGCAGCAAAAGCCAAGAGGACGGCCACTGCGAAGGTCGAAAAGGCAGTTGCAGTGAAGGCTCGAAAGTCGAAGGCCAAACGGCATGTCAAGCGCAACAGGAAGAGCATCGATCTGACGACGACGGCATCGATCCGCCCGCAGAATGCCGCGGTTTCGGCAGTGGCGCCCGCTGAGGCCGGCCAGTATTCGGCTATCATCGCCCGCTATGCGGCGGCCGAAGGCGTGCCGGTGTCGCTGGCCAAGGCCGTGATCAAGATCGAGAGCAACTACCGGCCGAACATCGTCGGCGGCGCCGGTGAGATCGGGCTGATGCAGATCAAGCCGGCAACGGCGCGCATGATGGGCTATACCGGCTCGGTCAAGGGCCTGTTCAATCCCGACACCAACATCAAATACGGCATGAAGTACCTTGCCATGGCACGAGGCCTCGGTGGCGGTACCACTTGCGGCACGATCCTGAAATACAATGCCGGCCATGCCGCCACGCGCATGAACCCGGTGTCGGCGGCCTATTGCAGCAAGGTGAAGGTGCAGATGGCCGCGCTTGGGACACCTGCGTGACCGTCCAGGCATAAGCTGCTTTTTTCGTTTGCGTTTTCAGGCGTGAACCCCTTTATACGCTCTGCCAGCTGGCCGGGCGGCCGCACCCGCGAAGCCGAAAGGCTGCGGGTGAGGAAAGTCCGGGCTCCATGGAGACACGGTGCCGGTTAATGGCCGGCGGGGGCGACCCCAGGGAAAGTGCCACAGAAAGCAAACCGCCACGGCATCTGGTGTCCGCAAGGCCACTGGGATCCGCGGCAAGGGTGAAAGGGTGGGGTAAGAGCCCACCGCGCGACTGGCAACAGGAGCGGCACGGTAAACCCCACCGGGAGCAAGACCGAATAGGGACGGTGCGAGGGGAAACCCTCGAGGGCTGTTTCCGGCTCACCGTCCGGGTAGGTTGCGTGAGGCGCATGGCAACATGCGCCCAAGATGAATGGCCGCCACGTTCTCGCGCCGCAAGGCGCGAGGGCCATACAGAACCCGGCTTACAGGCCAGCTGGCAATTTCTCCCGGCGCAACATCGACGCCGATGATCTTAATTCGTGATCGGTCCTTCGAAGGCCGGGATTACGCGGTCAGCCGCTGACCCTGTCCAGCGATGCCGCGATCGCCTGCCAGAGCTCTTCCACCGGTTCGCAGCCAATCGACAGGCGTACGAAACCCGGCGCGACGGCGTCTCCGCGTTTGGCGCGCCGTTCGGCGGAGGTGTGGACACCGCCGAAGGAGGTCGCCGCCTCAATCAGCGGGCAGTTGTTGATGAATGCCTCGGCTTTCTCTTCCGAGGCCAGTTCGAACGAGACGAGAAAGCCGAAGCGTTCCATCTGGGCGCGGGCAAGATTATGTGACGGGTCGCCTTCCAGCCCAGGAAAGCGCAGCCCGCTTACGGCGCGATGATCCTTCAGCCTTTGCGCGATGATCTCCGCCGAAGAACACATGCGGTCGAAGCGCACGTCCAGCGTTTCGACGCCGCGATGCACCAGCCACGCCTCGAACGGTCCAGGGATGGCGCCCGACATCTCTCGCCAGCCGGTCACGGCAGCGATGATGTCGTCGCTGCGGCTGGCGACGTGGCCGAACAGCACGTCGGAATGGCCGTTGGTCGCCTTGGTGTCGGCGGAGACGACGATGTCGGCGCCGAGGTCGAGTGGGCGCTGGCCGAAGGGCGTCATCGCCGTGTTGTCGGCAACGAGGATCGCTCCGGCTTCATGGGCGGCCTTGGCGACGGCGGCGATATCGCAAATATCCAGTTGCGGGTTCGAAGGGGTCTCGACGAAAGCCAGGCGATAGCCGGCAAAACCACCGTCGAGAAAGGTCGATGTCGGCCGCAGGTCATAGGCAACACCGAATGGTTTGAGGAAGCGCTCGGCCAGCGCTCGCGTGGCGTGATAGCCGTCCGATGGCAAAAGCACTCGGTCGCCGGACTTCAGAAGCGCGAAGAAAATCGCCGAGATCGCGGCCATTCCGGACGGGAAGCCGATGCATCGGGCGTTTTCCAGATGGCCAAGAGCGTGCTCGACGGCATCCCAGGTCGGATTGCTGTAGCGGCCATACTCATTGAAGCCGGTCGCATCCCCTGGCGTGTGAAAGATGGCGGCCATGGTCAGCGGCAAGGGGATCGGGTCGCCCGTGGCGAATCCGCTATTGCGCAAATGGGCAAGTGCTGCGGCGCGTGACCTGGCTGTTTCGGACATCGATCTCACACCTTGTTGCCGCCGGAAGAGGACCGGGTGACGCTATGCGTGCCAACGGGTTGCAGCAAGCGCCCTCCAGTTGGGCCACGGGGCTCTAAACCCTTCGTTAGGCTTAATAGAGGATAAAGACGGGAGTGCCGTCGCAGCTGCCTTCCCAGGTTGTCGCACGCACGTTTGTGAAGCCTGTTCCCGTTGACGCCCATAGTGCCCCATGATATCCCATTTCGATACCAAAGCCTTCGTTCCGCGTCAGGGTGAAGCGTACGCCAATCGGGCAGCCGCGGCGGCTGCGCGTTTGCGCGTTTTTGCCTCGGCGGACGGAGCGAGTTTTCGGAAGGGACCGCGCAGCGGCGGTGCGGGCGAAACGATGAAGAGGGGTGCGGCGGCGGAAGCGGCTGTAGCGCGTAATGGACCGGTTTCTGTCAAGCGCGGTGAACAGGATCGATGCGAAGGGACGGGTTTCCGTTCCGGCGCATTTCCGCTCGGTCGTGCAGAAACGCGGCTATTCGGACCTCTATGGCCTGCGCTGCCTGGATATCCCGGCGATGGATGTCGGCGGTCTCGACCTGCTCGACCGCTACGAACAGCGCATCGCGCAGGAAGATCCCTTCCTGCAGACGGCGGACGACATGTCCTTCTTCTGCCATGGCGATGGGACGTTCCTGAAACTGGACCAGGACGGTCGCATCACGATGAGCGATTTCATCCGCGAGCATACCGGCATTTTGGCGGAAGTGGCCTTTGTCGGTCGCGGCAATTTCTTTCAGATCTGGGAGCCGGGGCGGCTTGCCGCCTATGGAGCGCAGGCGCGCGCCCGGCTTTTGCAGCTTCGGCAGGGGACGAAGCCTGGGGAGCGACCGGAATGATGGTGGGCGACGGCGATGATCTTCACGCCGTTGGCGGACCAGTCCGTCACATTCCGGTCCTCCTTGCCGAAGTGCTGGAGGCGCTTTCACCCAAAGCCGGCGACGTAGTCGTCGACGGCACGTTCGGCGCCGGCGGCTACACCAAAGCCATTCTTGCGACCGGTGCTTCGGTCGTGGCCATCGACCGCGATCCCGATGCCATCGCGGCTGGTCGTGTTCTCGAACAGCAATCGGGTGGCAGGCTGCGGCTGGTGCAGGCGCCGTTCTCAACGTTGGACGACCATGTTGAAAGCGCCGACGGCGTTGTGCTCGACATCGGTGTCTCCTCCATGCAGCTCGACCAGGCCGAACGCGGCTTCTCGTTCCGCAACGATGGGCCGCTCGACATGCGCATGGCGCAGGCTGGCTTGAGCGCGGCCGACGTCGTCAACAGTTTCAAGGCCGGTGATCTTGCGCGCATCTTCGGCTTTCTGGGCGAGGAGCGTCACGCCGGCCGCATCGCCCGCATGATCGAGAGCCGCCGCGAAAAGCGGCCGTTCGAGCGCACGCTCGACCTCGCCGACGCCATCGAGACGCATATCGGCCGCGCCCCGAAGGACAAGATCCATCCGGCGACGCGCGTCTTCCAGGCGCTGCGCATCTTCGTCAATGACGAGCTTGGCGAACTGGCAAAGGCGCTCTTTGCGGCAGAGCGTGCGCTTAAGCCCGGTGGGCGGCTGGCGGTGGTGACGTTCCATTCGCTGGAGGATCGCATCGTCAAGCGCTTCATCGCCGACCGCTCGGATGCGGCGAGCGGCTCGCGCCACTTGCCCGAGGCGCAGGCGCGGATGGCGACTTTTCGCAAGGCCGGCAGCGGCGTGACGGCGGGCGATGCCGAGATCGCGGCCAACCCGCGAGCACGTTCGGCCAGGCTGCGCGCAGCAATCCGCACCGAGGCGCCGGCGCGTAGCAGTGACTTTTCGATTTTCGGCCTTCCAAAGCTTCCCGGCATCGACCGGCCGGGAGAGAGGTGAGCACGTGTTTCGTACCAGCGACATAGTCCTTATCGCGGTCATGGTCTCGGCGGCCGCCCTGACCTACAAGACCAAGCGCGAGGCCGAGGAACAATTGGCGGCGGTGCAGAAGATCCAGGCGCAGATCCACTATGAGGAGGACACGATCGACCTTCTGAAGGCGGACTGGAGCCTGCTCACCCAACCGTCGCGCCTGCAGAAGCTGGCCGAAATCTACAAGTCGCAGCTGGGACTCGAGCCGGTAAATGCGCGCCAGATCGTCGGCCTCGACGATCTTCCGGCAAAACCGGTCAACATCGAGGACCTGTCGTCGCAACGGCTGGGCGGCATGGCAGACAATTCCGGCAAAGGGCCCTCGGACGGCAAGGATCCCGTGGTGACCGGAGGCATCGTCCAATGATCGCCAGACTTCCAGTAATGGGCAAACTTCCAAAGATCGGCAGCCTGCTGAAGCGTCGCGCCAGGCCCGGCGAAGACGGCTCGATCGTCGTCGATGGCGCCCGCAAGGCGACCGGCGGCAAGGCCAGGACGCGCATCGTGATGACGATGGCGGTGTTTTTCGGCATCTATTCGGCCATCGCCGGCAGGCTGGTCTATCTCGGCTTCCAGAATCCCGACATGTCGGGCGGGCCGCAGAGCCGGGTGACCGCGTCGCGGCCCGATATCGTCGATCGCAACGGCGAGGTGCTGGCGACCGACATCAAGACTGCCTCGCTGTTTGCCGAGCCACGCCGCATCGTCGACGCCGACGAGGCGATCGAGAAGTTGTCGACGGTGCTTCCCGAGATCGACTACGAACAGACCTATCACAAGCTGAAGAGCGGCGCCGGCTTCGTCTGGCTGCAGCGGCAGCTGACACCAAAGCAGCAGGCCGACATCATGCAGCTCGGCATCCCCGGCTTTGGCTTCCGTACCGAAAAACGCCGCTTCTATCCGGCCGGCGAGACCTCGTCCTACATTGTCGGTCTCACCAACATCGACAACCAGGGCATTTCCGGCATGGAGAAATATGTCGACGAGCAGGGTCTGACCGACCTTCAGGCGTCGGGCCTGGCAGTGGCCAGGGACCTGAAGCCGGTGCAGCTCTCGATCGACCTGCGCGTCCAGCACATCGTGCGCGACGAGGTGGCCACCGGCATGGAACGCTTCCACGCCATCGCCGCCGGCGCCGTCGTGCTCAACGTCAAGACCGGCGAAGTGCTGGCGATGGCGTCGGTGCCGGATTTCGACCCCAACAATCCCTACAATGCCCAGGACAAGGACCGGTTGAACCGCATGTCGGCGGGCCTCTACGAAATGGGTTCGACGTTCAAGAGCTTCACCACCGCGATGGCGCTGGATTCAGGCAAGGTGACCCTGGAGAGCCGGTTCGACGCCTCGCGCCCGATCAGGATCGGCCATCAGACCATTCATGACTTCCACGGCAAGGGGCGCGTGCTGTCGGTGCCTGAGGTGTTCATTTATTCCTCCAATATCGGCTCGGCCAAGGAGGCCGAAGCGGTGGGCATCGAAGGGCATCGCGAATTCCTGCATCGGCTGGGCATTCTCGAGAAGATGCAGACGGAACTGCCCGAGGTCGCGCGCCCGACCGAGCCCAAGGTGTGGAAACAGGTCAATTCGATCACCATCGCCTTCGGCCATGGTGTGTCGACGACACCGCTGCAGACCGCCGTCGGCTGCGCCGCGCTGATGAATGGCGGCTACCTTATCGAGCCGACATTCCTGCCTCGCACGCAGGAGGAAGCGATGGTGGTGGCCAAGAAAGTGGTCAACGAAAAGACCGTCGAGGGCATGCGCTATCTCTATGCGCTCAACGCCGAGAAAGGCTCGGGCAAGAGCGCCAGGGTTCCGGGCTATCGCGTCGGCGGCAAGACCGGAACGGCTGAAAAGGTCGTCAATGGCCGCTACTCGAAGGACAAGAATTTCAATGCCTTCGTCGCTGCTTTCCCGATGGACGACCCGCAGTACATCGTGCTGACGATCGCCGACGAACCGAAGCCGGAAAAGCCCGGCATGGGTGCCACCGCGGCCTCGAATGCGGGCGTCATGGCGGGCAATATCATCCGGCGCGCGGCTTCAATGCTTGGCGTGAAGCCAGATTTCAGCCATGAAAATGGTGCAACGCTGGTTTCCTATCAGTGATTCTTGGGGCGCGCCGGCAACTGCGCGCTATTTTGTTGCGATGAACGGGTTTCGATGCAGCTGAAAGACCTAGCCGGTATCCTGCCTGTCGAGGGAACAGCTTCCCTCGACCTGGAGGTGACCGGGATTTCCTCGGATTCCCGCCAGGTAAAACCCGGCGTCGTCTTTTTCGCGCTTACTGGTACCAAGGCGGACGGTGTGACCTATGCCGAGGATGCCGCGAAGCGCGGCGCGGCGGCGATCGTGGCGGGCAAATCCAGCGCCATTGCCGGGTTGTCGGTCCCGGTGCTTGCCGTCGGCGACCCGCGCCTGGCGCTGGCGCTGAGTGCTGCCCGCTTCTTCGGCAGGCAGCCGGAGACAATGGTGGCGGTGACGGGCACCAGCGGCAAGACGTCGGTCGCCGCCTTCACGCGGCAGATATGGGAGCAGGCCGGCCATGCCGCCGCTTCGATCGGCACCACCGGCGTGGTGGCGCCCGGCCGCAACGAGTATGGCTCGCTAACCACGCCCGACCCGGTGGCGCTGCACCAGCTTTTGCGCGAACTTGCGGATGCCGGCGTCACCCACGCGTCGATGGAAGCCTCCAGCCATGGCCTCGACCAGCGCCGGCTGGATGGTGTGAAACTCGCCGCCGGCGGCTTCACCAATCTCGGCCGCGACCACATGGACTATCACCCGACCGTCGAGGAGTACCACCAGGCGAAATTGCGCCTGTTCGACACGCTGCTGCCCAAGGGCGCGCCGGCGGTCATCTTCGCCGACGACCCGTGGTCGGAGCCGACGATCAAAGCGGCCAAGGCAGCAGGGTTGACCGTGCTGACGGTCGGTCGCCACGGCGATTTCCTAAGGCTGAAGCGGGTCGAGCATGAGCGCCATCGCCAGCGCGCCGAAGTCGAGGCCGACGGCGTGCTGCACGAAATCGACCTGCCGCTGGCCGGCGATTTCCAGATCGCGAACGCGCTGGTTTCGGCGGGTTTGGCTATTTCTACGGGAATTCCTGCCGTCAAAGCCCTGATTGCATTGGAAAAATTGAAAGGCGCACCGGGTCGACTCGACCTCGTCGGTACCACCGGCAATGGTGCGCCTGTCTATGTCGACTATGCGCACAAGCCGGACGCGCTGGAAAACGTGCTCGCTTCCGTGCGGCCATTCACCACTGGCCGCGTCATCGTGGTGTTCGGCTGCGGCGGCGATCGCGATCGAGGCAAGCGGCCGATCATGGGCGAGATCGCGACGCGGCTCGCCGATGTCGTCATCGTCACCGATGACAATCCGCGTTCGGAAGTGCCGGAAACGATCCGCGCTGCGATCCTCGCCGCTGCGCCCGGCGCCATCGAGATAGGCGACCGGCGCAAGGCGATCCACGAGGCGGTGGCCATGCTTCACGCCGGCGATACGCTGATCGTGGCCGGCAAGGGCCACGAGGAAGGCCAGACCATCGGCGCTGAGACATTGCATTTCTCCGACCACGAGGAAGTTCGTGCGGCGCTCAGGGAGCGGGCTGCATGAGTGTCCTGTGGACCTCCGAAGCGCTGGTCGACGCCATGGGCGGGCGGCCGATCGGCCCGATGCCGGAGGGTATTTCCGGCATTTCGATCGACAGCCGCAGCCTGCAGCCGGGGGACGCCTTCTTCGCCATCAAGGGCGAGGCGATGGATGGCCATGATTTCGCGACAGCCGCCGTCAAAGCCGGCGCCGGGGTGCTGGTCGTCGCCGAGGGCAAGCTGCCGTCGCTGGGGCGGCTGACGGCGCCGATGATCGTGGTCCAGGACGTGCTTGCCGCGCTGGAAAAGCTCGGTGTCGCGGCACGCGCGCGCTCCAACGCCAGGATCATCGCGGTGACCGGCTCGGCCGGCAAGACGACCACCAAGGAAGCGCTGCGCCACGTGCTGTCTGCGGTCGGCAAGGCGCATGCCTCGGCGCAGTCGTTCAACAACCATTGGGGCGTGCCGCTGACGCTGGCGCGGATGCCCGCCGATTGCGACTATGCGGTGTTCGAGATCGGCATGAACCATCCGGATGAAATCCGGCCGCTGGTCAAGATGGTCCGCCCGCATGTCGCCATCGTCACGCTGATCGCGGCGGCGCATCTCGGCTTCTTCAAAAATCTCGACGAAATCGCCAAGGCCAAGGCCGAGATATTCGAGGGGCTGGAACCTGACGGTGCCGCACTGCTCAACCGCGACGACGGGCGCTGGAAACTACTGGACAAGATGGCCAGGGCCGCCGGTGTCGAGCATGTCTTCGGCTTCGGCGAAAATGCCCGCTCGACCTTCAAGCTGGTCAAATGCGAACTGCATGCCGGCCATTCCATGATCACTGCCAGGATCGGCGGGCAGGACGTCGCCGCCCGGGTCGGCGCGCCCGGCCGCCACATGGTGCAGAATGTGCTGGCCGTGCTGGGCGCGGCGCAACTGGTTGGTGCCGATATCGGCACGGTGGCCTCGGCGCTGGCCAACCTCTCGGCGGAGCGCGGCCGCGGCAAGCGCCATGTGCTGCGCCATCCGAAAGGGCAGATCACGCTGATCGATGAGAGCTACAACGCCAATCCGGCCTCGATGCAGGCGGCTATGGCGCTGCTCAACGCAACGCCTGTGTCGGGCGAGGGCAGGCGCATCGCCGTGCTCGGCGACATGCTCGAACTCGGCGACCATTCGGCGAAGCTGCACGCAGCCCTTGCCGATCTCATCGTCGGCACCGAAACGCGCACGGTCTTTCTCGGCGGCCCTGAAATGCGGGCATTGGCGGACATCTTGCCCGACGAGATCGATACGGAGTATCGCGCCGGCGCCGAAGAGTTGAAGCCGCTGCTGCTGTCGGCGTTGAAGCCTGGCGACGTGTTGATGGTCAAATCGTCGAAAGGCATCGGTTTTTCAAAGCTGGTCGAGGCATTGCTCGGCAAATTTCCGGCGCAAGCCACATCCATTGAACAGACCTAAGACCGGCCCGGGGGACGGAGTTTCATGTTCACACTGCTCGTCGATTTCGCGGACAAGATCTCGGTCTTCAACGTCTTCCGCTACATCACCTTCCGCACCGGCGGGGCGCTGATCACCTCGGCGCTGATCGTCTTCATCTTCGGGCCAACGATCATCAATTCACTGCGCCTTCGGCAGGGCAAGGGCCAGCCGATCCGCGCCGACGGGCCGCAGACGCATTTCAAGAAGGCCGGCACGCCGACAATGGGCGGGTTGATGATCCTTTGCGGCATCATCGGCTCGTCGCTTTTGTGGGCGAACCTCTCCAGCATCTATGTCTGGGTGGTGATGCTGGTAACGCTCGGCTTCGGCTCGATCGGCTTCTACGACGACTATCTGAAGGTGACCAAGCAGTCGCATCTGGGCTTTTCCGGCAAGGCAAGACTGGCGCTCGAATTCGTCATCGCCGGCATCGCCGCCTGGGTGATCATGCATAATGGCCAGGCGCCGTTCTCGTCGTCGCTGACCTTCCCCTTCGCCAAGGAATTCATCATCAATCTCGGCTGGTTCTTCGTGCCGTTCTCCTGCTTCGTCATCGTCGGCGCCGGCAATGCGGTGAACCTGACCGACGGTCTCGACGGACTGGCGATCGTCCCGATCATGATCGCGGCGGCCTCCTTCGGCGTCATTGCCTATCTCTCGGGCAATGCGGTGTTCGCCGAATATCTGCAGATCCACTTCGTCCCCGGCACCGGCGAACTGGCCGTCGTGCTTGGCGCGGTCATTGGCGCCGGCCTCGGCTTCCTGTGGTTCAACGCGCCGCCCGCGGCGATCTTCATGGGCGACACCGGCTCGCTGGCGATGGGCGGCCTGATCGGCACCGTCGCGGTGGCGACCAAGCACGAGATCGTCCTGGTCATCGTCGGCGGTCTGTTCGTGGTGGAGATCCTGTCGGTCATCATCCAGGTCGGTTACTTCAAGATGACCGGCAAGCGGGTGTTCCTGATGGCGCCGATCCACCATCATTTCGAAAAGCTCGGTTGGACCGAAAGCCAGGTGGTGATCCGCTTTTGGATCATCGCGGTGATCCTGGCGCTGGTCGGCCTGTCGACCCTCAAGCTCAGATAGGACGCCGCTTGATCCCCGCCTCATCCTTCGCAGGCAAGCGTGTCTCGCTCTTCGGGCTCGGCGGCTCTGGGATCGCCACCGCGCATGCGCTGATCGCGGGCGGGGCCGACATCCTCGCCTGGGACGACAATCCGGACAGCGTCGCCAAGGCGGCTGCAGTTGGCATTGCGACCGGCGACCTGCGCGGCGCCGACTGGGCCGGGTTCTCGGCCTTCGTGCTGTCGCCCGGCGTGCCGCTGACGCATCCGAAGCCGCACTGGACCGTGGAGCTCGCGCGCGGCTCGGGCGTCGAGGTGATCGGCGACATCGAGCTGTTCTGCCGCGAGCGGATCTTGCGTGCGCCCGAGGCACCTTTCATTGCCATCACCGGCACCAACGGCAAGTCGACGACGACGGCGCTGACGGCGCATATCCTGAAATCGGCCGGACGGGATACGCAGATGGGCGGCAATATCGGCCGCGCCATCATGACGCTCGATCCGCCTCAGGCAGGGCGCCACTATGTTGTGGAATGCTCGTCCTACCAGATCGACCTTGCGCCCTCGATCAATCCGACCGCAGGCATCCTGCTCAATTTGACGCCCGACCATCTCGACCGGCACGGCACCATGCAGCACTACGCTTCGATCAAGGAGCGGCTGGTGGCCGGCAGCGAGACCGCGATCATCGGCGTCGACGATTCCTGGTGCGCCCAGATTGCCGACCGGCTGGATCGGGTGGGCAGGCAGGTCATCCGCATTTCCAAGCGCCTGCCTCTGACCGACGGCTATTTCGCCGACGGCGGCAATCTGATGGAAGCAGCAAATGGCCGCTATAGCCGCGTCGCCTTTCTCGACGGCATCGGCTCGCTGCGCGGCCAGCACAATGCGCAGAATGCGCTTGCCGCGGTCGCCGCCTGCCTGAAGGTCGGGCTTGAGTTGGGCGAGATCCAGGCCGGGCTCGAGAGCTTTCCCGGGCTGGCGCATCGCATGGAACAGGTCGGCCGCAAGGACCATGTTCTGTTCATCAACGATTCCAAGGCGACCAATGCCGACGCGGCCGCACCGGCGCTGTCGAGTTTTTCACGCATCTACTGGATTGCCGGCGGGCTGCCCAAGGAAGGCGGCATCGAGCCGCTGCGCGGTTTCTTTCCGCGCATCGCCAAGGCCTATCTGATCGGCGAAGCGGCGCCGGGCTTTTCAGCGACGCTCGGCGAGGCCGTGCCCTATGAGATCTCGGGCACGCTGGCGGCCGCGGTCGCGCATGCGGCCAATGATGCCGCGAAGGACGATGGCGGTGAGGCCGTGGTGCTTTTGTCGCCGGCCTGCGCCAGTTTCGACCAGTTCAAGAATTTCGAAGTGCGCGGCGAAGCCTTCAGGCAAGCTGCGAGCGCTATAGATGGTGTGAAACCCATCGGAGGGCCACGATAATGCAAAGCCGTCTCGACAAAAGTCCGGTTGCGACCTGGTGGTGGACGATCGATCGCTGGTTCCTGGCGGCATTCCTGTCGCTGATGGGGCTGGGCATCGTGCTGTCTTTCGCGGCGAGCCCGGCGGTGGCCGAACGCATCGGCCTCGACAGCTTCCACTTCGCCACCAGGCAAATCATCTTCACCGTGCCGGCACTTGGCGTGATGCTGGCAGTCTCCTTCCTGGAATCGCGGCAGATCCGGCGCGTGGCGCTGGCGATGCTGTGCATCATGCTCGTGCTGATGGTGGTGGTGCTCTACATCGGCGTCGAGGTGAAGGGAGCCCGGCGCTGGATATCGCTTGTCGGGCTGTCGATCCAGCCGTCGGAATTCCTGAAGCCCGCCTTCGTCATCGTCTGTGCGTGGCTGTTCGCCGAACACAAGCGCCAGCCCGATATTCCCGGCAATCTGTTTGCCATGCTGCTGCTGATCCTGGTCGTCTCGCTTCTGGTCGCCCAGCCTGACCTCGGACAGACCATGCTGGTGACCGGCACCTGGGGCGTCATGTTCTTCATGGCAGGCCTGCCATGGCTGTGGATCATTGCGCTCGGCGTCACCGGCGCCAGCGGCCTGTTTGCCGCCTATACCGTATTTCCGCACGTCGCCGCCCGCATCGACAAATTTTTGACCGGCGAGGGCGATACGTTCCAGGTCGACATGGGGCGCGAGGCGCTGATCAATGGCGGCTGGTTCGGCGTCGGCCCGGGCGAGGGCACGGTCAAACGGGTCATTCCCGACAGCCATGCCGACTTCGTCTTTTCGGTCGCCGGCGAGGAGTTCGGGCTGATCATGTGCTTCTTCATCATGTCGATCTTCGCCTTCATCGTGCTGCGCGGCCTCAACACCGCGATGAAGGAACAGGACGATTTCACGCGCTATGCCGTCGGTGGGCTGGTCACGGTGTTCGGCCTGCAGTCGGTCATCAACATGTGCGTCAACCTGCAGCTCATGCCGGCCAAGGGCATGACGCTGCCGTTCATCTCCTATGGCGGCTCCTCGCAGATCGCCATCGCCATCTCGATGGGCATGGTGCTGGCGCTGACACGCAAGCGGCCGGAAAAGCGCAAGCAGATGGGCTTTGCCTTCTCGCAGCGCGCCATGCCGGCGGAGTGAGATGTCGAGGGGTGTGATCCTTCTGGCGGCTGGCGGCACGGGCGGACATCTGTTCCCGGCCGAGGCGTTGGCGCATGAGCTGAGCGAGCGCGGCTGGGCGGTGCATCTGGCCACCGACCACCGTGTCGAGCGGTTTTCCAGCCATTTTCCAGGCGCCGTCCATCCGATCCAATCGGCGACCCTGGGATCGAAGAATCCCGTCGCGGTCATCGGTGCCTTCTGGAAGATCTGGCGTGGGGTGCGGCAGGCTTCCGGCATCATCGCCCGGTTCAAGCCGGAAGCCGTCGTCGGCTTTGGCGGCTATCCGACGCTGCCGCCGCTCTATGCGGCGACCAGGCGCAAGGTTCCGACGCTGATCCACGAGCAGAACGCGGTGATGGGCCGCGCCAACCGGGCGCTGGCAGCCCGTGTCGACGCCATCGCCGGCGGCTTCCTGCCTGAGGATGAAAGTGCCGCGGGCGCCAAGACGGTGACCACGGGCAACCCGGTCAGGCCGCAAGTGCTGGAGGCGGCAAAGACGCCCTACGCGGCCTCGGCAGAGGACCAGCCGTTCCGGCTGCTGGTGTTCGGCGGCAGCCAGGGCGCGCAGTTCTTCTCCGATGCGGTGCCGGCGGCCATCGCGTTGCTGACGGAGCCTCAGCGCAAACGCCTGGTGATAACCCAGCAGGCGCGCGCGGAGGACGTGGCGCGGGTCAAGTCGGCCTACGCTGCTCTCGGCGTCGACGCGCAGGTCTTGCCCTTCTTCACCGACATGGCGGCGCGGATGGCGGCGGCACATCTGGTGATGTCACGCTCGGGGGCCTCCACGGTCTCGGAAATCGCCGTCATCGGCAGGCCGGCGCTGCTGGTGCCCTATCCGCACGCGCTCGACCACGACCAGGCGGCCAATGCCGCAGCGCTCGCCGCGGCGGGCGGGGCCGAGGTGCATCCTCAATCCACGCTTTCGCCCGAGCGCATCGCGGCATTGATCGGCGGGTTGATGGACGACCCCGACAGGCTGACGGCCATGGCCGCGGCCGCCAGATCGGCCGGAAAACCGGACGCGGCGCGGTTGCTCGCCGATCTGACAGAGGCTATTGCGTCCAGGAAAACCGTTTCGGATTTCAGGAAGGAGACGCACGCATGAAGATGCCGCAGACGATCGGCCTTGTGCATTTCATCGGCATTGGCGGCATCGGCATGAGCGGCATCGCCGAGGTGCTGCATAATCTCGGCTACAGGGTGCAGGGCTCCGATCAGGCAGACAGCGCCAATGTGCAGCGGCTGCGCGACAAGGGCATCGAGTGCTTCGTCGGCCACAGGGAAGAAAACCTCGGCGACGCCGAAGTGGTGGTCGTCTCGACCGCGATCAAGAAATCCAACCCGGAGCTGAAGGCGGCGCGCGAGAAGCTGCTGCCTGTCGTGCGGCGGGCCGAGATGCTGGCCGAACTGATGCGCTTCCGCCAGGCGGTGGCGATCGGCGGCACCCACGGCAAGACGACGACGACCTCGATGGTGGCGACGCTGCTCGAAGCCGGAGGGCTCGACCCGACAGTGATCAATGGCGGCATCATCAACGCGTACGGTACCAACGCCCGCATGGGTGACGGCGAATGGATGGTGGTCGAGGCCGACGAGAGCGACGGCACCTTCCTGAAGCTGCCGGCCGAGATTGCCGTCGTCACCAATATCGATCCCGAACATCTCGACCACTATGGCAGTTTCGACAAGGTGCGCGAGGCGTTTCGCCAGTTCGTCGAGAACGTGCCGTTCTACGGCTTCGGCGTGATGTGCACCGACCATCCGGAAGTGCAGGCGCTGGTCGGCAGCATCGAGGACCGGCGCGTCATCACCTATGGCGAGAACGCACAGGCCGACGTTCGCTTCACCAACCACCGCATGGCCGGCGCCATATCGGAGTTCGACGTGGTGATCCGCGACCGCAAAGGCCGCGGCCAGATGACGATATCAGGCCTGCGCCTGCCAATGCCCGGCCGTCACAATGTTTCCAACGCGACGGCGGCGATCGCGGTCGCGCATGAGCTCGGCCTGTCGGCCGAGGCGATCAAGAAGGGCCTGTCGTCCTTCGCCGGCGTCAAGCGGCGCTTCACCCATACCGGCTCGTGGAATGGCGTCGACATATTCGACGACTACGGCCACCACCCGGTCGAGATCACCGCGGTGCTGAAGGCCGCACGCAGCGCCACCGCTGGCCGCGTCATCGCCATTGCGCAGCCACATCGCTTCACCAGGCTGCACGATCTGTTCAACGAATTCTCGGTCTGCTTCAACGATGCCGATACGGTCATGGTGGCGCCCGTCTATGCGGCGGGCGAGGAGCCGATCGACGGCGTGACGTCGGACGCGCTGGTGTCGCGCATTCGCGCCGGCGGCCATCGCGACGCGCGCTACATCGAGGGCCCTGCCGCGATTGCGCCTATCATCCGCGATCTGGCCAAGCCGGGCGACTTCGTCGTCTTCCTCGGCGCCGGCAATATCACCCAATGGGCCTATACGTTGCCCAAGGAACTTGGCGGGACAATCTCATGATGCGCGGCCAGGCGTTGATCGACAAGCTTGGCGACCGGCTTGCCCGCCTGCGCGGCCGCATCACGCCCAATGCCGAAATGGACAAGATCACCTGGTTCCGCGCCGGCGGGCTTGCTGAAGCCCTGTTCCAGCCGGCCGACGAGGAGGATCTCGCTGAATTCCTGCGGGCGGTTCCCGAAGACGTACCGCTGATGGTGGTCGGCGTCGGTTCGAACCTCCTGGTGCGCGACGGCGGCATTGCCGGCATCGTCGTCCGTCTTTCGGCGAAAGGCTTCGGCGAGGCTGAAGTCATCGGGCCAACGTCTATCAAGGCGGGTGCGGCGACGCCGGACAAGCGGGTCGCGGCCGTCGCCTACGAGGCGGGCATTGGCGGCTTTCATTTCTACCACGGCATTCCCGGCGCCGTAGGCGGCGCGCTCAGGATGAACGCAGGCGCCAATGGCGTCGAGACACGCGAGCGCGTCGTCGAGGTGCGGGCGCTCGACCGCAAGGGCAATGTCCATACGCTGAGCAATGCCGATATGGGTTATGCCTACCGCCATTCGTCGGCGCCTTCGGGGCTGATCTTCACTTCGGCGACTTTCGAAGGAACCTTGCAGGACCAGGCTGAGATCAAGGCAGCGATGGATGCCGTGCAGAACCATCGCGAGACGGTGCAGCCGATCCGCGAGAAGACCGGCGGCTCGACCTTCAAGAATCCGGAGGGCACTTCGGCCTGGAAGGAGATCGACAAGGCCGGCTGCCGCGGGCTGATGATCGGCGGCGCGCAGATGTCGCCGATGCACTGCAACTTCATGATCAACACGGGAACCGCGACCGGCTATGACCTCGAATATCTCGGCGAGACGGTGCGGGCACGGGTGCTTGAACATTCGGGCATCCGGCTGCAATGGGAAATCAAGCGCCTCGGCGATTTCCGGCAGGGCCATGCCGTGCAGGAATTTCTCGGGCAGCTGCTTTAAGGCGTATTAGCGCGCGCTGAAGTTCATGTGATGCATTAACTTCATGCGGCCCGAAATACCCGCGCGACCGTTGCTCCAAAGACTCACAACACAGTTTTCGTAGCTGTTTTCGCGGAAAGTGAATCTGTCGGATTCATAAGCACTTGCCAGCGAATCAACTCTCTGATTCTCTGCCCTAAAGCGTTTCCTGATTTGAGTCGTTCGACGCGTCACCCGCGTTTTCCGTCTGGGGGGCAACCTGCCGGGAGACTCGGACTCAATGTTGCGGAAACATTGGTTGCGGACCCGCCGTGAGAGGGGATGACGGGAAATGAAAAGTAAGCATGTGGCCGTCCTCCTGGGTGGATTCTCGTCGGAGCGGCCCGTGTCTCTGTCCTCGGGGAAAGCGTGTGCCGATGCGCTTGAGAAGGAAGGTTACCAGGTCACCCGCGTCGATGTCGCGCGCGATGTCGGCGCCGTGCTTGCTGAGCTCAAGCCTGACGTCGTCTTCAACGCGCTGCATGGTCCATTCGGCGAGGATGGTACCATCCAGGGCATCCTCGAATATCTGGCCATTCCCTACACCCATTCCGGCGTGCTCGCCTCGGCGCTTGCCATGAACAAGGAGCTGGCCAAGAAGGTCGCCAAGGCGGTCGGCGTTCCGGTGGCGGAATCGAAGGTGACCAGCCGCTTCGCCATCCAGAACAAGCATCCGATGAAGCCGCCCTATGTGGTCAAGCCGGTCAATGAAGGATCGAGCTTCGGCGTCGTCATCGTGCATGAGGGGCAGTCGCATCCGCCGCAGGTCATCGGCTCGTCGGAATGGAAATACGGCGATACCGTCATGGTCGAGCGCTATGTGCATGGGCGCGAGCTGACCTGCGCGGTGATGGGTGACGTGGCGCTCGGCGTCTGCGAGATCATCCCGACCGGCCATTCCTTCTACGACTATGATTCAAAATACGTCGCGGGCGGATCAAAACACGAAACCCCTGCTAAAATTTCACCGAATATTTACCAAAAAATACAGACACTGGCGCTCAAGGCTCACCAAGCTATCGGTTGCCGGGGCGTCTCCCGGTCGGACTTCCGTTACGACGACCGTCACTCCGAGAACGGCGAGGTTGTCTGGCTCGAGGTCAACACCCAGCCGGGCATGACGCCGACGTCTCTGGTGCCCGAAATCGCCGCGCATGCGGGACATTCGTTCGGCGATTTGTTGAGTTGGATGGTGGAGGACGCTTCGTGTCTGCGTTGAAATGGGGCCAGGGCAAGGGGACGGGCGCGGCTGGGCCGACGCTGTTCGGCGTGCCGCTGTCTTTCGACCATTTCGTGCTGCCGCGGCTGCTTCGCCGGCCGGTGCGCGTACTTGCGCGCCTGGGCGAGGGTGAGTTCACCGCGCCGCCTTTCTCCGCCGCCATCCTGTCGGCGGTCCTCATCGGATCGGGTAGCGCCTATGGCTCCTATCTTGGCGGCTACACAGACAGCATCGTCCAGGGCATCACTGCCCGCACGGGCTTCGCCGTCGACCAGATCAAGGTGGTCGGTAATCGCGAAACCTCCGAGATCGACATACTGGACCGGCTTCAGCTCGACGGCTGGACCTCGCTGATCGGCTTCGACGCCGAAGCCGCGCGCGAGCGGATCGCGACACTGCCCTGGGTCGAGGTCGCCGCGGTACGCAAGGTCTATCCGCATACGCTGGAAGTGCGTGTCGAGGAGCGTGAGCCTTTCGCGCTCTGGCAGCAGGGCAATACGCTTTCGGTGATCGAGCGGTCCGGCGAGGTGATCGCGCCGTTCTCTGGTGGCAAGCAGGCCTTGCTGCCGCTGATCATCGGCACCGGCGCGCCGGCTAAGGCCCCGGATTTTCTCGCCAAGATCAAGAAATATCCGGAGCTGGCGGCGCGGGTCAAAGGCTATATCCGCATTGGCGAACGGCGCTGGGACCTGAAGCTCGAGAACGGCATCACGATCAAGCTGCCGGAGGATGGTGAGGATCAGGCGATCGCCGACCTGGTCAGGATGGATCATGACAACGGGCTTTTGACGCGCGACATCGCCGCCGTCGACATGCGCTTGTCCGACCGCCTGGTCGTGCAGTTGACGCCGGAAGCGGCGACGCAGCGCGAGGCGGCGCTGAACGAAAAGCCGCAGAAGCTGAAGCGCAAGCCGGAGACGAAGATATGAGCTGGCTTGGCGGCAACGGTGATGCCTCCTCGCGCCGCTCCGGCACATTGACGGTGCTGGATGTCGGTTCGAGCAAGGTTTGCTGCGTGGTGGCCAAGCTGAAGCCGCGCGACGACGGCAAGCTGTTGCGCGGACGCTCGCATCGCATCCAGGTGATCGGCATCGGCCACCAGAAATCGCAAGGCGTGAAGTCGGGCGTCGTCGTCGATCTCGATCGCGCCGAGCACGCCATCCGCCTCGCCGTCGACGCCGCCGAGCGCATGGCGGGGCTGACGGTGGATTCGCTGATCGTCAACATGACGGCCGGCCGGCTAAAGAGCGAAGCCTACTCGGCCACCATCAACCTTGGCGGCCACCAGGCCGACGAGGCCGACATCAAGCGGGTGCTGGCCGCCGGCGCCAAGCAGGCGCTCAAGGCCGAGCGCGAGGTGATCCATTCGCTTCCCGTCGGCTTCTCGCTGGATTCCGAGCGCGGCGTGCGCGATCCGCGCGGCATGGTCGGTGAATCGCTCGGCGTCGACATGCATGTGCTGACCGGCGATGCGGCGCCGCTGCGCAATCTGGAGCTCTGTATCAACCGCTCGCATCTGTCGGTCGAGCGCATGGTGGCGACGCCCTATGCCAGCGGGCTTGCCGCCTTGGTCGACGACGAGCTCGAAATGGGCGCGGCCTGCATCGACATGGGGGGCGGCACGACGACAATCTCGGTGTTCTCGGAAGGCAAGTTCGTCCATGGCGACGCCATCGCCATCGGCGGCAACCATGTGACGCTGGATATGGCCAAGGGCCTGTCGACCTCGCTCGACGCGGCCGAGCGGCTCAAGGTGATGCATGGCTCGGCGTTGCCCGGCAGCGCCGACGACCGCGACCTGGTTTCGATCCAGCCGATCGGCGAAGAGGGCGAGATACCGCTGCAGGTGCCGCGCTCGATGATGACGCGCATCATCCGCGCCCGCATCGACGAAACGCTCGAGCTTTTGCGCGACCGGCTGAACAAGTCCGGCTACGGCAACGCCGTCGGCAAGCGTGTCGTGCTCACCGGCGGCGCCAGCCAGCTTTCCGGCCTGCCGGAAGCGGCGCGCCGCATTCTCGGGCGCAATGTGCGCATCGGCCGCCCGCTCGGTGTGGCGGGCCTGCCGGAAGCGGCCAAGGGGCCGGCATTCTCGACCCCGGTCGGGCTGCTGATCTATCCGCAGATGGCGAGCTTCGAGAGCCATCCGGCGAAAGGAATTTCCGGTCTCAGGATGACCGGAACGGGCGGAAAACTGCATCGCATGAGTCAGTGGTTGAGAGACAGTTTCTAAATTGACGGGGACAGCCCCATAGGCGGCCGCAGCGGCGAAGCGGCGGGAAAGGCAAAGGACGGAGACAATGACGATCAATCTGCAAAAGCCGGACATCACCGAGCTGAAGCCACGCATCACCGTGTTCGGTGTCGGCGGCGGCGGCGGCAATGCCGTCAACAACATGATCACCGCCGGCTTGCGCGGTGTCGAATTCGTGGTGGCCAACACGGACGCCCAGGCACTGACCATGTCGAAGGCTGAGCGGCTGATCCAGCTCGGCGCGCATGTCACCGAGGGGCTCGGTGCCGGATCGCAGCCGGAAGTCGGGCGCGCGGCGGCTGAGGAATGCATCGACGAGATCATCGATCATCTCTCCAACACCCATATGTGCTTCGTCACCGCCGGCATGGGCGGCGGCACCGGCACGGGTGCTGCGCCGGTGGTGGCGCGGGCCGCGCGTGAGAAGGGGATCCTCACCGTCGGCGTCGTCACCAAGCCGTTCCATTTCGAAGGCCAGCGCCGCATGAAGACGGCCGACCTGGGCATCGAGGAACTGCAGAAATGCGTCGATACGCTGATCGTCATCCCCAACCAGAACCTGTTCCGGCTGGCCAATGACAAGACCACCTTCGCCGATGCGTTCGCCATGGCCGACCAGGTGCTCTACTCCGGCGTCGCCTGCATCACCGACCTGATGGTCAAGGAAGGCCTGATCAATCTCGACTTCGCCGACGTCCGTTCGGTGATGCGCGAGATGGGCAAGGCAATGATGGGCACGGGCGAAGCTTCGGGCGAGGGGCGCGCCATGGCCGCCGCCGAGGCGGCGATCGCCAACCCGCTGCTCGACGAGACCTCGATGAAGGGCGCCAAGGGCCTGCTGATCTCGATCACCGGCGGCCGCGACCTGACGCTGTTCGAGGTCGACGAGGCCGCGACCCGCATCCGCGAAGAGGTCGACCAGGACGCCAACATCATCCTGGGCGCCACGTTCGACGAAGAGCTCGAAGGCGTGATCCGCGTCTCTGTGGTCGCCACCGGCATCGACAAGTCGGCGGCCGAAATCGCCGCGGCTCCGATCTCGATCCGCGCCGCGCCGCAAAAGCCGGTCAGCCGCCCGGCAGCCGCGATCGCGGAAAGCCGTCCGGCACCTGTCCAGCAGGCGGCCTACGAGCCGCGCGCAGTGGATCCGGTTGCCGAGGCCATCCAGCTTGCCGAGGCCAATGCGGCCGCCATGGCGCAGCCGCGTCCGGCTGCCCATGCGGAAGAGTTCCGCCCGCAGAGCAAGATCTTCCAGGCGCCGCCTGCCCAGCCGCAGCCGGTGGTTCAGCAGCAGGTCGTGCAGCCCGCACCGCTGCGGGAAATGCCGCAGCCGGTCGCCGCCGCACCGCAGCGCATGCCGCGCGTCGAGGACTTTCCGCCGGTGGTGAAGGCGGAAGTGGAAGCCAAGAGCCGCCCGGCCGACCACCATGAGAACGGCGGACCGATGGGTCTGCTCAAGCGTCTGACCAACGGGCTGACGCGTCGTGAGGAAGAGCCTGCACGGTTGCAGCCGGCGCAGCCGCGCGAACCCAAACTGCGCCAGGCGGCACCGGAAGTGCGCCGTCTTGCCAGCCAGGATCCGCAGCTCTACGCGCCGCGTCGCGGGCAGCTGGACGATCAGGGCCGGCTGACGCCGCAGAGCCGGGCTGTGCAGGAAGACGACCAGCTGGAGATTCCCGCTTTCCTGCGCCGCCAGGCCAACTGACCTGTTAACGGTCCGTAACAATTGTTAACAGGCAGACAAGCGATTGTTTGCCTGTTAACGCAAAAAGAAGTTGTAAAACAGAGTGTTACGAGAGGTGTCTCGCTCCAGGTCGCGGTTACAGCAGGAAAGAAACCGTGATTTGGAGTCTCCCAGCCGGACCACTATCTTCGCCCGGATTACCTTCGGTTTGCCGGGATTCGGGGAGTTGGCCCTGCCTGCCGATCAATTCAAGAGCCGCGCGCCCTCAGGGCTGAAGAAGCGGACTATGGCAGTTTGGGCTTATGGGGTTTGTCTTGCAAGACTATCAGACGACACTTAAATCGCGTGCAACGCTGACGGGTACCGGCGTTCACAGCGGCAAGCCCGTTACCGTTCATTTCCTGCCCGCGGACGCCGACACCGGCATCCTCTTCCAGCTTACAAATGGCGGCGACAGCCGCGAGTTCCGCGCCCTTGTCTCCGAAGTCGGCGCGACCGATCTCTGCACCATGCTGGGTGACCCGGCGGGCGAGCATCACATCGGCACCGTCGAGCACCTGATGGCCACGGTCTTCGGCCTTGGCCTCGACAATCTCATCATCGAGATCGACGGCCCCGAAGTCCCGATCCTGGACGGCAGCGCGATCGCGTTCGTGGAAGCCTTCGACCAGGCCGGCGTCGAGACGCTGCCGGTCAAGCGCCGCTACATAAGGGTGGTCAAGCCGGTTCGCATCGAGAACGGGGCGTCCTGGGCGGAATTCCGGCCCTATGACGGCACCCGCTTCGAGATCGAGATCGATTTCGAAAGCCCGGCGATTGGCCGCCAGCTGTTCGCGTCCGACATCAATGCCGACATTTTCCGCCGCGACATCGCGCGCGCCCGCACCTTCGGTTTCATGAAGGATGTCGAGCGGCTGTGGGCGGCCGGCTACGCGCTCGGCTCGTCGCTGGAGAACTCGCTGGTGATCGGCGACGACAACCGCGTCATCAACATGGGCGGCTTGCGCTATCCCAATGAGTTCGCGCGCCACAAGACGCTGGACGCAATGGGCGACCTGGCGCTGGCCGGCGCCCGCTTCATCGGCTGCTTCCGCTCCTATCGCGGCGGCCACAGGATGAATGCGGCGGCGTTGCGGCGGCTTTTGTCCGACCGTTCGGCGTTCGAGATCGTCGAGACGACACGCCGCGAACGCGGTCGGAGCGCTGAGATGAGCGCCGTCAGCGCGCCCGTCTATGCGCCCTGGATGATCTGATTCTTAACGATTTTCTGGCTTGCTGGCGGCCGGCCTGTGTTGCATGGATGCATCACGGGTTGGTGAAATCATACGATCACGGGGCTACCGCCAAACCGCCACAAAAATGTGCGATTGGCCGGAGATAGCGTTGCCGGGCAAGGCGGTTATGGTTTATGGCTGCTGCCCCAGACCCGAAATGACGACTGAAATGACGCCGAAAGGGCGGAATCCAATCATGTTCTTCAAGCGAGTTGGTCAATCGAAAGCGCCGCATAGGGCTGTTTTCCTGGCGCTTTCGGTGGTTGTCCCATCGCTCTTCCTGTCGGCCTGCATGTCGTCCGAGAAAGATGTCGACCTGTCGACCTATGTCGACCAGACCGAACCGGCCGACGTTCTGTACAATCAGGGCCTGGCCAATCTGAACGCCGGCCGTCTGGACGAGGCGAGCAAGAAGTTCGACGCCGTCGACCGCCAGCATCCCTATTCGGAATTCGCCCGCAAATCGATGGTGATGGGCGCCTTTGCCGATTACCGCGCAGGCCATTATGACGAGGCGATCGGCTCGGCCAAGCGCTATCTGACGCTTTATCCGTCGACCGACGATGCGGCTTACGCGCAGTACATCATCGGCCTGAGCTACTACCGGCAGATCAAGGACGTCACCCAGGATCAGAAGGAAGCGCGCCAGACCGTGCAGACCATGCAGGATCTGGTGACGCGCTGGCCGACGTCCGAATATATCGACGACGCCAAGGAGAAGATCCGCTTCGCCACCGACCAGCTGGCCGGCAAGGAGATGCAGATCGGCCGCTACTATCTCGAGCGCCGCGAATACATCGCCGCCGTCAAGCGGTTCCGCAATGTGGTCGAGAACTATTCCAACACCCGCCATGTCGAGGAAGCGTTGGCCCGTCTGACCGAGAGCTACTATGCGATGGGGCTGACGTCGGAAGCGCAGACCGCGGCGGCAGTGCTAGGCACCAACTATCCCGACAGCCAGTGGTACAAGGATTCCTACAAGCTCCTGCAGAGCAACGGGCTTCAGCCGCGTGAGAATGCCGGGTCGTGGATCTCCAAGGCCGGGAAGCTGATCACCGGCGCCTGATGCTTTCCAGGCTGTCGATCCGCGATATCGTTCTGATCGAGAAGCTGGACATCGACTTCTTGCCCGGCCTCTCCGTGCTGACGGGCGAAACCGGCGCCGGAAAATCCATCCTGCTTGACGCGTTGTCGCTGGCGCTCGGCGCCCGCGGCGACGCTTCGCTGGTCCGCCACGGCGCGGCACAGGGCCAGGTCATCGCGGTGTTCGACGTGCCGCGCAATCATCCGGCCCGGGCGCTGCTCGCCGAAAACGCCATCGAGGACGACGGCGACATCATCCTGCGCCGGGTGCAGACGGCCGATGGCCGTACGCGCGTCTTCGTCAATGACCAGCCGTCCAGCGTCACCCTGATGCGCGACATCGGCCATGCGCTGGTCGAGATCCACGGCCAGCATGACGAGCGGGCGCTGGTCGATCCGGGCGCGCATCGCGACTTGCTGGACAGTTTCGGCGGCCATCTCGGCGCTGCCCGCGCGACAGGCGAGGCGTGGCGGTACTGGCGAAGCTGCGAGCAGGACTTTGCCAAACACCGCGCCAAGGTCGAGGCGGCGGCACGCGAAGCAGACTATCTGCGCGCCTCGGTAGCGGAGCTGGCGAAGCTCGATCCCCAACCCGGCGAAGAGACGCAGCTCGCGGAGCTGCGCGCCACGATGATGCGGGCGGAGAAGATCGCCTCGGAAATCCATGATGCGCAGGACGTGCTGTCGGGGCCATCCTCGCCCTTGCCCCAACTGGCGAGCCTTTTGCGGCGGCTGCAGCGCAAGGTTACGGAAGCGCCCGGTCTGCTCGACGATGTGGTCAATTCGCTCGACGAGGCAATGCTGTCGCTTGACGCAGCGCAGTCGGGTGTCGAGGCAGCACTGCGCGCCACTGAGTATGACCCGCAGCGGCTGGAGAAGGCGGAAGAGCGGCTGTTTGCGCTGCGCGCCGCCTCGCGCAAGCACAGCGTGGCGGTCGACGATCTGGCGCAATTGCGCGACACGATGGCCGCCGACCTCGCCGATCTCGATGCCGGTGAAGAGCGCCTGCACGGACTGGAGAAGCAGGCCGCCGCCGCACGAGAGGCCTACGATATTTCCGCCGCACAGCTGTCGTCGCTTCGCCGTGCTGCGGCGATAGGGCTCACCAGAGCCGTGATGGCTGAATTGCCGGCGCTGAAGCTCGAACGGGCCGAGTTCATCGTTTCGATGACCAGCGACGCCGAAAGCCGGATGGAAGAGGGCATCGACCAGGTCGAGTTCTGGGTGCGCACCAATCCCGGCACGAGGTCGGGGCCGATGATGAAGGTTGCTTCCGGCGGCGAGCTTTCGCGTTTCCTGCTGGCACTGAAAGTGGCGCTGGCCGACCGCGGCTCGGCGCCGACGCTGGTCTTCGACGAGATCGATACCGGGGTCGGCGGCGCCGTGGCGGACGCCATCGGCCAGCGGCTGGCGCGGCTGTCGACGCGCGTTCAGGTGCTTTCCGTGACCCATGCGCCGCAAGTGGCGGCGCGCGCGGGGACGCATTTCCTGATCTCCAAATCCGGCGGCACCGACAAGGTTGCCACGGGGATCGCCGAGATGGACCGGGCGGCGCGCCAGGAGGAGATCGCACGCATGCTGGCCGGCGCCACCATCACCGACGAGGCCCGCGCCGCGGCCGAGCGGCTGCTGCGCGAGAATACGGCCGCGGCTTAGCTGCACGCTGTCCGACGCCGAAAGCACTGTCTTTCGGACAGAGTCAGGATATGGCTCCATCCCGCTGTTCAGGAATGATTTTCCCATGCCTGGTCTCTCCCTCATGGGAGAATCCTGTTCTAAGGTGTCGCGCCACGTTCAGGGAAGAAAAGCATGTCGGAAAAACCTGTCGATTCGCTCAGCGAAAGCGAGGCAGCCAGCGAGCTGGAGCGGCTGGCGGCGGAGATTGCCGAGCACGACCGGCGCTACCATACCGAGGATGCGCCGACGATCTCGGACGCGGAATATGACGCGCTGGCGCGGCGCAACCTTGCCATCGAGGAACGGTTCCCCGGCCTGGTCCGCGAGGATTCGCCGTCGCGCCGGGTCGGCGCGCCGCCGGCGGAAGGCTTTGCCAAGGTGCGCCATGCGGTGCCGATGCTCAGCCTCGCAAAGGCGTACACAGACGAGGACGTCACCGACTTCATCGAACGCGGCCGGCGGTTCTTCGACCGCGACAAGGATCTGGACATCGCCTTCACGGCCGAACCGAAGATCGACGGGCTGTCGGCTTCGCTGCGTTATGAAGGCGGCGTGTTCGTGCAGGGCGCAACGCGCGGCGACGGCGCCGTCGGCGAGGACATCACCGCCAATCTCAAGACGATCGCCGACATCCCGAAGACGCTGAAGGGCTCAGGCTGGCCTGACACGATCGAAATACGTGGCGAGGTCTACATGACCTATGCGGAATTCGAGGCGCTGAAGCAACGCTCGGCTGCGGCCGGCGGTCAGGGCTATGTCAATCCGCGCAACACGGCGGCCGGGTCGCTGCGTCAGAAGGATCCATCGGTCACCGCCAGCCGCAACCTCAAATTCTTCGCCTATGCCTGGGGTTATACGTCGGAGGATCCCGCACCGACCCAGTATGAGTCGGTGCAAAAGTTCGCTGATTGGGGCTTCAAGATCAGTCCGCTGATGGTGCGGGCGAAATCGGTAGAGGAACTGGTCGCGCACTACCATCTGATCGAGGAGCAGCGCTCATCGCTCGGCTATGACATAGACGGCGTCGTCTACAAGGTCGACCAGCTGGAGCTGCAGCGCAGATGGGGCTTTGTCACCGGCGAACCGCGCTGGGCCGTCGCTCACAAATTTCCGGCCGAACAGGCGATGACGACCGTGCAGAAGATCGACATCCAGGTCGGCCGCACCGGCACGCTGGCGCCGGTTGCACGGCTTGCCCCCGTCACGGTTGGCGGCGTGGTGGTCGAAAACGTCACGCTTCACAATGAGGACTACATCAAGGGTCTGGACAACACCGGCCAGCCGATCCGCGACGGCATCGACATACGCATAGGTGACACGGTCGTGATCCAGCGGGCGGGGGACGTCATTCCGCAGATCGTCAGCGTCGTCATCGAAAAGCGTCCGTCCGATGCCGCGCCTTACGAATTCCCGCATAGCTGTCCGATCTGCGGCTCGCCCGCGACGCGCGAGATCAACGAGAAGACCGGCAAGGAGGATTCGCGCCGGCGCTGCACCGGCGAACTGATCTGCGCCGCGCAGGCGGTGGAAGGATTGCGCCACTTCGTGTCACGCGGCGCCCTGGACATAGAAGGGCTGGGCGCCGAGAACATCGACACCTTCTTCAACGCGGGACTGATCAAGACAGCCGCCGATATCTTCACGCTCAAGGATCGCCGTCCCGCCGTCACCAAGGCGCTGGCCGAGCGGCGTGAGGAGCAGGCCAGGCAGCGCGAGGCCGCGTCGGGCAAGACGCGCAAGAACGTGCGCAGTGTCGAGGACCGCAACTATGAAGGCCTCGACAAGCTTTTTGCAGCCATCGACTCCCGCCGCGAGCCGGAGCTCGATCGTTTCATCTTTGCGCTGGGCATCCGCCACATCGGCGATACGACGGCCGCTGTGCTTGCCCGGACCTTCTCGACCATCGAGGAGCTGATCCGCATCGGCAAGGAGACCGCGGCGGCGGCCGATCCGCACAGCGTTTTCCCATCGATCAACGGCATCGGCGACACGGTGATCGGCGCGCTCCGCGATTTCTTCGGCAATGAACGCAACGACGATGTGCTTGATGCACTGCTCAAGCAGGTCAAGCCGAAGCCGTACCTTGTGGATGTCTCGGCCGGCGGCGAGGTCGCCGGCAAGACGATCGTGTTCACCGGCACGCTGGAAAAGGTGACGCGCTCCGAAGCCAAGGCGATGGCCGAACGTCTGGGTGCCAAGGTCGCGGGCTCGGTTTCCGCGAAGACCGACCTGGTGGTGGCGGGGCCAGGCGCCGGCTCCAAGCTGAAGGTTGCCACCGATCTCGGCATCGAGGTGATCGACGAAGACACTTGGTTGCAGCGGATCGGCAGGGGCGGCTGATGGCCGGCGTGTTCAAAGGGTTCGGGCAGAAGGCCATTCCATTCCTGAAGGCTCTCGATTTCCACCAGAGCCGGGAATGGTTCCAGGAGAACCGGGCGCTTTACGAAAGCGAGCTGCACGAGCCGTTCTGCGATCTCGTCGAAACGCTCTCCGAACGTTTCCAGGCGGCGGGCCTCGGCCTGCGCGGCGACCGCAAGAAATCGCTGTTCCGGATCAACCGCGATGTGCGTTTTTCCAAGGACAAGCGGCCTTACAACCAGCACCTTTCCGCGATCCTGTCACCCGACGGCACCAAGATGGAGCAGGGCGTGTTCTTCGTTTACATCGGGGTCGACCGCTGCTTTGCCGGCGTTGCCTGGTGGCAGCCGGGCTCGGAACTGCTTCAGGCGATGCGCAAAGCCATCATGACGAAGCCGGTCGCCTTCCGCGCCCTGGTGGCGGCGCTGAAGAAAGCTGGTCTCGAACTCGACACCGAGGGATGCCTGAAGCGTGCGCCGCGCGGTTTCGAGGATGTCACGGACGCCGACCTTGCCCAGGCGATCCGCAACCGGCATTTCGCCGTCCGGCACAATTTCGATCCCGCAACGATCCATACGCCGGCCCTGGTCGACGACCTCGTCGATTTCACCATTCGCGCCAAGCCGCTGCTCGACTGGGGCAGGGCGATCCAGGGGAAGGCTGGATAACACCACGCCCGGCGATCATTTCCGCTGATCGATTGGCTCAAGCGAATTGGTGTGACAAGAAAGCCGGCTCTCCCTACATACCACCGTTCTGGCAGGAGTGGTCGATGGCTGTGGAAGCGATCTCCGAGGGCAGCGCAAAAAGCGATTTCTGGGACGGCGTGCGGCTCTCGATGCCGGTCGTGGTGGCGTCGGCGCCGTTTGCCTTGCTGTTCGGGGCGATTGCCGTCGACAACGGGTTTTCCGTGCTCGAGGCCTTCCTGATGAGCGCCCTGGTCTTCGGCGGCGCCAGCCAGATGGTCGGCATCGAACTGTTCGGGCAGCATGTCGCGCCCTGGCTGATCGTGCTGTCGATCTTCGCCGTCAATTTTCGCCATGTGCTCTATTCCGCCGGCCTCGGCCGCCGTATCTCCCATTGGCCTGTGATCCAGCAGGCGCTCGGCTATTTCATTATGACCGATCCGCAATACGCCGTGGCCGAGGCCAGGGCGGCGTCCGGCAAGACGGTCGGCTTTGTCTGGTATCTGGGGCTTGGCCTGCCGGTCTATGTGTTCTGGGTGGTCGAAAGCGCGCTCGGCGCGGTGTTCGGCAAGCTCATTCCCGACACCCATGCGCTGGGCATCGACTTCCTGCTGCCGATCTATTTCCTCGGCCTGGTGCTTGGTTTTCGCAAGCGGCCGCTCTGGCTGCCTGTGGTCATGGCCAGCGCCGTTGCCTCGATCATCGCCTACAAGACAGTGGGTTCGCCCTGGCACGTTTCCATCGGCGCGGTCGCCGGCATGCTGTTGGCGGTCATCCTGCCGCCGCACCATAGCGGCGTGGGGGAACGGCCATGAGCACCACCTTGTGGATCATCATCGCCGGCGCGATCGCCACCTATCTCACCCGCATCGGCGGGCATCTGGTCATCTCGCGCTTCGAAAACATCCATCCGCGCGTCGAGGCGGGCTTGAACGCGGTGCCGGCGGCGGTGCTGACGACACTGGTCGCGCCGGCCGCACTTAGCGCCGGGCCCGCCGAATGGGCGGCGCTGATCGTCACTGCGCTGGCGTCGCTGCGCGGCGGCCTGATGGCGATGTTTTTGGCCGGTACGGCGGTGCTGATCCTGGCACGGCAGTTCGTCGGGTAGAGTTCTGCCGGCGCGACCGTTTCGAGCCGTCTGTGCCGCCCCTCATTGCCCTGCCGGGCATTTCTCCCCGTATAGTGACGGGGAGAAAGACGCCGTCGTCGATGGTTTCGCCAATCGCCTGCGTAGCAGAAAAAAAGAGCGCCAACGTTGCAGTCAGCCCCTTCTCCCCGTCACTATACGGGGAGAAGGTGCCGGCAGGCGGATGAGGGGCAGCGTCAGCCTTCCAAGCTGAATACTGGGCCCCTCTACGTCAGATCTTCGCGTCGTGCGGCAGCGGTGCCGCCGCCTTCTCCAGCCAGGCCAGCGTTTCACCGTCGAGCATCGGGCCGATCTCAGCCAGAACGCGCGCGTGGTACTGGTCGAGCCAGTGCAGTTCGTCGCGCGTCAAAAGGTCGGTGCGTATCAATCGCTTGTCGATCGGCGCCAGCGTCAGCGTCTCGAAACCGTGCATGGCGATGTCGCCGCCCTCTACCTGTTCGGCCGCGGTCACCAGCACGAGGTTCTCGATGCGGATGCCGTAGGCGCCTTCCTTGTAGTAGCCGGGCTCGTTGGAGAGCATCATGCCGGCGAGCAGCTTTTCGGTGCCGGTGCGGGCGATGCGCTGCGGGCCTTCATGCACCGCCAGATAAGAGCCAACGCCATGGCCGGTGCCGTGGGCGAAGTCGCAGCCATGCTTCCACAGCGCCATGCGCGCCACCGCGTCGATCTCGGAGCCGCGCGTGCCGGCGGGGAAGCGCAGCATGGAAATGCCGATCATGCCCTTCAGCACCAGGGTGAAGCGCTCGCGCATCTCTTCGGTCGGCGCGCCGATCGGCACGGTGCGGGTGATGTCGGTGGTGCCATCCTGATATTGCCCGCCGGAATCGAGCAGGAACAGTTCGCCATCGGCGAGTTTGCGGCTGGTGGCGCGCGCCACGCGGTAATGCATGATGGCGCCGTTCGGGCCGGCGCCCGAGATGGTGTCGAAGGAGACGTCGCGCAGCGGCATCTGCGTCTCCTCGCCGGTCTGCCGGCGCGTCTCCTCAAGCCTGGTGACGACCGCGATCTCGTCGAGCGTGCCCGGCTTCTGGCGATCCAGCCAGCAGAGCAGCTTGGCGATGGCGGCGCCGTCGCGACGATGCGCGGCGCGGCTGCCGTTGATCTCGGCCTGGTTCTTGGTGGCGCGCGGAATGCGAGCGGGATCGGGCGCGGCAACGACAGTGCCGCCATTGTCCTCGACCAGCATCTTCAGCTTCTCCGCCACCAGCACCGGGTCGAGCGCGATTTTTGCACCACCCTTGGCCAGGGCAGCGATGGCCGCCTCGAACTTGCCGGGTTCGTGCAATTCGGCAAGCTGGGTGAGGTAGGCAGCGACGGTGCGCGAGAACTTGCGCTGGTCCATGAACAGCTGGTGCGAACCGTCGGCGGCAAGCACGGCAAAGCCGAGCGCCAGCGGCGTGTGCGGCACGTCGCCGCCGCGGATGTTGAAGGCCCAGGCGATCGAGGACGGGTCGGTCAGCACGGCATGCGTGGCGCCATCCTTGCCGATCGCAGCCGCCAGCCGTACCAGCTTGTCCTTAGCCAGTTCGCCGGCAAAGCCGATCGGGTGGATCTCGACTGGCGCCCGGGGCGATTCGGGCTGGTCCTTCCAGATGACGTCGATCGGGTTCTTCTCGAGCGGCACAAGTACCGCGCCCGACTGCTCGGCAGAGGTTTGCAGCGCCTTGACCTCGCTCAGCGTATGCAGCCAGGGATCGAAACCAAGCCTGGCACCCTTGCCGAGATTGTCCTTGATCCAGGTGGCGGGCGGGTTGTCGACGAGGCTCTCGATCGAAAAAATGTCGAGATCGACCTCGCTGCGCACCTGTAGGGTGTAGCGCCCGTCGACGAACATGAAGGCGCGGGCGGCGAGCACGATGGCGGCGCCGGCCGAACCGCTGAAGCCGGTCAGCCATTTCAGCCGTGCCGAGCGGTCGGCGACGTACTCGCCCTGATGCTCGTCGGCGCGGGGCACGATGAAACCGTCGAGGCCGTTGGCCGCCAGCCATTGGCGCAGCAGCGCCACACGCGGCTTGCCGACAGCCGGATCGCCAGCGGAATCAAAGGTCTGGAACATGGTGGCCTCTCCTCTTGCCGCAAGCGTAACGCATGACCCCAAGGATCGGAATCGATTTCCGGCAGGGGCGTTGCGCAGGCGCAAACTGCTACAGCGCCGCTTGCCTGACAACCGGCTGGATTTGGTCCAGGTTCTCCGGTGCTACCGCTTGAGATGGATCGTCACCCAGCCTTCGCGGTGCAAGGTCCTGACGTGGCGGAACTGCTGGCCGACATAGGCCGAGACCACCGCGTCGCGCTGGCGGTCGAGAATGCCGGAGAGCACGATCGAGCCGCCCAACGATATATGCCTGGCCATTTCCGGCGCCAGCCGCATCAGCGGACGCGCCAGTATGTTGGCGACGATGAGATCGAAGGGCGCGCGCGCAGCAAAGATCGGGTGGTGGAAGCCCGGCGCCGTCACCGTTTCGACCAGCGCCTTGACGTGGTTGAGGCGGGCATTGGCGGCAGCCACTTTGACCGCGACCGGATCGATATCGGTCGCCAGCACCGGAATATGCGCGAGTTTTGCCAGCGCGATCGCCAGCACGGCGCTGCCGGTGCCGAGGTCGAGCGCATTCGCCGGATGCTCGCGGCGCACGACCTTTTCCAGCATTTCCAGGCAGCCGGATGTGGTGCCGTGATGGCCGGTGCCGAAGGCAAGGCCGGCCTCGATCTCGATGGCGAGGTCGCCGCTGCGGCGCTTGTCGCGGTCATGCGCGCCATGGACGAAGAAACGCCCGGCGCGCACCGGCTTCAGACCCTCCAGCGAGCGCGCCACCCAGTCGATTTCGGGGAGCGTTTCGCGCTCGATCGGTTTCGGCAAAGAGAGTCCGGCGAGGACGTCCTTGACCCTTGCCTCGACCACATCGACGTCGCCATCGGCATAGAGCGACACTTCGTGGATGTCACGATCCTCATCGACCTCGAGCACGGCGATCGGCAGGCCCTCGTCCTCGAAGGCAACTTCGAGCGCCGCGAAGATACGCTCGGCCTCGATCTTGCGGGTGGTGAAGTAGAGCCGCGTCTGGGTCATGAGATTGTTTCTTGCTTGAGCATGATCTTTTCCGAAAACCGGTTCCCACTTTTCGGGATCATGCTCTAGCCCGCCGCCAGCCGCTTCAGCTTGGCAATGGCGGTATCGGCGCTTTCGCCATAGGCGATGGTACCGGAGAATTCGCCCCTGGCGTTCAGCAGCAGCACCGAAGCGGTGTGGTCCATTGTGTAGTCGCCGTCGCCGGTGTCGACCTTCTTCCAGTAGATGCTGAAGCCCTTGGCCATGGCGTGGACCTTGTCCGGATCGCCGGTGATGCCGACGATGCGGTCGGAGAAATTGCCGACATAGGTGTTCATCACCTCGGGCGTGTCGCGCTCCGGGTCGACGGTCACGAAATAGGCATTCAGGTTCTTGCCGCTGTCGCCCATCGTCTTCAGCCAGCCGGCCAGTTCGAAGAGGGTGGTCGGGCACACTTCCGGGCAATGAGTGAAGCCGAAGAAGACGACGCTGGGATGACCCCTGAACGCTGCTTCGGTGATCGGGGCGCCCTTTTGGTCGACCAATGTGAACGGCGTGCCGAACGGCTCGCCGCCATAATGGCCGCGATACCAGTCGAAGGTGAGCCAGCCGATGCCCGCCGCCATCAGGACGAGAATGCCGACCAGTATTGAACGCATCATCAATGGGTGTCCGTCGTGATTGTCATGGCACGCGCCGGATGGGCGCGGAAAGCCCTTGTTCGGTGAACACTCTTACCGGTTTGGCGTTCGCACGCAAAGATGTCGCGTTGCCGCAACCGGCAGGCGGCGCACACACGATCTGCTTGCAAAGTCCCGCTGCCCGTCCCACCTGAGGTCGGCAAAACGCGAACCGCAGGAGGCTCATTTGCGAAAACTGATCGGCGGCGCCCTGGCCGCATGCCTTGTCCTCGGCACCGGTGTGGCGGCGGCAGACGAAGTGGGCAAGGTCGGCGTCGACTGGCTCGGCAACGACATCATCGTCGAGGCGATCAAGGATCCGAAAGTGGAGGGCGTCACCTGCCACGTCTCCTATTTCGATCGCGGTGTCATCGACCGCCTGCAGAAGGGCAACTGGTTCGAGGATCCGTCGGATTCCTCGATCTCCTGCCGCCAGACCGGCCCGATCACCATCGGCGACATCGACATGAGCGAAGGCGGCGAGGAAGTCTTCAAGCAAGGCATCAGCCTGATCTGGAAGAAGCAGGTGGTGAACCGCATCTACGACAAGACCAACGAGACGCTGATCTATCTGTCGCATTCGCGCCAGGTCCAGGATGGTTCGGCGAAGATGTCCGTCACCACCGTGCCGCTCTACGGCCAGAACGTGGTGTGGACCAAAGGCAAGCCGAAATAGACCCTGGCAACAGCTGACGGACGATTGGTCCCGCTTGCGGGACCAATCGTCCGGGCGTAAAGCCGCCACATGGACCGTGCCGAAAATCTTGTCCTGAAAGACCCGGAACCGCGCATTCATCCGACCGCGGAGTTGAAGGCGTGCAAGCTCGGACGCTACGCCTCGATCGGCGAACGGGTCGTGCTGCGCGAGGTGACGGTCGGCGACTTCTCCTATTTCGAGCGCCATGCGGAAGCGATCTACACGACGATCGGCAAGTTCTGCTCGATTGCCGCCAACAGCCGCATCAATGCACTGGAGCATCCCATCGAGCGGCTGACGCAGCACAAGATCAGCTACCGGCCGAACGAGTATTTCCGCTGGCTGGGCGTCGATGCGGGCTTCCGCGAGCGGCGCCAGGCAAAGTCGGTCAGCATCGGCCACGATGTCTGGATCGGCCACGGCGCGGTGATCATGCCGGGCCTGACGATCGGCAATGGCGCGATTGTCGGCGCCAACGCGGTGGTGACGCGCGATGTGCCGGCCTATGCGATCGTCGCCGGCGTTCCGGCGAAACCGCTGCGCCAGCGCTTCGGCGCCGACATTGCGGCGCGGATCGAAAGCCTGGCGTGGTGGGACTGGGCGCCGGAAAAACTAGCCAAGGCGGTCCCCGACATGCAGGCGATGCCGATCGAGGCTTTCCTCGATCGCTGGGAAAACGACATTCCCTGAATCTCGCGCAGGCGCGTACGCCGCGTTCACGAAATACCCTTGTTGGAGGGAACCCGGAGCCGCCGTGGTTGTTTCTCCCGGTGCGAGATGATCCCTTGGGATCATCTCGTCGCCGTCATTTGGGGATTGCCGATGTTCGAGAAGCTTTTTACCAGCATCGCCAACAAGGTCGCGCACCTTGCCGGCTTGCCGCTGACATTTGCCGCCTGCTGCCTGATCATCGTCGCCTGGGCGGTGACCGGGCCGATCTTCGGCTTTTCCGACACCTGGCAACTGATCATCAACACCGGCACCACGATCGTCACCTTCCTGATGGTGTTCCTGATCCAGAACACCCAGAACCGCGACGGCGCGGCGATCCAGGCCAAGCTCGACGAGTTGATCCGGGTCGGCCGGGCTCACAACACCTTCATCGGTATCGAGCATCTGACCGAAACCGAGGTCGAGGAGATCCGCGCCAAATGCGAACAGGCGGCAAAGCGGCATGACAAGAAGATCGCCGACATGGCCGCCAGGAAGGCGGTGGCCCAGAAGCGCGGCGCCAAGGGCCAGGCCGCGTGATTGTCAGTCGTTCATGAATGCCGCGAAGGCGTCCTTGTGGTCCGGGTGCCAGCGCGACAGAGCAGGGCGGTTTTCGATGATGTCGCCAATCGCCCAGGCCATGCGCTTTTCGTCCGTCGGCCGCGCGACTTCGTTGTCCGGGCAAAGGATATAGAAATCGCCATGCAGCAGCGATGCCAGCATGAAATCGATGACCTGCTCGCCGGTCCAGGCGCCGGCGGGTTTTTCCACCGCGCCTTCGGTCAGGCCGGTAAAGGTGAAGCCGGGGATGAGCAGATGGGCCGAGACCTTTGCGCCTGGCTCGTTGCGCAGGGCATGCGCGAGGCCCTCGGTGAAAGTCTTCACGCCTGATTTGGAGACGTTGTAGGCGAGGTTGCCGGGCGGCGTGGTGATGCCTTGCTTGGAGCCCGTGTTGACGATGAGGCCAGGCTTGCCCGATGCCAGCATAGCCGGCGCGAAGGCCTCGACGCCGTGGACGACGCCCCAGAAATTGATGTCGAGCAGCCGCTTCCAGGCATCGCGGTTTTCCCAGGGTTTTCCCGGATTGTCGCCGACGCCGGCATTATTCATCAGCAGCGACACGCCGCCGAAGGCGCTGTGCGCCTTTTGCGCCAGCCGGTCGACCTCGTCCGCCTTGGCGACGTCGGTGGCGACGGCGAGCACGCCATCCTCGCCGGCGATCGTGGCGACCGCGCGGGCGGCCGCGTCAAGGCGCGCGCCGCCGATGTCGGCGAGCACGATCTTCATGCCCATGGCTGCCAGCCGCTTGGCCGCGGCAAGGCCGATGCCGCTGGCGCTGCCGGTGATGACGGCGACGTTGCCGGAGGCGAGGGCGGGCAAAGCGGTCTGGATTTCGGCATCGCTGGTCATGATTTTTTCCTTGTTCGGGGTTGCGCCGAACTTAGCGTCCGATGCGCCCCAGGCAAGTCCGGTTCGACGTCTTCGGGTTGACCATATTGGCACGCGCTGCGCATGTTGCGCGAACAGAGGAAGGATTTGCCGATTGACCGACTGGATCGAGATCCTGAAGGAGCAGACCGCCACCGGCGACCAGATGGGCCGGGAGGTGCCGCAGATGCTTGCCAATCCCGACATCAGCGAAGCGCAGGTGAAGACGCTGTTTTCGGCGCTGGAAAAACAGGCCGAGTTCGTCGAGAAACTGCGCATGGCGCTGGAGAAATTCGGCCATGATTTCCCGATCATCAAGGCGGCCGAACGGCTGGAAGAGCGCTATGCCGACCTTGCCGCGTCGGTCGCCGAAAAGCTGAAGGCGATGCGCAAATAGCGGCTGCTTGTTCGACCAGCCTTTCGAAGCGCCTGTCCGGCACGAACCAGATCACCGCCACCGCCACGTATATGGCGACGCCGCCATGCTGCCAAAATTGTCAGGAGCGCGTTCGGCAAGGGGAACGGCGATCCCCAAATAGGCGTTAGGCGAGTATCCCCAAAAATGCAAAAGCAGAGGTCGAAAAGACCATCCACGCTGAAACCATGACGAGAGACAACGAACTCGGCGGTGGCGCTGCAATCGCCGTTGTCGCTACAATGATCGCGGTGCTTTTTGCTGGCAGCACGGCACTGACGCCGCTTTACGTCATCTACAAGCAGGCCTTTGGTTTCTCGCAGATCACGCTGACACTGGTCTATGCCGTCTATGTGGTCGGCAATCTCGGAGCACTGCTGGTGTTCGGACGATTGTCCGACGTCATTGGCCGCCGTCCTGCCGCGCTGGCGTCAATGGCGATTGCGGTGGTCAGCGCATTGTTGTTTCTGCTCGCCGAGAATGTCGCCTGGCTCGATGTGGCCCGGATACTGAGCGGCCTCGGCATAGGTATCGGCGCGGGAACCGGCACTGCCTGGCTTGCTGAGCTGATTGCCGGCGACGATAAATCACGCGCCGCCACGATCGCCACCAGCACCAATTTCGTCGGCCTTGGCCTCGGCGCGCTGGCGTCGGGATTGCTGGCCGAATACGCGCCATGGCCGCTGAGGCTGACATTCGCCGTCTACCTGGCGGTGCTCGCCGTGGTCACTGTGCTGATCTGGCGCACGCGCGAGACCGTTGCGCGCCACGGACGACTTGCCGATGTCTCCATGCAGCCACGCCTCTCCGTTCCCGGCGCCATCCGCGCGCGCTTCGTGGCACCCGCGGTGACCGGCTTCGGCGCCATGGCGCTGGTTGGCTTCTATGCAGCTCTGGCGCCCAGCATCCTGGCACAGCAGCTGCATGCGACCAGCCATGCCGAGGCTGGCGCACTGTTTTTCGAGTTGTCGATCGTGGCTGCGGCAACCATCCTGGCGACGACGCGGTTTTCGAGCCGCGCCACCATGCTGGCAGCGCTGGTGCTGATGATCCCGACGGTCGCCTTGGTCGTCGCCGCGCAATTCTTCGCATCCATGCCCATCATGATTGCAGCGACGGCTTGCTGCGGCGTGGCGGCGGCGCTCGGCTATCGCGGCGGCCTGCAAGTGGTGAACCAGATCGCGCCCGCCGACCGCCGCGCCGAAGTGGTGTCCGCCTTCTTCATCTGCTGCTTCTGCGGCAACGCGCTGCCGGTCATCGGCATCGGCCTTCTGTCGAGCTGGACAAGTGCCACGACGGCAAGCCTCGCCTTCGCAGGCATGATCACCATCTTCTCACTGGTGGCGCTGGGGTTTGGCGCAAAATACGCGCGCTGAGCATCAGCCGTTCGGCGTCTCCGGTGCCATGTTTGCGCGCTGGCGCGGCACGCCGAGGCCGGTGTCCGGCGGTTCGCCGGCAGCCGGCCTGTTCTCGATCATGTGCATGGTTCGCCAGCCGCCGAAACGGTAGTAGGCGGCGGCGAGCGCCAGCGAGGTGATCGAGCCGGCCGGAAAGCTCCACCACAGCGCTTCCTCGCCAATGACGCTCCGGAAAAAGTAGGCAAAGCCGATGCGCACGATCAGCACCGAGATCACCAGGATGATCAGCGGCGGCATCACCGCACCGGTGGCGCGCACCGTGGCGAACAGCACGATGGTGACGCCGAACAGGATGAAGGACCAGGACGCGACATTGTTGATATGGGCGGCGATGTCGATTGCCGCGCTGTCGGTGCTGAGGAACAGGCTGAGGATCGACCGGTCGAAAAGGAACAGCAGGTAGACCAGCGCGCCGGTCAGCACGAGGTTGAAGCCGACGCCGGAGGCGGCGATACGGCCGATGCGGTCCCAGCGCCCGGCGCCGACATTTTGGGCCGCCATTGAGGAGACGGCGGCGCCGATAGCCAAGGCCGGCATCTGGATATAGGTCCAGAGCTGCGCGGCGATGCCATAGGCGGCGGCGACCTGCGAGCCGTAGGAATTGACGATGCCCATCACCGTCAGCGCCGCCGCCGAGATGACGATCATCTGCAGGCCCATCGGCACGCCCTTGAAAACGACGATCCTGAGCAGCGCCGGATCCGGCCGCAGCAGAGCGAGATTGGCGCCGGCCAGTCGCAGCGGATGTTTGCGCGCATAGAGCACGACGAGGATGGCGATCACACTCACCGTCTGGCCGATCAGCGTTGCCGTGGCCGAGCCGGCAATGCCGAGTTCGGGGAAGGGGCCGATGCCGCGGATGAGCAGCGGGTTCAAGACGATGTCGAGCATGACGGCCAGCGCCATGAAAGAGAAGGGCGTGCGCGAATCGCCGGCGCCGCGCAGCACCGTCATGACGAAGGACAAGAGGTTCATCATCGGCACGGCGACGAAGATGATGCGCAGATAGGAACGGGCGAGCGGCAAGGCGTCGGCCGGCGTTCCCAACGTGTTGAGGATGGCGTCGACCCAGACCCAGCCGCAGACCGCCAACAACACCGAGATGAGGAAGAAGAAGGTGGCGCTGGTGCCGACGATGCGCCGCGCCTCGGCAAGGTCGCGGGCACCCACCGATTGCGCGACCAGGATGGTGGCCGCCATGCCGATGCCGAACACCGTGCCGAGGATCAGGAACAGCACCAGATTGGCATTGGAGGTTGCGGTAAGAGCTGCCTCGCCGAGGAAGCGGCCGACCCAGACGGCGTTGATCGAACCGTTGAGCGATTGCAGCACGTTGGAGCCCAGCACCGGCAAGGCGAACAAGAGCAATGTGCGCGGGATCGGGCCGCTGGTGAGATCGGCAGGGCGCCGGCGGCCAGGCATATTCTCGTCCATGGTGAGCTGCTCGGCGAAGGCTCGTCTTTGAGTCCAGTCCGTGATGATCGCCGATTTAGCGGGACAGGTCGATGCGGCGTCGGAAAATTCCGCCTAGAGCCGGATGATTTCAGGTCGAATCGACCTGAAATCTGAATCCGTCTCTAAATCAAAGAGATAGAGCATGATGTCACCCGAAAACCGCTTCACACCTTTCGGCATCATGCTCTGGCGTGCCTTGAGCCAGTCATGTTCTCAAAGCTTGCGGAATGGGATATTGGTCCTGGGTGCGAGGGGCCGCACTTTTATAGATATCTTATGGGGTAACCGGGGGGATCATGTCCGATAGTCCGCTGTTTCTTGAGCGCCTGAACCGGCGCGCGTTTCTCGGTGCATCCGCTTTGAGTGCGGCCTCGGTGGCCCTTTCGGCATGCACCACGACGGAGGTGGTGACGCCGCCAGTGGCAGCGCCGCCGCCGCCAAGCGAGTCGGCTTTCGGCGCTGCCGCAAGCATGTATGCGGCACGCGTCGACGAGGGCTATCAGCTGCCGGCAATCCCGGTAGACAAGCTCGATCCGAAGTTCGTACGCCAGATCGTGTCCGACCCCACCGGAGAAAAACCCGGCACGATCGTCGTCGATACCTCCGAGCACTTCCTCTACCTAGTACGCGACGGCGGCGAGGCCATCCGCTATGGCATCAGCCTCGGCAAGGCCGGTTTCGGATGGACCGGCAGCGCCGTGGTTCAGGCGCGGAAGAAGTGGCCGGTCTGGACGCCGCCGCCGGAAATGATCCAGCGCCGGCCGGAATTGGCGAAATACAAGGACGGCATGCCGCCCGGCCCGCAGAGCCCGCTGGGCGCCCGGGCGCTCTATCTCTTCCACGACGGTAAGGACACGATGTACCGGCTGCATGGCACGCCGGAGTGGGATTCCATCGGCAAGAACGCTTCGTCGGGCTGTGTCCGCTTCATGAACCAGGACATCATCGACCTCTACAGCCGCGTCAACGGCGTCGCGCAGGTCTTCGTGCGCCCGAACCTGTCGCCCGCCGGCAAACTCACCGCCGTGTCGAACAGGACCGCCGAGCCTATCGATGCGGGCGTGCCAAGGGACGCCGAGATCTTGAAGTAAGTGCCTTCACGGCACTCGTGGTCGTCGACAAACGGCTTGAAGGCGGACGCGCTAAACACGTCCGCCTCCAAATCCGGAGCTAGTTCGTGGCGAGGTTCGGCAGCGTGACCTGGTAGACCAGGAACATGGTGTCGACATCGGCGCCATCCTCGGCCTTGTAGGGCGCGCCGACCTGGAAGCCGTCCTGGGTCAGGAAGTCGTTGTCGTTGGCGACGAACAGGAAATAGTCGTCGGGCAGCTTGGGATCGAGCACGCTGACCAGCGACATCGCTTCCCACTTCTCCGAGAGGTTGTTCTTGTCGTTGGGCTTGCCATTGTGCAGGCCGAAGCGGCCAAGCTGGGCCTTGTCGTTGATGTCGATGAACGGCGTCAGCTTGGCCGGCGTCACAGACGGGTCGAGCACGCCCTTGGGCGCCACCGGCTTGTCGGCGGCGTCGAAGGGGCCGCCGGAGATGTCGGTCGCCGCCGAAAGATCGACGACATTGATCTTGCGCAAGAGCGACTCATCGCCCTTCAGGCCCTGGCCGTTGCCGCTGTCGCGGGTCAGCATCAGGAAGGTCTTGTCGGACAGCGCCACGATCTCGCTCTGCGCCGCGACCTTGGTCTTGTCCTTTGCATCCTTGAACACCGGCAGCGGCACGACATATTCATGCGCCAGCTTGAGATGGGCAAGGTCGGAGGCGTCATAGACCAGCGCCCTGGTGTTCTGGCGGGTTGAACCGGAATCGCCGCCATCCTGGCGCGGCGCCGACTGCAGCACGGCAATCAGGAACTTGCCGTCCGGGGTGATCGCCATGCCTTCGAGGCCCTGGTTGTTGTGGCGGCCGGTCTCGGGATCCTTCGGATCGGGCTCGGCGGCACCGGGGCCCGGATTGTCCGAGGCGAAGTTCGGCGTGCCGTGGCGCATCGGCACGAGGGCTACCGGCGGCTGCGTCGCCGACATCAAATGGCCATCGGCCGAGAAGCGGTAGATGTTGGGGCCATATTCGTCGGAGATGAACATGGTGCCGTCGGGCAGGCGCACGATCGCCTCGTTGTCGAGCGCCAGCTTGCCGTTGTCGGCCTGCGGCAGGATCGGCATGTCGCCGCTTGCTGCCCGCACGCCGTTCAGCGGATCGAGGCCGGTGGCATCAGTGCCCTTGTCGTCGGTCAGCAGCATGGTGTCGGCAAGCGTCGCCTTGACGCCGGACTGTTCCTGTCCGGTGGCGGGTGCCGCGCCCGGAGCCGTCGGGGCAAGCTCGATCGAAATCGTGTTGAGGCGGGCCCGATAGTCGGTGGTGCCGACGACATTGTAGCCGCGATCCGGCAGCAGCCAGAGCGATCCCTTGTAGCCGTTCGCGTCACGCATCCAGCCCTTGACGTCGATCGCCATCCCGGAGCCGGAGCCGAAGGTCTCGCCGAACTTGTCCTTCAGGTTGGCCGGGATACGGCCGACGCCGACCAGCCCCTTGTTGACATAGGCGACGCCATCAGCGAGCGCCGGCGTCAAGGCGGTGAACAGAGCAAGTGCCGCGCCAAGCGCGACGGTTCGGCTGAGATGTTTCATGGATATCCCCTTGTGACAAAGCAGCCCGGAGCAGGCGTCGCATTGACTTTGCCTCCAGCGCCTTTCCGCCAAGCGGTCTAGGACGCGAACATGATACTTGCGTGACAGGCGCCATTTCTTCCCTTCTCCCCCTGTGGGAGAAGGTGGCCGAGCGAAGCTCGGTCGGATGAGGGGTGTTGGAAGGATCTCTACGTTGGAGAACTAACCGCTTAAATCCCTCGATCTTCTTACGCTGCGTTTCTTCCGGCACCCCTCATCCGTCTCGGCACTGCGCGCCGATCCACCTTCTCCCACAAGGGGAGAAGGAAGAGGCGTTCTCCCGTCAATCACTCTCCCGCGCGATCAGCTCCAGCGGCCAGACCTCGCGCATGATGCGCGGGCCTTCCTCACCGGCGAAGGTGGGAAGCGAGGCCAGCAGCATTTCGGCCAGCCTTTGTCCCATCGGCTCCAGCGACGGGCGGAAGGCGGTCAGCGCCGGCGAGAAATAGCGGCAGAGCGGGGTGTCGACGATGACGATTACAGCGATGTCGTGGCCGGGCCTGATGCCCATCTCGGCCAGCGCCTTGCAGCCGCCGAGCGCCATGGCGTCATTGTTGAAGATGATGGCGGTCGGCGGATTCTTGGCGCGCATGACCTGCGGTATCACTTCGTAGCCGCCGGCCTCGTTGATGAAACCGTCGGCGATCAGGCCGGGATCGACTTCGATGCCGTGCTTTTGCAACGCCTTGCGATAGCCGTCGAGGAACAGGTAGCCGAAATTGAGGTCGAGAGACGGGCGGATGGCGGCGATGCGGCGGTGGCCGCGCGCTACCAGCCGGTCGACCGCGTCGGCGCCGGCCTTTTCGAAATCGAGGTCGAGCGAGGGGTAGGCGGTGCCGCCGGAGCGGCTGCGGCCGAGCGTGGCGAAGGGGAAGCCGGCCTGGGTCAGATAGTCGATGCGCTCGTCCTCGCGCCGTGTCCAGGCCAGCACCACGGCGTCGGCGCGGCGCGTCTCGACGACACGGCGCAGGCGCTCCTGCTGATAGTCGCCCGGCGCGCCCATCACCACGATCAGGTCGAGGCCGCTTTCGGCGAGCCTTGCCTGCAAGCCGGTCAGGAACGGAATGAAAAAGGGTTCGCCATATTGCTGGTCGCCCGGATGCGGCTGCAGCATGAAGGCGATAGAATGGGTCGAGCCGCGGCGCAGACTGCGGCCGGACTGGTTCGGCGAATAGTTCAGCTTCTTGGCCGCTTCGAGCACGCGCTGGCGCGTGTCGGCGTTGACGTCGGCGCGGCCGTTGAGCGCCCGCGACACGGTGCCGATCGATATGTTCAGGTGACGTGCAAGGTCGTGGATACTGGACGCCAAAGACTTTCTCCCCCGACTTTCGCTAGCACTGGCCGCCGCTCAGGCCAAGGCGGTTGATGACGATTTTCACGAGCGGCCAATTGACATTCTACGCCATCGGGTGTGTTGTCGTAAACGTTTACGGAAAAACGTTTACGGTGATGCCGTGAGTGCCGTGACTTCGGTCTGGAGGGACCGAACGGGGAGGAGGAGCGCTGGATGATGAATGTCGTCCTCGTCGGCTGTGGCGCGATGAGCAAGCATTGGCTCGACGCCGTGAGGCAGATTGATGGGCTCGCCATTGTCGGCCTTGTCGACCTTGACGCCGAGCGGGCGAAGGCGAGGGCGCGCGAATACGAGCTGACCGGCGCCGTCATTGGAACCAGCCTGGACGCGGTCCTCGACCAGACCAGGCCCGACGCGGTGTTCGACGTCGTGGTCCCTGCTGCCCGGCGCGACGTCGCGCTTTCCGCCTTTGCCCATAATTGCCACTTGCTGACGGAAAAGCCGCTGGCCGACAGCCCTGAGAATGCGCGCGCCATCGTCGAGGCCGCACGACGCGCCGGGCGTGTTCATGCCGTCGTGCAGAACCGGCGCTATGTCGCCAATGTCAGGCGCATCCGGCGCTTTCTGGACTCAGGCGCCATTGGTGCCGCGACCAGCATCCATGCCGACTTCTTCGTCGCGCCGCATTTCGGCGGTTTTCGCGAGGAGATGGCGCATGTCCTGCTGCTCGATATGGCGATCCACACCTTCGACGCCGCCCGCTATATGGTCGGCGGCGAGCCGGCAAGCGTCTATTGCCAGGAATGGGAGCCGGCCAGTTCCTGGTACCGGCAGGGATCGTCGGCCAGCGCCGTCTTCGATCTCGGCGGCGGCAAGGTCTTTACCTATGCCGGCTCCTGGTGCGCTGCCGGTTTCCGCACCAGTTGGGAGGGCAGCTGGCGCATCGTCGCCGAGCACGGCAGCCTCACCTGGGACGGCCATGACGCGCTGACGGCGGAACTTGTGCTGCCGGCCCGCGACGGCCTTTTCGACAAAACCGAGCCGGTCGAGGTGCCGCCGCTCGACCCCGCCGACCGCGTCGACGGCCATCTCGGCATCATTCAGGATTTCATGCAGGCCATCGAGACCGGCACCCAGCCGGAAACGCGCGGTGCAGACAACATCAAGAGCCTGGCCATGGTCTTCGGCGCCATCGAAAGCGCCGAGACCGGACGCCGCGTGGCGATCTCAAAGGAAGCACAATGACGCCAAACCCGCTTCTCGACATCCGGATCGGCACCATGGTGCGGGCCAATCTCGACGACCCGGCGGCCTACATCAGAGAGATCCTGCCACTCGGCTTCGAGAGCATCCAGCCCTTCTTCTGGCAGACGCTGGGCGGCAAGGATCTGCCACGGCTGGCCGGCCAGATCCGCGAGGCGATCGGCGATGCCGACGTCACCGTGTCTTCGATCGGCGTGTTCGGCAATCCGCTGGAGAGCGGCGAAGTCGACCGCGGCGTGCTCGCGGCCTGGGAAACGGTCATCGACCATGCGCATCTGTTCGGCGCCTCCACGGTCAGCGGCTTCACCGGGCGCATTCGTGGCAAGCCGCTGCCCGAGAGCCTGCCGCGCTTCCGCGAAGTGTGGGGGCCGCTGGCCAGGCGCGCCGCCGACAAGGGCGTGCGCATCGCCTTCGAGAATTGCGCGATGGACGGCAACTGGGCTGCCGGCGACTGGAACATCGCCCACAATCCGGACGCCTGGGAATTGATGTTCAACGAATTGCCGGACGACAATCTCGGCCTCGAATGGGAGCCCTGCCACCAGCTCGTCTACCTGATCGATCCGATGCCGCAGATCCGCAAATGGGCGCCGCGTATCTTCCACGTCCATGGCAAGGACGCGACGGTGCGCTGGGACGTGATCCGCGAACATGGCGTGTTCGGCCGCCTTCCGTTTGTTCAAATGCGCACGCCGGGCTTCGGCGACAGCGACTGGACGCGGGTGATCAGCGAATTGCGGCTGGCCGGATACAAAGGCGCCATCGACATCGAAGGTTGGCACGACCCGGTCTATCGCGGCGATCTGGAGATCACCGGGCAGGTCCGCGCGCTGGAATACCTCCAGCAATGCAGGGGAGGTGTCAGCTACCTGCCAAATCCAATGTGAGGATTGGCCGGCGGGAGGAGCCGGCCGGCCAGGAACTGCGGCGCCAAGCCGAAGCCATCGTCGAAAACCCCCTCGGCTTGCGAGGGACCAAAAGGGAGGAACGTGCATGAGCATCGCGATGAGAACGACACTTCTGCGCTCGAGCGTCGTGGCGGCGGCCACGGCGCTGTGCGCCGCAATCTCCACTCTGCCGGCGCAGGCGCTCGACGCCCAATGGTGCAAGGACGTCCATATCCGCTTCTTCGTCGGCGGCGCCGAGGGCGACGCTTTCGGCACCATCGTCTATAATGGCGCCAAGCAGGCGGCGGCCGATCTCGGGCCGAAGGTGGACTACATCTTCTCCGGCTGGGACGTCGAAAAGATGGTGCAGCAATTGCGCGAAGCGGTCGCGGTCAAGCCCGGCGGCATCGCCATGATGGGCCACCCGGGCGACGCTTCGATCATGCCGCTGGCCGAACTGGCGCACAAGGACGGCATCAAGATGATGTACCAGAACGTGCCGGTGCCGAAGGTGGTGGCGGCGTTCGGCGGCGGCTATGTCGGTGCGCAGCAGGAGCAGCAGGGCCGCGCGCTCGGCGCCGAGGCGTTCAAGCTCGGCGGGCTCAAGGCCGGCGACAAGGCGATCATGATCGGTCCGTTCGAGAACGAGAACCGCGGCGCGCGCGAGCGCGGCACGGTGGCGGCGCTGAAGGAAGCCGGCGTTGAGGTCATCCAGTTGTCCTCGCCGCCGAGCGGCGAGTGGGCTTCGGATCCGAACCTGGCCATTCCGGTGATCACCGCGGCACTGCTCAACAATCCCGATGTCAAGGCGGTCGGCTATCCCGGCGGGCAGATGCTCGGCAATGTTCCCACCTACATGCAGGCTGCGGGCAGAAAGCCAGGCGACATCTTCAACTTCGGCTTCGACACCAGCCCGCAGATCGTCGAGGGCTTCAAGGGCGGCTGGGTGCAGCTGACGGCCGACCAGCAGCCGTTCCTGCAAGGCTATCTGCCGATCCTCAGCCTTTGCCAGCAAGTGGTGCTGGGTCTTGCGCCGATGAATGTCGACACCGGCGCCGGCTTCGTCACGCCGCAGAATTACGAGATCGTCTCCGAGCTCGCCAAGCAGGCGCTGCGCTGACCCGTAACCTCGGCATGCCGGTCGGACAGGCCCGACCGGCAGCCGGAACCAAGCGAGGACCGCCATGGCCGAACGCATCATCGAACTGCGCGATATCAGCAAATCCTACGGCCAGGTCTATGCGCTTGGTGGGGTCAATCTCAGCGTCGATCGCGGCGAGGTGGTTGGGCTGATCGGCGACAACGGCGCCGGCAAGTCGACGCTGATCAAGATACTGTCCGGCGTGGTCAAGCCGACCAGCGGCGAGATCCTCGTTCGCGGCAAGCCGGTGACCGGGTGGAGTGCCGCGCGCTCACGCGACGCCGGCATCGAGACGGTGTTCCAGGACCGGGCGCTGGCCGTGCAGCAGACCATCGTGCGCAACATCTTCATGGGTCGCGAACTGACCAGCTGGCTGGGCTGGCTTAAAGTCGGCAAGGAGATCGAGGAGGCGAGCCGGCTGATGCGCGAGATCGGCTTCACCTCGAAAGTGTTCACGCCGCACTCGATCGTCGGCCAGCTTTCGGGCGGCGAACGCCAGGGCGTGGCGATCGCACGCGCCATCTATAAGCAGGCGGAGCTGATCATCCTCGACGAGCCGACGACGGCGCTGTCGCTGACCGAGACCGCCAAGGTGTTTCACTTCGTGCGCCAGGTGCGGGCGAGCGGCCGCTCGATCCTGTTCATCGGCCACAACATCCACCATGTCTTCGACATCGCCGACCGTTTCGTGGTGCTCGATCGCGGCAAGGTGGCGCTGACAGCCGACCGCAGCGAGGTCAAGTCGGCCGAAGACCTCATCAACTTCATGGAAGACGTGGCGCACCCAGGCGGACTGGCGGGGCTGCATGACGCCGGCGAAACGGAGCAGCGAGTGCGATGAGCAAGACCATGGAACCCGATCTGCAGAATCCTCTCGGTCTCCCGCGCGGCGAACCGGCCCGACCAGAATGGAAACACCCGTCCGACCACTGGCTGCGCGGTTTCGTTCTCGACAACCGCGCTTCGCTCGGCACGCTCGGCGTGTTCATCGTCATGATGGCGGTGTTCATGATCGCCAACCCGACCGTCTTCACCACCTGGTATCTTTATAGCTCCGTGCTCACCACGCTGCCGGTGGCGCTGTTCGTGGTGGTGCCGCTGGTCTTCGTCGTCACCTGCGGCGAGATCGACCTGTCGTTTCCGGCGACGATGGGTTTTGCCTCCTGGGTCTTCGCCCTGGTGGTGCAGGCCGGCTATGATCCGTTCCTCGGCATTGCCGCGGCAATCGTCACCGGTACGCTGCTCGGCTTCCTGGTCGGGTCGCTGGTCGTCTATGGCGGGCTGTCGTCACTGATCGCCACGCTCGGCATGAATTTCCTGCTGCGCGGCCTGATCCAGATCATCAACGAGGGCAAGTCGATGGCGCTGACCGGCCTGGCCGACAGCTGGGCCTACAAGATCTTCTCCAGCCAGCTCTACGGCATCCCGGTGCAGATCTTCTGGGCGATCGGCTTCGTCGTGCTGTCGGCGCTGCTCTACAACCGCCATCGCTTCGGCGCGCAGGTGAGGGTGGTCGGCGACAATCCCGACAGCGCCCAGCAGATGGGCATCGACGTCAAGCGCGTCCGGGTGAAAGTGTTCGTCTTCGTCGGCATCGGTGCCGCGATCGCCGGCACCTTCTCGGTGATGATCAACTTCACCTGGTGGCCGACCGCCGGCGACGGTTATCTGCTGCCGGTGCTGGCATCGGTGTTCGTCGGCGGCACGCCGACCTGGGGCGGCATCGGCACCGTGGTCGGCGGCGCCATCGGCGCGGTCACCGTGTCCTTCATCCAGACCGGTGTCGTAGCAGCGGGATTGAGCGGCTTCTACGTGCAGTTCTTCAACGGCCTGATCATCATCCTGTCGCTGCTTGGCCATAAATGGAACCAGGCGCGGTATCGGTGAACGCAGGTATTTTCAGGCTGCTCACACCGCCGCGACAAACCCGTCCAGCACGCGTTTCTGGCCGGCCTTGTCGAAGTCGATGGTCAGCTTGTTGCCCTCGATGGCCGAAATGTTGCCGTTGCCGAATTTCTGGTGGAAGACGCGGTCGCCGACGCTGAAGGCTGACGGTGTGTCGGCGACGGATTTGGCGACCAGCTCGCCGTCGATGGTGCGGCCCTTGACCGAGGTGCGGCCGGCGCCGTAGCCGGAATCGGTTTCGCCATAGCCGATGCGCTCGACCTGATGGCCGGAGCGCGAGCCCCAGTTGCGGTCGGTGGCTTCGGTGCGGTTCGCTTGAGCGCGCTGCCAGCCGGGCGTCGCATAGGTGTTGGAGAAGCTCCCCGCTTTCTCCTCGCCGATATTGTCAAAGCGCGAGGCGCCGTAAGGGTTCTGTCTTCCTGCCCCTTGGCCGCCACGTCCCGAGGCGAACGAGCCGCCGCCATAGGAATTGCCGTAGCCGCCGTAGGAGTTGCCGCTTTCGGCGACGTCGACATGGGCTTCCGGCAGTTCCTCGAGGAAGCGCGACGGGATGGTCGATTGCCAGAGGCCGTGGATGAGGCGGTTGGAGACGAACCAGATGTGCAGGTTCTTCTTGGCGCGCGTCAGGCCGACATAGGCAAGGCGCCGCTCTTCCTCCAGGCCGGAGCGGCCACCCTCATCCAGCGCGCGCTGATGCGGGAACAGACCGTCCTCCCAGCCGGGCAGGAAGACGGTTTGGAATTCGAGACCCTTGGCCGAATGCAGCGTCATGATGTTGACGGCGTCGAGTTCGGCATTCTGCTCGGCGTCCATGACCAGCGCGACATGTTCGAGGAAGGAGCGCAGCGATTCATACTCCTCCATGGAGCGGATCAGCTCCTTCAAATTCTCCAGACGGCCTGGTGCTTCCACCGAGCGGTCGTTTTTCCACATGTCGGTGTAGCCGCTCTCTTCCAGTATGGTCTCGGCGAGTTCGGTGTGCGGCGTGGTTTCCAGCGCCTTCTGCCAGCGCTCGAAATTGGCTGCGACTTCGCGCAGTGCGGCGCGCGGCTTCGGCTTCAGCTCATCACTCTCCGCGAGCTTGGCGGCGGCCTCCAGCATCGGAATGCGCAGCGCGCGGGCCGTGTCGTGGATCTGGCGGATGGTGGCTTCGCCGAGGCCGCGCTTCGGCACGTTGACGATGCGCTCGAAGGCGAGGTCGTCGGCGCCTTGCGCGACAACGCGGAAGAAAGCCATGGCATCGCGGATTTCGAGGCGTTCGTAGAAGCGCGGGCCGCCGATGACGCGGTGGTTGAGGCCGATCTCCATGAAGCGGTCCTCGAAGGCGCGCATCTGAAAGGAGGCGCGGACAAGAATGGCCATGTCGTTCAGATTGTGCTTCTGGCGCTGGTAGGCCTCGATGGTCTCGCCGACGGCGCGCGCCTCTTCCCCGGAATCCCAGGCAGCATGGACATGCACCTTGTCGTCCTCGGGCTCGTCGCGGTCGGTGAACAGTGTCTTGCCGAAGCGGCCCTCATTGTGGGCGATGAGATGTGAGGCGGCGCCAAGGATGTGCGCCGTCGAGCGGTAGTTGCGCTCCAGCCGGATGATGGTGGCGCCGGGAAAATCCTTGTCGAAGCGCAGGATGTTGTCGACCTCGGCGCCGCGCCAGCCATAGATGGATTGGTCGTCATCGCCGACGCAGCAGATGTTTACGGTGGCGCGGGTTTCGGTCGAAGAGCGCCCGATCTCCCCCCTTGAGGGGGAGATGTCGGCGGAGCCGACAGAGGGGGGTGGTGCCCCACCGGCCTGTCGGCGTGAGGCGCCCCCCTCTGTCCTGCCGGACATCTCCCCCTCAAGGGGGGAGATCGGCTTGCCTTCCGGCCGCTGCGCCAGCAGGCGCAGCCACATGTATTGCGCGGTGTTGGTGTCCTGGTATTCGTCGACGAGGATGTATTTGAAGCGCTTGTGGTATTCCTTCAGCACATCCGGATAGGCGCGGAAGATGCGGATCGGGTGGCAGAGCAGATCGCCGAAGTCGCAGGCGTTCAGCGTCTGCAGCCGCTCCTGATAGGCTTTGTAGAGTTCGCGGCCCTTGCCGTTGGCGAAGCTGCGCGCGTCGCCCTCAGGGATGTCGGCGGGGCCTAAGCCCTTGTTCTTCCAGCCGTCGATCATCTGGGCGAACTGCTTGGCCGGCCAGCGCTTGTCGTCCAGCCCTTCGGCCTGGATGATCTGCTTGATCAGGCGCACGACATCGTCGGTGTCGAGGATGGTGAAATCGGATTTGAGCCCGGCAAGCTCGGCATGGCGGCGCAGCAGTTTGACGCCGATCGAGTGGAACGTGCCGAGCCAGGGCATGCCCTCGACATTGCCTTCGCCGATCAGGATGCCGATGCGCTGCTTCATCTCGCGCGCGGCCTTGTTGGTGAAGGTGACGGCAAGGATCTGCGACGGGAAGGCCTTGCCGGTGGCGAGGATGTGGGCGATGCGGGTGGTGAGCACGCGGGTCTTGCCGGTGCCGGCGCCGGCCAGCACCAGGACCGGGCCTTCGGTGGTTTCCACCGCCAGCCGCTGCTCGGGGTTCAACCCTTTCAGATAGTCGGGTGCGTTGTTGTGGCCGCTGCGGGCGGCCATGGCGCGCGCGGCGATGCCGGACGGGGCCGTGGGCCGCGCATTCGGTTCGTCAAAAAAGGGCATGTCTTCCGAAAAGCCGGACATCGCCCCCGAATGTAGTGATTCGGCAGCGAAAGGCCAGAAGTGTCTCCGTTTTGTTCTCGTTTGTCAGCGCAATTGCCGGGCGCCGTGCGAATATTGTCGCCCCGGCGCCCGACAATGCGTTCAAAAGCCCGTCCGTCAGCCTTTACCGGGCGGCCGCCCGCATCCGCTCGCCGATCTTGTCCGCCACATAGCCGGCATCGCGAGCCGCACCATGGATCATGGTGGACGAGGTCGAATGCTGGAAATGCAGGCCGCAGACATAGAGGCCGGGTTCGCCCTCCACCGTGCCGCGATACTGCTTCACCCGGCCGCTGTCGTCGAAGATCGGCAGCTTGATCCAATCCAGCCCGGCCCGGAAACCGGTGCACCAGATGACGTTCGAAACGTCGAGAAGCTGACCGTCGTCGAACAGCGGCTTGCCGTCCCGGGCGCCAACAACGCGGGAGACCCGGCGGACGCCGGCGGCATCCAGAGATTGCTGCTTGACCCGGATCAGCGGCAGGCCATGCGACAGCTGCTGCGGCTTGGCCTTTCGGCCCATCGGTGTGTCGACCGTGAGCAGGCGGTGGAAAACGATGCGGAGGACGATCGGCAGCACCAGACGCATGGCGAAATAGCCATTGTAGGCGACGGGGATGTGGCCGGGATGCCGGCCAGCCAGCCAGACCTGATGCGTAGCCGCGAGATCCATAGCGATTTCCGCACCGGAATTGCTGGCACCAACCAGCAGCACGCTGCCCGGATTGAGCTGCCCAGGGTTCTTGTAGACGCCCGAGTGAAATTGCCGGATCGACGGATCGAGAGACGCCGCGAAATCCGGGATCTTCGGCTTCTGGTAGCTCGAGGCCGCGGCCACGACGTGGCTGGCGACGTACCGGGTCTGGCCGGCAGTGACGATGTAGCGGTCGCCGGAACGGGTTACCTCGTCGACCTTGACGCCGGTGCGCACCGGCAGGGAAAACTTCTTCGCATAGTCTTCCAGATAGTCGGCCATGTCGTCCTTGGTCGGGAAGGAATAGCGGGCAGCGGGGAAGGGCATGCCGGCCAGCCTGTCAAAGCGTGCCGGCGTGAACAGGCGCAGCGAATCCCAGCGCGAACGCCAGACGTCGCCGACGCGCTCGCGTGCCTCCAGGATGACGAACTTCACGCCCTTGCGGGCAAGGTGATAGCCGACGGACAGGCCATTCTGGCCGGCGCCGATGACGACGACGTCGACATGCTCTTCCCTGAGCGCGGGACGCCTTTCGTCGCCTGATGGCGCCTGGCTGCCCGCTGCCTGCAGCGTACCGGCCTCCAGTTGCATGAATGCCGCGCCTTGTTCCAGCAAGGAACCGGCGCGCGCCCTGGTCTCGGTGATGCCGACGCGGCCGTGCGGTTTCAGTACGGGGCTTGAGGTCGGACGAGGTGTCGAAATCTGGTTCATGATCGCTCCATGCGGTTTTCGTCAGCCATGGAGCGAAAATAGCGATCCGGCGCGGCGGCGCTTCGGGGAGATACCTCACGACGGAAAAGAAGCGGCATGGGGATTTTCCCCCATGCCCCCCACGCGATCTCTCGGATCGTCGTAAACGCGATCCTCGGATCGTCGTGCAAGCGATCTTTCGGATGCTAGAACAGGCCGTTCTGGAAGGCGTAGGCTGTCGCGGCGGCGCGCGAGTTGACCGCCAGCTTGTCGAAGATGTTGCTGAGATGCCGGTCGACGGTCTTTTCGCTGAGGCCGAGGTCTGTCGCGATCAGCCTGTTTGTCTTGCCTGTGGCGACAAGGCCGAGGACCTCGATCTCGCGCCGCGTCAAGCCATGCGAGGGTGTAGAAGCCGGCTGAATCAACTGATCGACGCGGGCGAGGTCGGGTGCCGCGCCCAGCGCGGTGAAAATCGACCTGGCGGCCTCGAATTCCAGTTCAGCTCCGTCCTCGTCGCCAAGCATGCGGCAGGCTTGGCCGGCCAGCACGCGAAGCCGGGCTTCCAGATAGGGAGCGCCGGCGCGCTGCCAGGTCGTCAGCGCGGCGCGGAAATGGCCAAGCGCTGCCGCGGAATCACCTCCAGCCATCTCGATCTGGCCTTTCGCCTGCGCGGCCATTGCGGCCAGGATGTCGGTGGCGAAGCGGCCGGCGATCATCTCCAACTCTTCGCAGGCTTCATGCGCTTCGTCGGCAGCGCCCGCGGCCATCGTGATCTCGACCAGCGCCGGCAGCAGACGGGCACGGCCGAGCGGCGCCTTGGTCGTGGCAAGCACGCGGCGAATGGTTGCCGCTGCCTGCTCGGCCCGGCCCTGCATGAGGCGCAGCACCGCCATGCCGGGCTGCGGCTCGAGCCCGAGCCGGCTGGCGGCACGATAAAGATCCTCGGCGGCGGCGAACTCGCCGCGTAGCCGATGGATTTCGGCCTCCTGGTAAGCCGCGCCAGCTGCCGCTTCGTTGCTGCTGGAATGGGCAAGCAGGCGCGTGGCACGCCGCGCCTCGGCAATCGAATCCTGCCAGGCGCCGTTCAACTCCATGATCTCGGCCCGATGCAACAGGCAGACGCCGTTGAACTGAATCAGCTGCGGCTGGGCTCCGCACCAGTTCGACAGCGCCTCGGTCCATTCGCGTGAACGATCGAACGCATAGACTTGCCGGCATGCGGCGATCAGGTTGCAGTAGACGAGGCCGGTGACAATGGGTGACAGCTTGCCGTCGGCAGCCGGCAGCATGGCTTCGTCGAGCGAGGCGATGCCTTCCTCGACCCGGCCCTGCCGCACCAGCGCGCGGCCGAGATAGCATCTGGCGAAGGCGATCAGGTCGATGTCGCTGCAGCGTTCGCCGATCGCCAGCGCCTGTCTTGCCAGCGCCTCCGACGCCGGGTCGTTGCCGGTCATGAGTTCCTTTTGTGCCGACAGCAACAACAGATAGCCATGCGCCGCGCACTCGCGGCCAAAGCCATCCGCCAGGCGCTGCGCCTGCTGGACAATGGCAGTTGCGTGGCCTTCCTCGCCCAACGTCAAAAGCCGGAAGCCACGGAAGAACGCCCAATACGCCGCCTGATCGTCACGGCCGGCTTCGATATGGATGTTGAAGAGACGCTCGCCGGCGGCGAAGATGTCCTGATCGCGGTTCAGCATGCCGGCCGTCCAGAGCAGCCGTTCGAGGTCTTCCGCGCCGAGAGACGTGATCTCGTCGGTCGCCCGTAGCAGCTCGAATGCGTCCGCCCATGCCCGCTGTCCATAGGCGTGGCGGGCCCGTTCGAGCAACGAGGCGGCATCGGCTTTCATAGGCAAAGCATAGCATCGCCCGACAACGGGCAGAAGAATGGCAGCCGGCATCCCGGTCATTTCAACGTGAGCAGCAACAGGACCGAAGCACATGCCAGAATGATGCCCGCAGTATCAAAACATACTGTCCTGCTAATTTGACACCTCGCGCGGTCGGGCGGAAAACTGCGGCGGCGAGATGAAACAGAATCGAAAGCGGGCTGCGTTTCCATTTCGAGACGGCGGTTTTCGGCCGCTCGCCTGCTGCGCCTGAAGGAGTGTCGTTATGGCAACCGTCCTCACCGCCGTGGTCCTTGCTCTCATCGGTCTGATTCTCGGCGGCGGCGGCATCTGGTTGGCGTCGCTCGGCGGCAGCTGGTACTACGTCATTACCGGTCTCGGCTTCCTGATCACCGCCTGGCTGCTTTACAGGCGCAAATCCATCGCGCTGTGGCTCTACGCGGCGATCGTCATCGGCACGCTGTGCTGGGCGGTCTGGGAGATCGGCTTCGACTGGTGGGAGCTCGGGCCGCGCGGCGGCATCATCGTGCTTCTGGCGCTATGGTTGCTAACACCATGGGCGAGGCGGGGGCTCACCGGTCCGGACGGACGGGCGCCGCTCATCCTCGCGGTGCTGGCCTCGCTTGCGGTGGCCGGTTACTCGATGACCGCCGATCCCAAGGACATCGCCGGTCAACTCAGCGCCGACAAGGTGACGCCGACCGCCGATCTCGGCGGCAATGTGCCCGAAGGCGAATGGCACTTTTACGGCCGCACGCAATATGGCCAGCGCTACTCGCCGCTCGACCAGATCACCACCGACAACGTCGCCAATCTGCAGCCGGCCTGGACCTACCGCACCGGCGACATAAAGGGGCCCGACGATGTCGGCGAAACCACCTATCAGGTGACACCGCTGAAAATCGGCGATGCGCTCTACATCTGCACGCCGCACAATTTCGCCATCGCCATCGATGCCGCGACCGGCAAGGAGAAATGGCGCTACGATCCCAAGATCAAACTGGACAAGGACCGCCAGCACCAGACCTGCCGCGGCGTGTCCTACTATGCCGACGCCAAGATCGCCGCCGGCCAGCCCTGTGCGGCGCGCGTCTATCTGCCGACCTCCGACGCGCGGCTGATCGCCCTCGACGCCGCGAACGGGCAGATTTGCCCGTCCTTTGCCGAAGGCGGGACGCTGAACCTGCTGACCGGGATGCCCTATCCGAAGTCGGGCTATTACTACTCGACCTCGGCGCCGCTGATATCAGGCGGCAAGATCATCGTCGGCGGTGCGGTCAACGACAATTATTCGACCGAGGAGCCATCCGGCGTCATCCGCGCCTTCGATGTCGACAGCGGCGCCTTGCTGTGGAACTGGGATTCCGGCAATCCCGACCAGACGACGCCGTTGCCGGCCGGCCAGACCTACACCAACAACTCGCCTAACATGTGGTCGACGCCGAGCGCCGACGAGAAGCTCGGCCTGCTCTATGTGCCGCTCGGCAACCAGACGCCGGACCAGCTCGGCATGGGCCGCAGCGCCAATGTCGAGAAATTCTCCTCCTCGATCACCGCGCTCGATCTCAACACCGGGCAGTTGCGCTGGGTATGGCAGACCGTGCACCACGACCTCTGGGATATGGATGTTCCGGCACAGCCGACGCTGGTCGACATCACCACCGCTGGCGGCGTCGTGCCGGCGCTGGTCGGGCCTACCAAGCAGGGCGACCTCTATGTGCTCGACCGGCGCAGCGGCGAGCCGATCGTTCCGGTCAAGGAAGTGCCGGCGCCGGGCGGCGCGATCGAGGGCGACCACACCTCGCCGACGCAACCGGAATCGGATCTCTCCTTCAATCCGAAGCCGCTGACCGGCGCCGACATGTGGGGCATCACCATGTTCGACCAGCTGGCGTGCCGCATCGAATTGCAAGGCTTGCGCTATGAAGGCCGCTATACGCCGCCGTCCGTGCAGGGCTCGCTGATCTATCCCGGCAATTTCGGTACCTTCAACTGGGGCGGCGTCGCCGTCGATCCGGTCAGGCAGGTGATGTTCGGCATGCCGACCTATCTGGCGTTCAAGTCGCAGCTCATTCCACGCGACCAGGTGCCGCCGCCGGATGAAGGGCGCGGCAGCGAGCAAGGGCTCAACCGCAACGAGGGCGCGCCCTATGCGGTGGTGATGGGACCGTTCCTGTCGCCGCTCGGCATTCCCTGCCAGGCGCCGCCCTGGGGCTATGTGGCGGGCGCCGATCTCAGGGCCGGCAAGATCATCTACAAGCACCGCAACGGCACTGTCTACGACATGACGCCGCTGCCGTTGCCGTTCAAGGTTGGCGTGCCCGGCATTGGCGGGCCGATGATCACCGCCGGCGGTGTCGCCTTCCTGGGTGCGGCGGTCGACGACTATATGCGCGCCTATGATCTGACATCGGGCAGGCAGCTCTGGAAAGCCAGGCTGCCGGCCGGCGGCCAGTCGACGCCGATGACCTACACGGTCGCCGACGGGCGCCAGTTCGTGGTCATCGTTGCCGGCGGCCACGGCTCGGTCGGCACCAAGCCGGGTGATTATGTGATGGCCTACACGTTGCCGAAATAGATGCTCGGACCGTGCTCAGGCGACGGCCTGGGCAGGCAGTGCCGGCAACATCCCGATCGCCACGGCGACGTCGTCGCGATGCGCCCGGGCGAGTATCTCGGCGAAGGGCGCGGGACGGCCGAGCAGGTAGCCTTGCGCCTCGTTGCAGCCTTCGGCGCGCAGGATCGACAGCTGGCTGTGCGTCTCGACGCCTTCGGCCAGCACCGGGATGTGGAGGCTCTGGCCAAGCGCCAGCACGGCGCGGATGATGGCCTTGGCCTGCGGGCTGGTCTCGACCTCGGACATGAACGAGCGATCGAGCTTGATCTTGTCGAACGGGAAGGCTCGCAGCGTTTCCAGCGAAGAGTAGCCGGTGCCGAAATCGTCGATGGCGATGGTGACACCCAGCGCCTTGATGCGCCGCAAGATGGTCAAGGTGCGGTTCTTGTCGGCAATGATGGTGGATTCGGTGATTTCCAACTCGAGCCGGTTCGGGCGCAGGCCGGTCTCGAGCAGGATCTCGTGGACGAGCTTCGGCAGGTCCGCATGGGCGAACTGCACCGGAGAGAGGTTGACCGCGACCTTGTAGGGATGCTCCCACGAGGCGGCCTTGGCGCAGGCGGTGCGCAGCACCCATTCGCCGAGCGGCAGGATCAGGCCGTTTTCCTCGGCCAGCGGGATGAACTCGATCGGGGGAATGTTGCCGCGCGTCGGATGCTTCCAGCGCAGCAGCGCCTCATAGCCGCGGATGTCGCCGGTCGAGACCGAGGTCTGCACCTGGTAGTGCAGGTCGAGTTGGCCGTTCTCCACCGCATCGCGCAGGTCATTGGCCAGCGCGCGGTTGGCGCGGACGGCCTCGTCCATGGCCTGCTCGTAGAAACAGACGGTCTGCGTCACATTCGCCTTGGCGCGGTACATCGCCAGATCGGCGTTGTTGACGAGGGTTTCGCGGTTGTGCGCGTCGGTGGGATAGATCGCGACGCCGAGGCTGGCGCCGGTGGCGGCTTCGAAATCGTCGATCTGGATCGGCGCAAAGAGCGCCGCTTCCAGCCGCGACACGAAATCCAGGAGGTCGGCCTGTCCTTTCATGCGCTTGATGGCGGCAAACTCGTCGCCACCGAGACGGGCGACGAATTCGCCGTCCTGCAGCAGCACGCTCATCCGTCCAGCCAGGGTTTTCAGGGCCAGATCGCCGGCGCCATGGCCCCAGAGATCGTTGATTTCCTTGAACCGGTCGAGGTCGATGCCGATGATCGCCACCTTGCCGCCGACTTCCCTGGCGCGGTCGATCTCGCGGTCGAGATACTCGTTGAAGTTCGCCCGGTTCGGCAGGCCGGTCAGCGTGTCGTTCATCGCCAGATGGTGCAAGCGGCGAAAGGCTTCCGAGCGCGTGCGATCGTCGATCAGGTAGCTCGCGAGACCGGTGCCGATCATGATCAGCCCGGCGACGGCGACGCCAAGCGCCATGGCCCGCAAGGCGGCGGGATCGGTATAGTCGCCGTGCAGTGCCAGCGGCGTCACCTGCATTGCCGCCATGGCGGTGAAATGGAGGCTGACGATGGCAGCGACCAGAATGGCGGCGGCCAGGTACTTGTGGCCAGATATGCGGTCGTTCAGGGCGACGTTGATCGCCAGACACGAGAATGCCACCGAGAGCACGACGGAGACGACGACATAGGTCGTGTCCCACTCGACAATGCCGTCGACATGATAGGCGGTCATGCCGGTATAGTGCATGCCTGAGATCGCCAGGCCGACGATGATGCCGCCGACGATGGGAGCAATGCGGGGGGCATGGCCGGTCGCGGCGATGAAGCCGGCAGCGGTGCCGGCCATGGCAATGAACAGCGAGGCGATCGTCAGCACCGGATCGAAGGCGATGGGCGCGCCCGGGTCGTAAGCCAGCATGGCGACGAAATGTGTGCACCAGATCGACGACCCGGCGCTGACCGCGGTCAGGAAATGCCAGCCGATCTGCTGCAGGCCGGTGGCCTCATGAGCGCGCAGGAACAGCCTGATCGTCGCCCAGGAACCGGCGCTGCAGACCAGCGCGGCGACAAGCACCAGCCAGAGGTTGTGCTCCATTGTCACACAGGAGATGACGCGCATCATGATCGTGACGCCTTCTTCTTGACGGAGGGCCGGGCCTTCTGCCGATCAATTCGCCGCCCGGCGTCCGTCCGTGAACGACCGACATGCCATGTCCGAGCAGGGGTTTTGACAAAGGCGAGAAGGGCAAGCCGCCCCCAAAATGCGGTTGCCTATATTCAAACCCTACCCTGAGTTTCAGCTTCTAATAGGTGGTTAATTGCATTAGGCGGCGCTTGCGCGTCTCGATGCATGGTTTCCAGAAAGTGTAGGATAATTTCGAATGATCGATAATATCGATATTTTCAGGCTGAGATAAGGCGCGGCCGCACCTGCCGTTTTTTGACGTGCCGCCGAAGCCTGGTTCGGCGCCTCAAGGCTTTCGTGCCGAAACCAGCAGATAGGACTTTGAGACCGCACCGAAATATCCTGCGAGGAGCCGGCAGACAGCGGCGCTGGCAAGACTGGTGGTGAAGCTCATCGCACCTTTGCGGTATTCCGACCCTGGCCATGCGACGAGGCTGCGACGGAAGCCGCCGAGGCACTGATCGGTGGCGTCCTCGACGGCGATATCGGTGAAACCCAAGGCGTCGAACTGCGCCTTGTAAGACGGGATGTCGGCGACGAGATTGCCTTTTGGCACGCCGAGGCGGTCGGAAATTCCGGACGCGAACAACCTTCTGAACAGGATGTCGGACAGGACGAGCGCGCCGCCGGGCTTGAGCACGCGATGGGCCTCGGCGAGGAAGGCCGCGCGGGTGTCGAAGTGGAAGGCCGCCTCGACGCAGATCACCGCGTCGAAGCTTTCGTCGGCAAAGTCGAGCTTGACCGCATCCATCTGCAGCACCCTCGCGCCGGGAGCATTTTGGCGGGCTGTTGCGACTTGAGCGGCCGAGATGTTGATGGCGGTGACCGCCTGCGGCGGATAGGAGAGCAGCAAATGCCTGGTCGAGGCGCCGAGCCCGCAGGCGACGTCCAGGATGGCGCCGCCCTTGCCTGGCAGCCGCGCCAGCAGCGTATCGATCAGTGCTTCGCTGGCCTCGCGCTGCGATGCCGCGCCGGTCGCCCAATAGCCGAAATTGTAGAAGCCGCTTCCGCCATAGTAGCGGCGCTGCTTGCTGCTTTTCATGACCCGGTCATAGATGCGGACCATGTTTTGCTGCGCGGTCATCGGCGGTTCCTATGTTAGCGCTGGAAGCGCGACCAGTTGGCGGAAGCGGCCGCGCGCCTGATCCGTACGGACAGATTCACCGCGCTCTCGCATGATCACGTCAATGTTGCCAGTTGGCGCCAGTGTTATCCTGGTGCGATAAGCGATCCGCGCGGCGGGCGATAACTCCACCGAGCGCTTCGACAGGATGGTCGCCAGGGCGATCTTCATCATCTGCAGGCCGAAGGTGATGCCAGGGCACATATGGCCGCCGGCGCCGAAGACGGGGTACTGGAACGGTGACGGCTTGATCGAGGCCCAGCGTTCCGGATGAAAGCTGTCGGGGTCCGGATAGAGCGAAGCATCGCGGTTGATGGTGAGAGCGCTGATCAGCACGCCATCGTTCATGGCGATCGGCTCGCCGCCAAGCATCGTTGCCCGGGTCGCCTTGCGCATCATCAGCGGCACCGGCGGGAAAAGCCGCATCGCCTCCTTTATCGTTGCATCGAGCAATGGCAGGGTCCCGATCCGGTCCATCGTCGCAGGCCTGCCGCCGAGGGCGCCGTCTATCTCGGCCACCAGGCTTGCCATGGCGTTGGGGTGCTGGGTGAGCAGGATCAGCGTCCAGGCCAGCGCATTCTGGCATGTGTCGTAGGCGGCGCCGAAGACGAAGCTGACAATGCCGCCGATCAGCGCGACGGAAGGCGGGTGGCCCGCCTCGTCGGCGTTGTTGACCAGGATCGACAGGATGTCCTGCGCGTCCTTGTCGCCGCGCTTTTCCTCAGCCCAGGCCAGGATGGCGCGTTCCTGCGCCTCTGCTTCCCTGATCCAGCTGAAGAAGGCCGGACCCGGAACGATCCAGCTCGCCCGAATCTGGCGTGCGATCATCTCGGCGATAGGCATGGCGCGTTCGTGGTCGTCGCCGAACAGCAGGCCAATCGCCAGATGCTTGGCCATCGTCTTGGCGGCTTCGGTGAGCGCGAAGGGCGTGCCGACCGGCCAGGTTGCGACCTGGTTGGCGGCGATGCGCGCCATTTCCGGGCTCATTGGCATGATTGCCGGACGCTTGAGCGGTGGCGCGAACAGCTTGCGATAGTGCTCGTGACGTTCACCGCGCAGCCGCGTCATGCCATAGGAGAGCCGGTTCGAAGCGTGTCCGCGTTTGCCGCGGCCGTTGATCTGGATGTTGCGCCAGGTCACGGTGTCGGACAGCACGGTGCGGTAGAGACCGGCGTCGGCGATCATGAAGATGCGGCGCGGCTTTGCCGCGGTCGAATGCGGGTAGTCGATCCGGATGAAAGGGCCGAAGGCACTATGTGCGCTATGTGCAGCCATCAGCGGTTCGGCCGCGAAATGGGCCATCAGCCCAAGCGTGCGCCATTTCCCCACCCTGTTTGCCAGCATATCCCACCCAGGCTCGGCATAGCCGCAAGACTACGGCTGTTCCCCCACCTGCACCCTACAGCATCGTCTGCGAAAGTCGGAACCGATTTTCGTAAACGCAACGGGAGAATTGCGGGCCTCGGTTCAGGGCAGCCCAACTGACGTTGCGGTTTACTGCGATAGCGGCCTCAATGATCCGGGACTGGACCATGCCAGCCTCGACCCTATCTGCGCAGCAAGGTCATCCCGACGAGGAACGTGCCATGACAAAGTCCGCCACCAGCCCCGAAGCCGCCAGGCCTGCCATCACCCAGGCGATGATCGACGCCTATGACCAATCCACGCACCTGACGCTCGACCGCCGCCGCTTCATGGAACAGTTGACCAGGCTTGCCGGATCGGGTGCCGCGGCCGCCGCGATCGTGCCGCTTCTGGCGGCAAATTCCGCCAAGGCGGCGATCGTGGCCGAGGACGATCCGCGGGTGAAGGGGCAGGACATCACCTATCCCGGCAGCGGCGGCGAGATGAAAGGTTATCTGGTCAAGCCGGCGGACCAGACCGGCAAGCTCGGCACGGTCATCGTTGTGCATGAGAACAGGGGACTCAATCCGCATATCAGAGACGTGGCGCGGCGCGTGGCGCTGGAAGGGTTCGTGGCACTGGCGCCGGACTTTTTGACGCCGCTCGGCGGCACGCCAGGCGACGAGGACAAGGCGCGCGACATGTTCACGAAGCTCGATCCGGCGCAGACAGGAGCCAATGCCGTGGCAACGGTCGCGTTCCTCAAGGGCGACAAGGACGGCAATGGCAAGGTTGGCGCCGTCGGCTTCTGCTGGGGCGGTGGTACGGTGAACACGCTGGCTGTCAATTCGCCGGACCTCAGTGCCGGGGTCGCCTATTACGGCATGCAGCCGAAAGCCGAGGATGTGCCTAAGATCAAGGCGGCGCTGCTGCTGCATTATGCGGGGCTGGACGAGCGCATCAATGCCGGGATTGATGCCTACAAGAAGGCGCTCGATGCGGCCCATGTCGAATACACGGTCTACGTTTATGACGGCGTCAATCATGCCTTCAACAACGACACTTCGGCGGCGCGCTACGACAAGAAGGCGGCGGATCTGGCCTGGGGACGAACGGTAGCTTTCCTGAAGGAGAAACTGGCGTAGCCTCGCGGCGGATCACTTTGGCGCCGGTCTGTGCACGGCGACGCCGGCGACCACCAGCGCGATGCCGAGGCAGTCGGTGAGGCTGGGGATCTGGCGAAGCACGACGACGCCGATCAGCGTCGCCGTGACCGGCAGCAGCGACAGCATCAGCGCGAAGCTCGCGCGCGGCAGCCGCGACATGGCGAGCTGGTCGCAGATATAGGGGATGACCGACGAGCAGATGCCGACGCCGATGGCCGCGAGCAGTAGTGGCGGCGACGAAAAGGCCGGCAGCGCATCGGTGAAGCCGATGGGCAGCACCATAAAGAAAGCGATCGCCATGGCCGCGCCAAGCGCGGCGATGCCGCCGCCGGCGCCTGAAGCGGCGATGCGGTGGCCGAGCACGATGTAGCAGACAAACAACGCACCGTTGAGGAAGGCCCAGAACAGGCCGACCGGATCATCCGACCATTTGACGTCGATCAAAAGCAAAGTGCCCGTGACGGCCACGGCAAGCGCGGCGAGATTGCGCGGGCTGCGCAGGCCGACAAGCGCAACGCCGATGGTGCCGACGAATTCGATCGCCGCCACCAGCGAAATCGGCAAGCGGTCCAGTGCCAGGTAGAACGAACAGTTCATCACCGCCAGGCAGGCGCCGAAAGCCAGAAGCAGCAGCCGTGCCGACCGGTCGGCGCGGGCGAAGACCGACCACGGCCGGGTCAATGGCGCAAAGACGAGGGCGGCGGTGGCGATGCGCAGCCACGCCATGCCGAGCACGCCGACATGCGGGAAAAGCAGCACGGCAAAGGCCGGCCCCAGATAATGGAACACCGCACTGACGCCGAACCAGACATGTGGCGGCAGGGAGGCCGCCATCGTGCCGAAGGCAGGGCCGGCGAGGGCAGGGTGCGTGGCCGGGGCTTGCGTTTGATCTTCCATGCGATCAGTATCGCAGGCAGATTTCTCGATTTATATGGATGAAGATCGATTTTCTCGATTATTGTCTTTCTGGATGAAAGGAGTTTTCCTTGAAACGCCTTCGAAACGAAAATCCCGAACTCGACGCTGCGGACCTGAAGATCCTTCGCCTGCTGGAAAAGGATGCGCGCACCAGCACGGCTGAACTGGCGCGTGCCGTCGGTCTGTCGGCGCCCGTGGCCGAGCGCATCAAGCGGCTGCAGGAGAACGGCGTCATCGAGATCTATACGGTCCGGATCAATCCGGCCGCCCTCGGCATGAAGCTGTCCGCCTGGCTGCGCATCAGGCCGGTGCCGGGACAATTGGCTGTTGTTGCCGACATCATCCGCGACCTGCCAGAGATCGCGCAATGCGACCGGGTGACCGGCGAGGACTGCTTCATTGCGCTGGCCCATGTCGGCTCGGTGGCCGAGCTCGAACGCGTGATCGACCGCATCATCCCCTACGCGATGGCCAACACCGCGATCATCCAGTCGTCACCGGTGGTGACGCGTTCGCCTTTGGGGGCGCTCAAGCGCCAGCCTTGATGTTCAGAGAATGAAGTGCGCGCTTGCGGCAGCGGCGTTAGAGCGGTTCGGCTTCTGATAGGTGACCCGCTCTAAGTATTTATTTTTACGTAATTCCGGACGGAACCGCTGCGCACTTTTCCTGGAACTGCTCTAGATATGACCGCGTTTCATGCGCGCCTGCTTCAGGATGGCGCGCCAGCGGATCATGTCGAAGGGGATCGGCTCGTTGTTGTTGGCGATATGAAAGATCTCGTTGTTGACGTTCTTGAGCGAGCGCCAGAAATCATAGTCGGTGATGCGTGGATCGGCCGCCAGCCTGTCCACTTCGACCTTGATGTCGGTTTTCATGCACGTTCCTCGAACCGCCTTGCCCGCCGCCGGTACCGCAACCCGATGCGTACGTTTTCAAACGCCTCACTGAGTCGTTCAACGACTCAATTGGCTTGTTCACGTTAAAACCTCGGTAAGGTTAACGTGGGCGCCAGGCACCTTCAAGCAGTCTTGCGGCGAATCCCGATCGAGCGGCCGGCGCGTTCCGGCAGCGGCAGCGCGGCATGGGCCGATCGCATCGCTTCCACCTCTGCAAGCACGTCGGCCGGGAAGGGCGCCACCTTCGGCCCGGACATGTCGACATGCAGCGACAGCGATTCGGAGGTGGCGGCGAGCCAGCCGTCGACATGGCGGATCTCCTGGTAGACGCGGAGCCGCTTGTCGTCATGGTCGATGAGCTGGAAGGAGACCACGACCTTGTGCTCCAGGTGCAGTTCCTGGACGTAGCAGACGTGGACTTCGGCCGTGTAGATGGTCAGCCGCCGCTCCTTGGCGTAGTTCGGCCCCATCCCCATCATCTCGAAGGCGTCGTCCGAGCAGCGGTCGAACAGCACGTTGTAATAGGCCATGTTGAGATGGCCGTTGTAGTCGATCCAGTCCTTCTCGATATCCATGGCCCGAGATACGAACGGGGCGGGGTTTGGCATCTTGTTTTCCTTCTGGATAGCTGGACAGGGCGTGGCAGGTGAGACTACGCATCCATAGCTGCACAACAAGGGTGGCCGCTGGTCCATTCGCGGAGGAATTCATGGCTCTGAGCGACCTCAACCCGGTCGAGCGCAACGAGGAGGGCATCGCCGCCGTGCTCGGCATCCTCAAGCAGACGCTCGGCGAGCGCTTCCAGACCGGCGAGGCGATCCGCGCCCAGCATGCCCACACCACCACCTATATTCCAACGCAGGCACCCGATGGCGTCGCCTTTGTCGAGACGACGGCGGAAGTGCAGGAGATCGTGCGCGCCTGTGCCACGCACCGCGTGCCTGTGATCGCCTTCGGCGTCGGCTCGTCGCTCGAGGGACACACCAACGCGCCGGGCGGCGGCATTTCCATCGACACGTCGCGGATGAACCGCATCCTTTCGGTCAATCCGCAGGATCTCGATTGCACCGTCGAGCCCGGCGTGACGCGGGAGGACCTCAACCGGCATCTGCGCGACACCGGCCTGTTCTTCCCGATCGACCCCGGCGCCAATGCCTCGCTCGGCGGCATGGCGGCGACACGCGCGTCCGGAACCAACGCCGTGCGCTACGGTACGATGCGCGAGAACGTGCTGTCGCTGACGGCGGTCATGGCGGATGGCGAAGCGGTGACGACCGGCAAGCGGGCGAAGAAGAGTTCGGCCGGCTACGACCTGACGCGGCTCTTGGTCGGCTCGGAGGGCACGCTTGGCATCATCACGGCGCTGACGCTGAAGCTGCAGGGCATCCCGCAGGCGATCTCCGGCGGCGTCTGCCCGTTTCCCAGCCTGGAGGCTGCCTGCAATGCGGTGATCGCCACCATCCAGATGGGCATTCCGGTGGCGCGCATCGAGCTGGTCAATGCGCTGCAGATGCGGGCGATGAAAAATTACTCCAAGCTCGACTATCCGGAGAGCCCGTGCCTGTTCGTCGAATTCCACGGCAGCGACGCGGGCGTCGCCGAGCAGGCGGAGACCTTTGGCATGATCGCCGAGGAGAATGGCGGCGGGCCGTTCCTCTGGACCAGCGTCGCCGAGGAGCGGACGAAACTTTGGAAGGCCAGGCACGATGCCTATTGGTCGTCGCTGACGCTGCGGCCCGGCGCCAAGGGGCTGTCGACCGATGTCTGCGTGCCGATCTCGCGCTTTGCCGAATGCGTCACGGAGACCGAGGCCGATATCGCCGAGATGGGGCTGGTCGCGCCAATCGTCGGCCATGCCGGCGACGGCAACTTCCATGTGCTGGTGCTGATGGATGTCGACAACCAGCAAGAGATCGCACTGGCGGAAAAATTTGTCGCCAGGCTCAACATGCGGGCGATCGCCATGGAAGGCACCTGCACCGGCGAGCACGGCATCGGGCAAGGCAAGATCGGCTTCCTGCGCCACGAACTCGGCCATGGTGTCGACATCATGCGCACGATCAAGCAGGCGCTCGATCCGCTCAACATCATGAATCCGGGCAAGATATTGCCTGGCAAATAGGCAGCAGCGGGTGGCAATCGAATTGCCTCTTTATAGACACGCGGATGCGGGTAGAGTGCGGCTGATTTTCAATCAACCCAATCGGAGCAGATGCTCGCACGCCTGTTCGTGATCTTCGGTGGCCTTTTCGTGCTGGTGCTGTGCGCGGCGCTGGTGGTGCCGCATTTCGTCGACTGGACAGGCTACCGTGCCGATTTCGAGCGCGAGGCGAGCGCCATTCTCGGCCGCAAGGTCACCGTGCAAGGTGACGCCACGGCGAGGCTGCTGCCGTTTCCTTCTGTGACCTTTTCCAATGTCGCGGTTGCCGGCGGCCCCGGCGGCCAACCGGCGATGACCGTCGAGACATTTTCGATGGATGCGGAGTTGGCGCCGTTCCTGAGCGGTGAGGTGCTGATCTTCGACATGCGGCTGGTGCGGCCGAAGGCGACGATCGATATCGCCGCCGACGGCACGGTCGACTGGGCGATGCGGCCGACCTCGCCCTTCGACATCAACCAGATTTCGATCGAGAAGCTGACGGTGACCGAGGGAGAGGTCGCGTTGCGCCATGCCGCCGGCGGGCGTGATCATCTGATTTCCGAGATCAACTCGACCATCTCGGCCAAGTCGCTCGCCGGGCCTTGGCGGATGGACGGCTCGCTGCGCTTCGACGGCCTGCGCACGGAGGTCATCGCGTCGACCGGCAAGGCGGAGGGCAATGGGCAGATGCGGCTTCGGCTCAAGGCCGATCCGGACGCCTATCCGCTGGTGATCGAGGCCGATGGCAATGCCGGCATCGTCAAGGGCGCCGCGGTGTATTCGGGTCAGTTCAAGATCTCGGCTGCCGACAAGAATGGCTCCGACGGCAAGAATGACGCCGACAAGAATTCGGCCGAGCTGCGCGGCACCGATGGCGAGCCGGTGAAGGTCTCGACCGGCAAGCCGGATCCCGGCTTCCGGCTCAACGGCAAGTTCTCGCTCGATCACCACAAACTTTCCTTCGATGAGTTCCGCTTCGAGACCGGGCCGCTCGACAATCCCTATACGGCCGACGGCAAGGCTTCGGTCGATCTCGGGATCGATCCGCGCTTCGCGATCGAAGCCAATGGCGCGCAGGTGCAGTTCGACGAGGCCGTGGGTGCCGCCGGCGCCGGGCTGACGCTGTCGCAGCGGGTCGACGCGTTGGAGCGGGCGCTGCTGCAAATGCCCAAGCCGACCATACCGGGCACCGTCGAGGTCAAGCTGCCAGCGGTGGTGGCTGGCGACACGACGGTGCGCGACGTGCACCTGTCGGCCGAGCCGACCGATGGCGGCTGGTCGGTCAAGTCGCTGGCCGCGACGCTGCCCGGCCGCGCCACGCTGGAAGCCAACGGCATGCTCAGCGTCCAGGATCACTTTGGCTTCACCGGCTCGCTGCTGCTCGCCGTGGCGCAGCCGTCCGGTTTCGCCGCCTGGCTGTCGAAAGATGTCGACGAGGCGATCCGCCGGCTGCCCGCCGCCGGCTTCAAGGCCAAGGTCGATCTCAGCGAGAAGCGCCAGGCGTTCAGCGATCTCGAACTGATCCTCGGCAAGGCGAAGTTTTCCGGCCGCATCGATTCCAGCCAGCCTGACGACGCCAGACCGTCGGTGCTGATGCGGCTGGAGGGCGGCGAGCTCGACGTCGACGGGCTGACGGCCTTCGCCTCGATCTTCGTCAGCGACAAGGGTGCCAACCGCTTTTCGGACCGCGATCTCGATTTTCAGATCAAGGCCGGGCCGGTCAGCGCTGGCGGCCTGACCGCCGACACGGTCGATACGGCGCTGAGGCTGCGCCAAGGCCTGCTTGAAATCGATAGACTGTCGGTAGGCGGACTGGCCGGCGCCTCGATCAGTGCCACCGGCCGGATCAAGGATTTCCCGGCAAGCCCCACCGGCAAGCTCGACGCCTCGGTGGTCGCCGTCGATCTGAAGCCGCTGGTCGATGTCGCCACGCAGCATTATCCTGGCAACGAGGTGCTCAAGGGCCTGGCGGCCCGCGCAGCCGCCTATCCCGAGCTGTTCCAGGACGCCCGCATCGATCTGGTGACGAGTGCGGCCGACAATGGCGACGGCACGACGGGGCTGGCAGTGAGCGCACAGGGCAAGGCCGGCGGCTCGGCCTTTTCGGCATCGCTTTCCGGCAAGGGGGTGGCCGACAGGCTTCTTGAGGCGCCGGTGATGCTGACCTTCAATGCCAGGAATGCCGACGCCACGGCGCTGCTCGCGCTTTATGGTTTGCCGGCGCTGCCGCTTGGCATGCTTGGCCAGGCAACCACCGAAATCTCGGCGAAAGGCACGTTTGGCGGTGGCCTTGCGACGAGCTTCACCCTTACGGGCGACGATTTCCGGGCGGCGTTCGAGGGAACGGTTGCCGAGACGCCGCAAGGGGCGACCGCAAAGGGCAAGATCAGCCTCGACGCCGCCGACATCGAGCCGTGGCTGATGACGACCGCCGTCGGATTGCCCGGCATGGGCACCGGCATGTCGGCATCGCTCACGTCACAGGCCGACTATGGCAATGGTCTGCTGGTGCTGGACGAGTTCAGCGGCGCCCTCAACGAAGCGGCGGTTTCCGGCGACGTCAATGTCGACGTGAAGGACGGGGTGCCGCATCTGGCCGGGGCGCTGGCGCTCGACGAACTCGACCTCGACCCGATGGCGGTGGCGCTGTTCGGCGACCAGTCCTTCCTCGCCGGCAAAGGTCCCTGGCCGACGGCGCCGTTCAGCCAGAAGTCCAACCTGCCGTTCACCGTCGATCTCGACCTTACCACCGCGGCACTTGCCGCCGGCCAGTTCGCCACCGCCTATGACGCAGCGCTGTCGCTGAAGCTCGACCAGGAGGGCATGCGCGTTTCCGACCTCAAGGCCAAGCTCTTCGGCGGCGAGCTGACCGGCCTGTTCGAACTGAAGAACAATGACGGCACCGGGCTTTTCTCCGGCCAGATGAAACTTGCCGGCGGGGATCTCTCGGCCGTGCTGCCGGGGGCCGGCTTGAGCGGCAGCGGCGATGTCTCGACGACGCTGTCGACCAGCGGCAAATCGGTCGATGCCATGGTGGCGGCGCTGTCCGGCTCGGGCACGGCGGCGCTGAAGGGCCTCGCCATCGCCGGCGTCAATCCCGATGCCTTCGGCGCCTTCATCGCCAAGGCCGATACGATCGGGCGCGATATCGATGCGGCCAAGACCGCCGGCTTTGCGCCTGAGATCGCCGCCGACGGCAGTTTCGCCGCGGGTGACACCGACATTGCCTTCACGCTTGCCGGCGGCATTCTGCGGGCGCCGCCGATCAGTCTCGAAAACCCGGCGGCAACGCTGTCTGCCGACATCTCTGCGGACCTGAACGCGAGCACCGTCGACGCAAGAGGGTCGATCACCTATCGGCCCGGCGACGAGGCGCTGGTCGGCTCCGACCCGGCGGTGAACTTCAGCGTCGTGGGCCCGCTCGGCGCTGCCAAGCGCCAGTTCGACAGCGAACCGCTGGCGCAATTCCTGACTCAGCGCGCGCTGGAGAAGGAGCAGCAGCGGGTCGAAGCGATGCAGGCGGCGCTGCTGGAGAAGCAGCGGCTGCGGCGCGAGGTGCGCTACTACGCCGCCCTGCAGACCGAACGCGACAGGGCGGCCGAGGAATTGCGGCGGCAAGAGGAAGAGGCGCGGCTGCAGGCCGAGGCCAAGGCAAAGGCTGAAGCCGAGGCAAAAGCCCAGGCCGAAGCCGAGGCAAAAGCCAAGGCGGAGGCTGACGCCAAGGCGCAAGCCGAAGCGGATGCCAAAGCCAAGGCCGATGCCGAAGCCCAAGCCCAAGCCCAAGCCCAAGCCCAAGCCGAGGCGGACGCGAAAGCCAAGGCCGATGCTGAAGCGAAGGCCAAGGCAGAGCAACAGGCGGCCGACGATGCGGCCAAGGCGCAGGCCGCGGAGCAGGAACGCCGGAAGGCGGAGGAGGCGACGCGGATCGCGTCGGAAGAAAAGGCCAGGCTCGAGGCCAAACGCAAGGCCGCCGAGCAGGCGTCAAAGGTCGACCGCTCACTTCCCGGCGTCAATGACAGTTCGGCTCCAGCGCCGCTGAAGCCCAAGGCCAATCCGTTCACGATCGACAATCTGCTGAAGTCGCTGGACGGCGGCTAGCAATTCCAGGAAGAGTGCATAGCGGTTTTCCGTCCGGAATGTGTAAAAACAAAGGATTAGTGCGGTTTAATCATTCGTTGAACCGCTCTAAGGAGAACCGCTCATCCCATGCTTCGCCCAGTCCAGCACATGCAGCCTGAGCGCGGAGGAGAGGTTGGCGTCGCGGGGGCGGGTCTCATCGATTTCGGCGACCAAAGCGGCAAGCGTCAGTTTGCGCGCCGCGGCGATGGCGACGAGATCGTCATAAAAGGGCTTTTCGAGCGAATAGCTGGTGCGGTGGCCGCGGATCGTCACCGAGCGTTTTTCGACCGGGCTCACTTGACAGCACTCACTGGTCGTCGCGACTGCCGGGCTTCTCGCGGCGATGGCCGGCGATGAATTTCCCGGCCTTGTCGGACGTCAGCCGGTCACGGTCCCGATCGGACCTGGACCGGCCGTGCAGCACCCGGTTCTGTTCGGCCAGCCGTTCTTTCTCGCTCCGCGCCTTCTGCTTGCGGGCCTGGCGGAGATTGACGACGTCGCCCATGTCGCGCCGCCTTTCGGATCACTTCTTGCGGAAGGCGTCGAGGGATACGACGTCGGCGCCCTTACCGGCTGAATCGGCCGCGGCAGGCTTCTTCTCGGCCTCGGCTGCAGCCTTCTTCTTCGACTCGGGCTTCTTCTCGACAACGGCGAGCGGTTCGGGAGCCGGTGCCGCCGGCTCGTCCTCTGCCGCGCCATCCGTTTTGACGTCGAATTCAAGTTCGAAATTGACGGACGGATCGTAGAAACCGCGCACGGCGGAGAAGGGGATCTCGAGTTTTTCCGGCACGTCGGAGAAGGACAGACCGACCTCGAAGCCGGTGTCGGTCACTTTCAGGTCCCAGTACTGGAACTGGATGACGATGGTCATCTGCTCGGGATAGCGCTCGCGCAGCCGCGAAGACACGCGCACGCCTGGTGCGCCGGTGAGGAAGGTGATGAAGAAATGATGGTTGCCGGGAAGGCCGGTGCGTGCGACTTCGGCCAGGACCTTGCGCATGACGCCGCGCAACGCCTCCTGGGCCAGAATGTCGTAGCGGATGTGGTCGTCGGCCATGTGGCGGTCGGGTTCCGTTGAATCGTGCGCCTAGCTGTAATCAAGCTTGAGCGCGGCGTAAACCGGATATAGATCGCAGGCGCCTCGAAGCGAAGGCCATTGGTGACGATTTGACGGCTCAGGCGCTGACCAGGGCGCTTTTTCTGGCCGCGTGACTCGCGCTCTTTTGTCTGCCGAAGGCGCTGAGGAAGGTGCGTACGCCATTGGTGGCGGACTGAAGCACCTCTTCGTCCTCAGGCATGGCGCCGAGCATGAAGGTTATCTGCAACTCGGCGTTGATCAGCGCAAGAAACTGGCGTGCTGCCACATCGGGATCCTCGATCGACAGGTGACCGGCATAGGCAAGACGGGCGAAGCGGGCGGCAAGCGCCGACCAGGTCCGGCCCGGCCCCTGTTCGCGCCATTCGGCAAAGAGTTCGGGATAGCGCTCGCCCTCGGTCTGGATCAGCTTGCGCAGGAACCTACCGTCGCGGTTGCAGATGCAGTTGCGGTTCATGCGCATGGCGAAGCCGATTAGATCGGCTTCGAGGTCGCTGGGCTGGTCGGGAAAGGTGGCGATGGTGGCAAAGATGCCGGCGTTGCAACGCTCGGTGAGGTCGCGCACGACAGCGACGAAGAGTTTCTCCTTGTCGCCATGGTGATTGTAGACCGTCTGGCGCGACACGCCGGCCTCGGCCGCGATCAGGTCGATATTGGCGCCGGCAAAGCCCTCGCGGCAAAAGACCGAGGCAGCAGCCTCGACAACTGAAATGCGTTTTGCCTCGTGGCTGCGTGGCGGGAAAATGTCAGGAGAAACGCCGAGCTTCATAAAAATCTATATAGCGGTGATTGACGAATTAGACAAGACTGTCTAATTTTGTGGACATAACATAAGGACATTTCGCGTCAGTGAGACGAATGAATTCGCTCTAGAGACGAACAAGTTCGCTCTGAGGTGTCGGAATGTCACGGGATGGAACGTCCTGGGGTTAGACGCCGGTTCACTGGCGGCAACCAGATTCGAAAGAAGCCCTTATCATGAGTCCCAAATTCCTCCGCATCGCGGTCGTGCTCGGCCTGTTGTCCGCCATCGGCCCGTTCGCCATCGACATGTACCTTCCGGCGCTGCCTTCGATCGGCGAGGATTTGCACGCCGGTACCTCGGCCGTGCAGATGAGCCTGCTGATCTTCTTCCTGTCGATGGGTTTTGGTCAGATACTGGTCGGACCGATCTCCGACATGGTCGGGCGCAAGTTGCCGCTCTACGGAGGTCTTGCGCTGTTCATGGTTGGCGGCGTCGGCTCGGCACTGGCACCTTCGATCGAGTGGCTGATCGCCTTCCGCTTCCTGCAAGGGCTCGGCGCCAGCGCCGGCATGGCTGTGCCGCGCGCCATCGTGCGTGACCTGCACACCGGCAACGAAGCCGCCAAGCTGATGTCCCTGCTGATGCTGGTGTTTTCGGTGTCGCCGATCCTGGCGCCACTGACCGGCAGCCAGATCATCGAGACGTTCGGCTGGCGCGCCGTGTTCTGGACGGTGACCGGTGCGGCAGCGCTCGCCACCATCCTGCTCGCGACTTCGCTCAAGGAGACACGCCCGGTCGAGGAACGCGCCGGCTCCTCCTTCGGCACGGCGCTGTCCGGTTACCGCTTCCTGATGAGCGACCGCAATTTCCTTGGCCTGGTGGCGATCGCCGGCTTCGGCATTGCGAGCTTCTTCGTCTATCTGTCGAGCTCGTCCTTCATCCTGATCGACCATTACGGGCTGTCGCCTTCGGTCTACAGCGTGTTCTTCTCGATCAATGCGGTCGCCTTCATCGGCATGTCGCAGCTGACTGGAATGCTGGCCGAGCGGTTTGGTCTTAGGCGCGTCGTACGTGTCGCGGTGACCGGCTATGCAACGACCATGGTCTTGCTGTTCGCCATCATGGCGACGGGTGTCGACCGGCTCGACGTGATGGCGGCGCTGCTGTTCGTCGGCTACGGCTTCCTCGGCCTGGTCATCCCGACGACTTCGGTGCTGGCCATGGAAGAGCATGGCGATATCGCCGGCACGGCCTCGGCGCTGATGGGCACGCTGCACTTCGCCATCGGCGCGCTGGCCATGGGTGTCGCCGGCCTGTTCTTCGACGGCACGCCGCTGCCGATGGTTGCCGGCATCACGCTGTGCGCGGTGATTTCGTTCAGCCTGGCCAAGGTGACGCTCGGCCGTTCGCGCGAAGCAGTCGAAGCGCCGGCGGAATAACTGACATCCATAGAAGCAAAGAGGCCGGGTCATTGCCGGCCTTTTTTGCGCCTGCCGCGGCCGTGTCTCACCCCAGCGGCAAGCGACGAGCAACGCCGAACGGTGTCAGGCCTTGGCTAACGCATGCATTGAAGGGAGAAGTGGAGGTTTCTGTTGCCAGGTACCTCCGAACCCCGCCTAGAAGTGCGAACCTCTAGGGCTTGATTTGAAGCGTTCGCACTGCATTAAGCAGCGAGACGAGCTTCCGCATAGTTGTCGTTGGCAACTATAAGTTTAGCCCGATAACGGTGGTACAATGCCGGGCAAAAGTACGATCTTTACACCTTCGTCGATCCTATTTCGCCCCCAGCAAAAGCCGCTCTTTTGAAAGAGCGGTTTTTGGTGGAGGCGCCGGGTACCGCCCCCGGGTCCGAACGGCTTATTTCATCGCCCATTTATCGCCATAGTCGGTCAAGCCGACAAAACGAATATAGGGGCCGATCGTGGAAAATGAAAGGCCGCAATGTCCTTTCGTGCGTGTGTCAAATTGGATCGTTGAGGGTTGACTTGCTCGCGTGCTCAACCGAAGCTTCCGAGCGGTGAGGAGTTTCAGCCTAGCGCACAAGTTGCGTCAGCGCGCCACAACCCTCATCGACCGGATCCGTGGCGCCGACGAGGGGAATTTTTCATGGCCGACTATCTTGCAGACGTGAAGAAGTACGACGCCGGCGCCAGCGCCGATGCGGTCGACAAGATCGTGAAGCATCTCGGCATTGCGCTGCGCAACCGGGATTCTTCCCTGGTGTCCTGCACCGATCCCAAGGAACTGGAGCGCGTCAGGGAGAACTGGGCCGCGAAGAAGCTCGGCGTCGCCGACGCCGGCAAGGCCGACGCGTCGATCGAAAAGACCTGCAAGGCGATGGCCGCCGACAACACCAAGAGCCGGGTGACCTTCTACTATCTGGTTGCGAAGGATCTGGGCAAGCTCGGCGCCCTCTGAGACCTTTTTGATAATTCTACTCTGGCGGCCGACTGACACGGTCTTCTGCGCTTCCGGTGCTCACGTACTTTAAGTACGCTCCGCTCCGGTTCTCGAAAACCACGCCATTCGACTGGCCAGGGCGAATTCTGAAAAAGGTCTGCACCGCATCGGCCCGAAACAGGGGCCAGGATGGTGAAGACTTCAGACAAGCGTGGCGTCAGCGCGTACTTGCGCTATGATTGGCGAAACCTCGAATCGAGCCGGAACCGATGCGCCAGTATCTCGACCTGTTGAAGCATGTGCTGGAAAACGGCGTCGATCGCGGCGACCGCACCGGCACGGGTACGCGCGGGGTGTTCGGTTACCAGATACGCTTCGACCTGTCGCGCGGCTTTCCGGTCACCACCACCAAGAAGCTGCATCTGAAGTCGATCATCCATGAGCTTCTGTGGTTCCTGGCCGGCGACACCAACATCAAATACCTCAAAGACAACGGCGTCTCCATCTGGGACGAATGGGCGGACGAGAATGGCGATCTCGGCCCGGTCTATGGCAAGCAATGGCGCTCCTGGCCGGACGGCCATGGCGGCGGGATCGACCAGATTGCTGGCCTTCTGAAGGAGATACGCAAGAATCCTAATTCACGTCGGCTGATCGTTTCGGCGTGGAACCCGGCCGAGGTGGAGGCGATGGCGCTGCCGCCCTGCCACTGCCTGTTCCAGTTCTACGTTTCTGAGAGCAGGCTCTCCTGCCAGCTCTACCAGCGCTCGGCCGATATCTTCCTCGGCGTTCCCTTCAACATCGCCTCCTATGCGCTGCTCACTATGATGGTGGCGCAGGTGACGGGGCTAAAGCCCGGTGATTTCGTCCACACGCTCGGCGACGCGCATCTCTATTCGAATCATTTCGAGCAGGCGCGCGAACAGTTGCAGCGCACGCCCAAGGCGCTGCCGACTATGTGGATCAATCCGGAGGTCAAGGACCTCTTCGCCTTCCGCTTCGAGGACTTCCGGCTGGAGAACTACTTCGCCGATGCGTCGATCAAGGCGCCGATCGCGGTCTGATCGGAAGCGCCAGGCCTTGCCTGGTGCTTTTCAATCCATCAGTCGATGCCGACCATGACGTCCGAGGCCTTGATCACGGCATAGGCTTGCTTGCCCCTTTCGAGCTTGAGGTCGTCCACCGCCTCATTGGTGATCGAAGCGGTGACGACGGCGCCTCCGATGTCGATGCGGACATGCGAAGTGGTGGCTCCCTTGACGATCTCGATGATCGTTCCCTTGAGAGTGTTGCGGGCGCTGATCTTCATGGGAGGCTCCATCGCTCTATCCGGTTAAGGTCATCGTAGGCCGAGAAAACCCCGGCATACAATGCCATAGCCCGCGAAAGCTCTTTCTTTGTTATATTCATACGGATATATCGATTGCAGGCTTTCAGCCGAACGGATTTTCAAACCCTGGGAGAGTTTTCATGCTTGATTTCGGGTTGAGGGCAATCGCCATCGGCGGGCTGACGGCAATTTTGATGGCAGCAGTGTCGGCCGCCCATGCCGAAGACAAGGTGGTCGTGTTTGCCGCCGCCAGCCTCAAGGACGCGCTCGATGCCGTCAACAAGGCCTGCGAGGCCGATGTCGGCGAAGCGGCGACCATCTCCTATGCGGCGAGCTCGGCGCTGGCCAAGCAGATCGAGGGGGGCGCGCCGGCCGATGTGTTCATCTCGGCCGACCTCGACTGGATGAAATACCTCTCCGAAAAGAAGCTGACCAAACCGGACACCGAAGTGAAGCTGCTCGGCAACCAGATCGTGCTGGTGGCGCCGAAGGATTCCAAGGCCGAGACCAAGATCGAAAAAGGTTTCGACCTCGCCAAGCTGATCGGCGACGGCAGGCTCGCCATGGGCGATTTCAAGGCGGTGCCGGCCGGCAAATACGGCAAGGCCGCACTCGAATCGCTCGGCGTCTGGTCCTCGGTCGAAGGTAAGGTGGCGCAGGCCGAGAATGTGCGCGCGGCACTGAAGCTGGTCTCGACCGGCGAAGCCCCGCTCGGCATCGTCTATGCCACCGACGCGCATGCCGAAAAGGGCGTGAAAGTGGTCGGCACCTTCCCCGTGGATTCGCATCCGTCGATCGTCTATCCGGTTGCCCAGACTGCGGATTCGAAGGACAAGGACACACCGGCCTTCCTGAAATGCCTTGAGTCCGCCAAGGCGGCCGAGCTTTTCAAGGCGCAGGGTTTCACCATCCTGGCGCCGAGCAACTGAGGCACGACACCAAGGCATGAACTGGCTGCTGGACCTCACTCCCGACGAATGGAATGCGGTCCGGCTGTCGATCAAGGTGGCGACGGTGGCGATGATCGCCAGCCTGCCGCCCGGCATATTGATCGCGCTGGTGCTGGCGCGCGGCCAGTTCTGGGGCAAGACCCTGCTCAACGGATTGGTGCACCTGCCACTGATCCTGCCGCCGGTGGTGACCGGCTATCTGCTGCTGCTGACCTTCGGCAGGCGCGGTCCGGCTGGCGCGTTCCTGGCCGAACATTTCGGCATTGTCTTTTCCTTTCGCTGGACGGGCGCAGCACTGGCCTGCGGCATCATGGGATTTCCCTTGATGGTGCGGGCGATCCGGCTGTCCGTCGAGGCGGTCGATCGCAAGATGGAAGCGGCGGCCGGAACGCTCGGCGCCAATCCGCTCTGGGTGTTTGCCACCATCACGTTGCCGCTGATCCTGCCCGGGCTGATCGCAGGCGCGATCCTGTCCTTCGCCAAGGCGATGGGCGAATTCGGCGCTACGATCACCTTCGTCTCCAACATCCCGAACGAGACTCAGACGCTGCCCTCAGCGATCTACACCTTCACGCAAGTGCCGGGCGGCGATGAAGGCGCGCTCCGGCTGACGCTGATTTCGATCGTCATCTCGATGGCCGCCCTTGTCGCCTCGGAGGTGCTGGCGCGGCGTATCGGCCGGCGGATGGACATCGAATGACGGTCCTGGTCGACATCAGCCACCGGCTTGGCGATTTCGCGGTCGACGCCAGCTTTGAGAGCGCCGGGCGGCTGACGGCACTGTTCGGGCCTTCGGGCTCGGGCAAGACGACGCTGATCAACCTGATCGCCGGGCTGATCCGCCCCGACAGGGGCCGGATCGCGATCGACGGGCGCAGGCTGGTCGATACCGATGCCGGTCTCTTCGTGCCCAAGCACAGACGCCGCATCGGCATGGTGTTCCAGGATGCGCGGCTCTTCCCGCATATGAGCGTCGCCGGCAATCTGCGCTATGGCCGCTGGTTCACGCCGGCAGCAGAACGCTATGCGGATTTCGATGCGGTCGTCGAGCTGCTCGGCATCGGCCATCTGCTCGACCGGCGGCCGGCAAAACTTTCCGGCGGCGAGAAGCAGCGCGTGGCGATCGGCCGGGCTTTGCTTGCCAGCCCGAAACTGCTGTTGATGGACGAGCCGCTGGCTTCACTGGATGAAGCCCGCAAGGCCGAGATCCTGCCCTATATCGAGCGGCTGCGCGACGAGACCAAAATCCCGATCGTCTATGTCAGCCATTCCGTCGCCGAGGTGGCGCGGCTGGCCAGCGACGTCGTGGTGCTGGCGCAAGGCAATGTCGTTGCCTCAGGAGCGACCGGAGCAATCATGCAGCGGCTCGACCTTTTGCCCGCCGAAGAGCGCGGCGAGGGCGGCGCGGTATTGGACACCAAGGTGCTGCGCCACGATGAGGCCTTCGGCATGAGCGTGCTTGGCTCGGCGGCGGGCGATATCCGCGTGCCGCGTCTGGCGGCACCGGTCGGGGCGCCGGTCCGCATCCGCATTCGTGCCCGCGACGTGATGATTGCCACCGAACCGCCGGTTGGCCTCAGTGCGCTCAACATACTGCCGGGAACGATTGTGGCCGTCAGGCCGGGGATGGGGCCCACGGTGGAAATCGCCATCGACTGCACTGGCGCAATCGTGCTGGCGCGCATCACCGAGCAGTCGAAACACACGCTGCGGCTCAGGCTTGGCGGCAAGGTCTTTGCCGTGATCAAGACGGTGAGCTTCGACAGCGCGACCACCGGTGCCGGGCTGCCGGTCGAGGCCGATGGATGACCAAAGGACAATACCGCTATGTTGCTTTGGAATAGCGATATGGCCACGGAAGGACTAGTCTGGACGTGACCGCGGAGAACAGGACATGCCGTCGCTGAGTTTGCGCATAAACCTCGATCCCGACGGGCGCGTCGGGCCTGGCAAGATCGAACTTCTGGAGCAGATCGCCGCCTTCGGCTCGATCTCGGCCGCGGCGCGCCGCATGGAGATGTCCTACAAGCATGCCTGGGACCTGGTCGAGGATATGAACCGGGTGTTCGGCAAGCCGCTGGTTGCGGCGCAGACCGGCGGCAGGAAGGGTGGCGGCGCCCAGCTGACCGCGGTCGGCCTGGCGGTCGTCAGCCGCTTCCGGGCGATAGAGCGGGCGGCGGCATCCGCGGCGGCTGCGCATATGGAGGCCCTGCAGGCCGAAATCGACGCGGGCTGAATGGCCTGCAGGGGCAGGTGAGGGGTGACCCGAAGGGCACCCCTCGTCCGACATCACTCCGAGAGCGTGAACGGAGCGGTGTATTTGTCGACATTGTCCTTGGTGATGAGAAGGCAGTCGAAAAGCTGCTTTTCGGTGGCGGCTCCGGTCTTGCCGGTCTTGATGAAGGAGTCTGCCTGCTGCACGGCCTTGGCCGAGTAGACGGCCACCGGCTGCAGCACCGTGTATTGCAGTTCGCCCGCCTTGATGGCGGCGACGGCGTCCGGCGAGCCGTCGAAGCCGCCGACCTTGATGCTCGACAGCTTTCCGGCTTCCTTCAGCGCGGCGATCGCGCCGAGCGCCATCTCGTCATTGCCGCTGGTCACGCCGATGATGTCGGGGTGGGCCTGCAGCAGGCTCTGCATCTTGTCATGGCCCTGGGTGCGGTCCCAGTTAGCGACTTCCGAGCCGACCTTCTTGAGATCTGGATACTGGCTGATCACCGTCTCGTAGCCGTTCGAGCGCGTGGCGGCGTTGTTGTCGGAAGGGGCGCCGAGCAGTTCGACATAGTTGCCCTTCTCGCCGATGTCCGTCACCCATTGCTGCCCGCCGAGTGCAGCACCCTGTGCATTGTTCGAGACGAGCTGTGCCTTGGCCAGACCCTCCTGGTTAATCTCGGCATTGACGAGGAAGACCGGGATGTTGGCGGCGATCGCCTTCTTCACCGCGCCGATCGAGCCGCTGGCGTCTGCGGGGTCGAGGATGATCGCCACTGATTTGTTGGTGATCGCGGTGTCGATCAGCTTGCTCTCGGTGTTGGTGTCCGCCTTCGAGGCGCCGACGGTCGCGGTGTAGCCAAGCTTCTCGGCTTCGGCCTTGGCGACGTTGCCTTCGGTGAGCCAGTAGGGGTTGGCGGGATCGATGACGATGATCGAGATGAGGCCTTCGGCCGAAGCTGCGGTTGTCGCGACGAGTGGAGCGGCCAGGGCGAAGGCCGAGAGCATCAGAATTCTTGCACTGCGATACATGGAGTTCCTCCTTTGGTTGGCAATCGTGCCGGTCAACCGGCAGTCTTCTCGAGAGCGGGATCGGCCGTTTGGGCCTTGTCCTTTTGTGGAGAAGTCGGGGGGCTGCCGGCCGAGCTCGGGAGCTTGACGCGGCGGCGATACTGGATGGCGTTGAGCAGCACCGCCAACACGATGACCGCGCCGGTGAACACTGTCTGCCAGTAGGCGGAGACGCCGATGATGACGAGGCCGTCGGACAGGAAGCCGATGACGAAGGCGCCGACCAGCGTGCCGCGGATATTGCCGCGGCCGCCGGTGAGCGCGGCGCCGCCGATGACGACGGCGGCAATGGCGGTGAGCTCGTATGAGGTGCCCGCGGTCGGTCCGGCCGAGGTCAGTTCGGAAGAAAGGATGAGGCCCGCCACCGAGGCGCAGATGCCGGAGAGCATGTAGACCGAGACCTGCACTCGCTTGACCGGCACGCCGGAGAGTTCGGCGGCGCGCTCATTGCCGCCGGAGGCATAGAGCCAGCGGCCGAAAGCGGTGCGGTTGAGGATGATGCTGCCGATGAGGGCGATGACCGCCATGACAAGCACGCCGACGGGGATGTCGAGCAGGCGGTTGAAGCCCAGCCACTCGAAGCCCGTGTTGCCGAGTTCCGGCTTGCCGCCGAGATCGTTGTAGGTCAGGCCGTTGGTCATCAGCAGTGCCGCGCCGCGCACCACATAAAGCATGCCGAGCGTGGCGACGAAGGCCGGAACCTTCAGCCAGGCGATGAGCACGCCGTTGACCAGGCCGACCAGCGCGCCGAGCACGCAGACCAGCACCGCGACGACCCAGACCGGCGGGTAGAGGATGACACCGAGCGCGGTCAGCTGCACGCCCTGCATGAGGAAGCCGGCGATCACGCCGGAGAAGCCGAGCGTCGAGCCGACCGACAGGTCGATGCCGCCATTGAGGATGACCAGCAGCATGCCGACCGCCAGGATGCCGAAGATGGCGACATGCGAGGCCATGGTCAGGAAATTGGCGACCGAGAAGTAGTAGGGAGACAGCAGCGAGAAGACGATGATGATGGCGATCAGCGCGAAGAAGGCGCGGCCCTCCAGCAGCAGCTTGGCCAGGCTGAAACCGCCGCCCGATGCCGTCGGACGGGAGCGGCTGCGATCGGGGCTAGCGTCGGTCACGGTGATGGCTCCTGTGTTCTTCATGGTCGGAGACAACGGCCTCGCCGGAAGCGGCCATGATCTCCTCCTTCGTGGCATCAGCGCCGAATTCGGCCGAGATCCTGCCGCGACGCATGACGATGATGCGGTGCGCGATGCTCAGGCACTCGGTGACTTCCGAGGTCGAGAACACGACGGCGAGACCACGTGCCGCGCGCTCGCTGAGCAGCCGGAACACTTCCGCCTTGGCACCGATGTCGATGCCGCGGCTGGGTTCGTCCAGCAGCATGACCTTTGGGCTGGTGGTCAGCATCTTGCCGATGACGACCTTCTGCTGGTTGCCGCCGGACAGCGATCCGATCGGCGCACCGCCGCCCGCGGTCTTGACGCGGACGTCGCGGATGGACCCATCGACCAGCGAGCGCTCCTGCGACCGGGACAAGAACATCCCCTTGACGAAGGCGCCGATGCTGGCGAGCGACAGGTTCGCACCGACCGACATCGTCTGGACAAGCCCGTCGCGCTGGCGGTCCTCGGGCACCAGCACAAGGCCCCTTGCGATGCGCTCGGCAATGCTGAGGCGGGAAATGTCATTACCTTCAAGCAGGATGCGTCCGCCGGCGGCAGACAGGCGCCCGGCAATGCATTCGAGCAATTCCGTGCGTCCGGCGCCCATCAACCCGTAGATGCAGACGATCTCGCCGCTACGGACATCGAGCGACAGCCTGTCGACGACCAGGCGTTCCGAACTCGAAACATCGGCGACGCTGACTTCGTCGACCGAAAGGGCAATTTCGCCGAAGGCATGGTCGGTGGGTGGCGTGCCGAGATCGAAATTCTCGCCCACCATGTTGCGGACGATCCATTCGAGATTGATGTGCCTGGCATTGGCGGTCGCGGTGATCGCGCCGTCCCTCAGCACCACGGCGTAGTCGGTGATTTGCAGCGCCTCCTCGAGATGGTGCGAGATGTAGACGATCGAGACGCCACGGGCCGTCAGGTCGCGGATCACCTTGAACAGCACCTCCACCTCGGTCGCGCTCAGCGCCGAGGTCGGCTCGTCCATGATCAGGATGCGGGAGTCGACCGAGAGCGCGCGGGCGATCTCGACGATCTGTTGCTGCCCCAGGCGCAGGTCCTGCACCAGCGTCAGCGGATCGATGTCTTCCTCGAGGTCTGCCATCAGCAGTCGTGTCTGACGGGCCTCCTCGGCGAAATCGACGCCGGTCGCGCCGGGTATTTCCCGGCCCATGAAGATGTTGTCGCGCACGCTCAGATTGGGGGCGAGGCTGAGCTCCTGATGGATGATCGAGATGCCGCGGTCGCGGGCATCGGAAGACGAGGAGAAGGTGACGGACTGGCCGTCGAGTTCGATGCTTCCCGATGTCGGCGTGGTCACACCGGACAGGATCTTCATCAATGTCGATTTGCCGGCGCCGTTTTCGCCGAACAGCGTCGTCACCTTGCCGCGGTGGATGTCGAAATTGACCCCTTTCAGCGCATGCGTGCCGCCATAGGTCTTGACGATGTTGCGGGCCGCAAGCACGGTGTCGCCGGCCGCTGGCTCGAATTCGGGCGCCGCATTCATTGGACGCTCAGCTTCACGGGCGTGACCAGCCAGCCCTTGGGATTGATCAGCTTGAAGACGCCGACGACCGAGATGGTCTTGCCGGTGAGCTTGGTGTTGTCGATGACCGACAGCACCTGCTTCTTCATCTCGTTGTTCAGGGCCGAGCCCGCGTTCTGATACTCGATCTGGTTGATGAACTGGCCGAATGTGATGGCGCCGGTGGCGTCGCGCAGGTCGGTGCCGTTGATCGCCGGGCCGGTCTGGACCCGAACGACCAGGGTGTCGGGCACGTCGGCGACCTTGACGGTGTAGATGCCGGATTTTCCCTCGCCGACAACGCCTGAGAATTTGACCGAGAATTCAGTGCCGACATTGGCAGGCACGCCATATTGCTTCTCCGCCGCCGCCTTGTCCTTGGCGATGGCCGAAGCAAGAGTGGGGGCATCCACGGCGCGCTGCTCGACGGCGGCTTGGACGTTCGGGAATTCAGCCTTGCCGAACGCCTCCGGGGAAAAGGCGGCCTTACGCGTGTCTTCGTCCGAGCCGATCGTGACCACCTTGGTGTCGAGGATCATCGCGGCGAGCACGACCGCTACGCTGGCCGCAAGGACAATCCAGCGTACAGCCGGGGCCGGTCGGCGGTTCGTCGTTGGGGTGGCAGGCTGCAAACTCATGATGTGACGACCCGTGTTGTCGCGGCGATCAGGGATGGCATTTCGTTACGATGGCGCGAGGCGCCGCTGTGCGGGCAGCCCGCTTGCACATCGAAAACCTCCCACGCTGCGCTCCCAAGACGCAATCGACCATACCGTGATGTTAAATTACCGTCAATGACTGTGATACTTTCCCCATATTGTAACATGTGCGTGAGCAATCTTTGATTGTGATCTAGATTATCATATTGTTTTTGTTTTCTTTTTATAGACGGGCGCAATATCTCACCAATGCTGTGATGCTGCGAGCTTTGTGGTCGTGATGAGGCCATATCGTCCTCAGGCCTGTTTGGCGCGGTCGCCCACGCCTCGCGCGTGGCGGTCGGGTTGCAGTCGCATCAAATTGCTGCCGCTGAGCTGAGCGACGACGGCGTCAATCTCCTCATCCATGCGCTGCGGACTCCAGCCGAGCGCCTGGCCTGCAACCGAGGCGATCTGCTGCAGGTCGCTCGTCGTCAGGGAACCGCTGATTGCCAGGGTCGTGCGCCGCATGACGATGTCGGCGAGATGTTCGACGAATTCGTTGCGGATGATGTAGTCGATCTCGAACAGGCTGTAGTCGTTCGAATCCGGCAAGCGGTCTTCATTGCCGGATGCGCTCCGGTGGCGCGCAATCAGCGAGGCGCTGGCTCCGTAGCGCGACAGCAACTGGTCGAGGCGAGCCACGTCGATGCCGCTGGCCGATGCGGCATCGGCCAGCCAGGTTGCGCGCGCGGCTGCGTCCATCGGAAAACCCTTGCCGCCACCGATCGGCATCGATTGCGTGCTCGCCTTGCGCTTGCTGCCGAGCCGATCGAGCACGGTGTCGGCGACTTCCTCGGCGAAACCGCGAAACGTCGTCCATTTGCCGCCGATCAGCGAGATGATCGGGAAGGGCCGTGAGGGATCCGGCTCGGCGACAGGCGCCGAATGATCCCGGCTGATCAGGCCGGGGACCGAGGCGTCGGATGAGGGCAGGGGCCTGATGCCGCTATAGGCATAGACGATCTGGTCGCGTCCGAAGCTCATGCCCGGCAGGAGCGTGCGCACGCTTTCGAGCAGATAGTCGATTTCCTCGGGCTCGCAGCGGACGGTGTCGGGATTGTCGGCCGGAAGGTCCGTCGAACCGACAAGCGCCTTGCCGAGATAGTCGTAGACGAGACAGATACGGCCGTCGTCGGCCTCGAAATAGAGCATGCGCCCAGCCAGGTTTTGCACCAGCGCATCGTGCTTCAGGAGGATGTGCGAGCCCTTGGTTCCACCGATCATTTTCGACGGTGCGCCAAGTGAATCGTTGACGTGATCGATCCATGGCCCGGCGGCATTGACGACCAGCTTCGGCCGCAGCGAGAAGGCGCCGCCATTGTCCCGCTTGAACGTTAGCACCCCGTTCGACGCCGAGATCAGCGACGTGTAGTTGGCTGCGCTGGAGCCGGCATTGGCCTCAAGCCCGTCGGCGATCAGTTCGACCACCAGCCGTTCGGGATGGCTGATCTTGGCGTCGTAATAGGTGCCGGTGGCGACGATCGATCCGGTCAGCGCCGGCATGTCGCGCAGCGCCTTGCTTCGCCCGACCAGCCGGTGGCGCGGCATCACCCGGTGCCGCGAGCCGTAGAAATCGTAGATCATGAGGCCGATCTTGATGAGGATGGCGCCACGGCTGCGCGGCGCGCTGGTCGAGCCGAGCAGCGTGCGCAGCGCCGCCCACATGCCCTTGCCCCAGGAAAAGATCGGGATGACCGTCGGCAGCGGGCTGACATAGTGCGGCGCGTTCTTCAAGAGCAGATTGCGCTCCAGCGTCGACTGCGCCACCAACCCGAACTCGCCGGTCTCCAGATATTTCAGCCCGCCATGGATCAGGCGCGAGGGCGCGGCGCTGGTGCCCGAGCCAAAATCCGCCTTGTCGACGATAAAGCAATTTATCCCTTGCGCGCAGAGGTCGCGAAACAGGCCGGCCCCGTTGATGCCGGCACCGAGAATGACGACCTCGATATCGCCGGCTTTGCCGGCCAGAGCGTCCTCCCGGGTTTCGTCGGGCTTCATGGCGTCTTTGTCTTGACGATGCGCAGCCTGACGCCCGCCTGCTCAAGCTGTTGCGCATGCTTGTCGCTGATACCGTCGGTCACCAGGACCGCCTCGAAGCTGGTCAGCTCGTCGAGCACATGCAAGGCGACCTTGTCGAACTTGGAATGGTCGACAAGCAGCACGCGCTTGATCGCAGCGGCCATCATCGCCTGCTTGACCCGCACGACATGCTGATCCTGGATGAAGGCCGTGGTGCCGCTGATCGCCGACGCCGAACAGATCAAAAGGTTGGCGCGCAGCCGCGAGATCGCATTCTCGCAAACGATGCCGATATAGGCGTTGTAGGTGCGATGGTACTGGCCGCCGAGGCAGATGAAGTCGATGTCGTCGACATTGGTCAGGAGGGCCGCGGTCGAGACGCTGTTGGTGATGACGGTCAGCGGCTTGACCTCGAGCAGCAGCGGCGCGACGGCATTGGCCGTGGTGGAATCGTCCAGGATCACAGCCTGCCCGGGCTCGACATAGTCCATCGCGGCGCGGGCCAGCGCGTCCTTTTCGGCCCTGCCCACCGTCACGCGGTAACGGAAGGCGCTTTCATAGAGACCCGACGGTTGCACGGTGACGGCGCCATGTAGCTTTCTGAGCACGCCCTGATGCGCCAGCTGGTCGATGTGGCGGTGGATCGTCATGCGCGACACGCCGAAATGCTCGACCAGATCGTCGATGCGCACTTGGCCGAGCTTGATAACGTATTCGGCGATCTCTTCGCGCCGTTCATCGGCCTTGATCATTCCGTGCCCCCATGCTTTGCCCCGCAAGGCTTTCAATCTCCGCCCATTTCGGCCTGAGCTGCTCAGCGATGCGGCCATAAAGAGAATACCGCTCGTCGAAAACGGCGCTGCGCCCCGGGTCCGGCAGATACTGCCGGCTCACCGTGCAGGTCGCGTGCGCGCCCTCCTGCGGCGAGGCGAACAGGCCGACCGCCGCACCGGCGCAAAGTGCGGCGCCGAAGGCCGCCGCCTCATCGGTCGAGGTCACGCTGACCGGAACCTTGAGCACATCGGCGAACATCTGCGCGAGGGCCGGATTGCGCGAGCCGCCGCCGGTCAGCCGTACCTCGCGAACGGCAAAGCCGTCGCGCAAGGCTTCGACATGGGTGCGGTGGTTGAAGACGATGCCTTCCAGCACCGCCTTCAGCATGTCGCCGCGGTCGTGCCAGCCGCGCAGGCCAACGAAGCTGGCGCTGGCGGAATTGCCGTAGGGCGAGCCGAACAGATAGGGGTGGAAGAGCAGGGTCGACGGCTTGTTCAGCGCAGCATCGATTTCCGCCGCCAGCCTTTCGTGGATCGAGCCGCCGGTCCGTTTGGCTTCCTCCTGCTCGGCGCGGCAGAGCGTGTCGAGGAACCAGTCGTAGTTGGCCGTCGAGGCCGGCGAGATCGACATGTTGTTCCAGCGCCCGGGATCGATGGCGTTGCGGCAGAACCAGCGGGCGTCGACGCGCGGTTCGCTGGAAACCACCTCGTTGATCGAATAGGTGCCGGCGACGATGCTGACCACGCCGTCCTCATGGCCGCCAATGCCGAGCGCCGAGGCCGTGACGTCATGCAGGCCGCAGGCGACCGGCGTGCCTTCGGCTAGCCCGGTCAGTGCTGACGCCTCGGCGGTGACGTAGCCGGCGATGTCGGCCGGATGCAGGGCCGGCGGCAAGGCCGCGAACAGCTCGTCCAGGCCGAAGACGCGCATCGCCTCGGGCGCGTAGCCTTGCGTGCGCACATCAGTGAAGGAGGTGCTCGCCTCGGTGAGGTCGGTGGCAATAGTGCCGGTCAGGCAGAAGCGCAGCCAGTCCTTGCAGCCGACGATATGGCCGATGCGGTCGAAACGCTCCGGCGCGTGCTTTTTCAGCCAGGCGAGCAGCGCCGAGGGGGCGGAGGCATGCGGGACCTGGCCCGTGAGGGTAAGCGCCTCGGAGAAAACCGGGCCTTTTGCCCAGTCATCGACGATTTCGCCGGCGCGGCTGTCGAGCGACAATATGCCGGGGCCGAGCGGTCGGCGCTCCTTGTCGAGCAGATAGAGGCCGTCGCCATGCGCAGTTGCCGCCACCGCCTTGATGTCGCGCGCCGGCCTGCCGCTGAGTGCGATCGCTTCGCCGACCGCTTCAGCGGTCGCTTGCCAGAGGCCCGCCATGTCGCGCTCGACCCAGCGCGGCTGCGGCATCGACTGCGGCACCCGGCGCCGCGCCACCGACAGTTGCGAACCGTCGGTGTCGAAGACCACCGCCTTGGTCACCGTCAGGCCGTTGTCGATCCCAAGCAGGCTGGCCATGATTTTCTCGGTCAGCGCCTGCCGGCACGCATTGCGAATTGGTGCCGAACGATGGTGGCGCTGAACATCATGGCAATTATCCTCGCCTGGATTCGCGGCTGCGATCGCGACCGCCGGATAGACAGCGGCGGGATTCGAAGCAGCACAACTGACCATACAATTCTGTGAATTTAACGTCAATATGTGTGATATCTGCCGGAAGGCTGCACTCCGCGAGGCAAGGATATGATTATCAAACTGGTATAAAACGCTGTTTTTTCTAGCTCTTGCGCGTTGCCGGCCCATCTCGCCGATCATGTTACCCCGCGCGAGACCACGAACTGTGCAAGGGAGGCTCCTCGCTAGTTGTCCTCCGGCTCGCCGGGTTTGCGCAGCAAATAGGTGTCCATGATCCAGCCCTTTTCCATTCGGGCCTTTTCCCGGACTTCGGCGATTTCCTTGCCGACATCGCCGAGGCGGCCGGACATGACGATCTCGTCGGGCGTGCCGAGATAGGCACCCCAATGGATGAGCAGGTCCTCGTCATCAAGCGTGTTGAAGGCGCATTTGCCGTCGAGCATGACCACGGTGCTGCCGGCGTTCTCCGGCATGCCTTCCTGCGTCAGGCGGCGGCCGGTGGTGATCAGGACGGGGTCGCCAATGCGGTTCAGCGCCATTTTGTGGCTGGCGGCCAGCGCCTGCACGGCGGTGATGCCGGGAATGACCTCGAGTGCGAATTCGACATTGCCCCGCAAACGCACACGTTCGAGGATGCGCAGCGCGCTGTCATAGAGCGAAGGGTCGCCCCAGATCAGGAAGGCGCCGCAGCCGTCTTCGGCAAGCTCGTCGCGAATCAGGCCCTCGTAGATCGCGGCGATGGCTTCGTGCCAGTCGTCGACGGTGGCCCGGTAGGAGGGCGACGGCTCGGCCCGCACCGGCACCTCGAACTCGACCCGGCGCGAGTTGGGGTTGGTGACGAAGCGGTCGCATATCTGGCGGCGCAGTTCGGCGAGATCGTTTTTCTTTGCGCCCTTGTCGGGAATGAACAGTACGTCGGCGCGGTTCAGGCCGTTGATGGCCTGGACCGTCATATGCTCCGGATTGCCGGCGCCGATGCCGATGACGAGAAGCTTGCGCATGGCGAAGTCCTGCCCGATCGGGACGCCGGTGTCCAGACTGCGTGGGACAAGCGTCCGCGGCTGCGCGAATGGCTTTGAAACGCCACATTGAAACGGCTAGATGTGATGCGCATCCGGGGTCATGCCTTGGATTGTTGCCGAAGGGGGGTCCATGTTTCGCTATGTCCTGACCGCAGCGCTGGCGCTTTCGGCTGCGCCGGCCTTCACCAATGATTCGATCGCCGAACTGGGCACCGGCGGGCTGATCCTGTCGCGCAGCGACGCGGTCGCCATGGAGAGCGAGGATCTCTTCATCTCGCCGGAAAAGGTGACGGTCGGCTATATCTTCCGCAACAACACCGACAAGGATGTCGGCGCGGTAGTCGCCTTCCCGATGCCCGAGCACGACATCGACATATTGCTCCTGGAGCCGTCGGACGACAGTGGCGCCGGAGAAGTCGGGAACGGCGGCTGATGGACATCGTGATCTACGTTGCCATCGCCGAAAACGGCGTGATCGGCCGAGACGGCGGGCTGCCATGGCGGCTTTCCACCGATCTCAAGCGCTTCAAGGCCGACACGATGGGCAAGCCCATCATCATGGGCCGCAAGACCTATGAAGGCATCGGCCGGCCGCTGCCGGGCCGGCTCAACATCGTGGTGACACGCGACAAGGCCTGGCGGGCCGAGGGTGTCGAAACCGCCAACTCACTGGACGAGGCGATCAAGCTGGCGACCGTGCGCGGGCGCTGCATGGCCGGCGCCGACGAGATCTGCGTGGTCGGCGGCGGCGAGATCTACGCCCAGGCGTTGCCGCTGGCCGACCGCCTGCATGTCACCCATGTGCTGGCTTCGGTCGAAGGTGACGCGCATTTCCCGCTGATCGACCCCGAGGCATGGGCAGTTGTCAGCGCCGAGGACGTTCCGGCCGGCGAGAAAGACAGCCACGCGACACGCTATACGGTCTATGAACGGCGCCGCGACTAGGCATTGAAGACGATAAAGGGTCGCGAACCGCCCAAAACGGATGGCCGGGCAGCAGATCGCGTTGAAAGCGAGGCTTGGCGTCCCTATAGAAGAACAAACATTGGATTTTGCGCCATCAGGCTGGCGCCGAGGGAATTCCAAGCGAAAGGACATTCATGCCCTGGAACGACAAAAGCGGCGGCGGCGGCCCATGGGGTGGCGGCGGCAATCAGGGACCCTGGGGGCAGGGACCCAAGGGACCGAGCGGCCCGCAGGGGTCACCTCCCGATCTGGAAGACATCATCCGGCGCGGCCAGGACAGATTGCGGCGGGCCCTGCCGGGCGGCGGCGGCGCCAGTCCGGCCGTATTCGCGCTGATCGCAGCGGCACTTGTGGTGCTGTGGGCGTTCAAGGCGGTCTATACCGTGCAGCCGGATGAGGTCGCGGTCGAACTGCGCTTCGGCAAGCCGAAGGCTGAGCTTTCCCAGCCCGGCCTGCATTTCCATTGGTGGCCTGTCGAAACAGTCGAGACCGCCAACATCGCCGAACAGCTCGTCGATATCGGCGGCGGCGGCGCGACGAGTGGCAACACGTCCGGGCTGATGCTTACCGGTGACCAGAACATCGTCAACGTCCAGTTTTCGGTGGCCTATCAGGTCTCCGACCCGAGGGCGTATCTGTTCGACGTCTCCGATCCGGACGGCATGCTGCGCCAGGTGGCCGAAAGCGCCATGCGCGAGGCCGTCGGCCGCCGGCCGGCCCAGGACATTTTCCGCGACGACCGCCAGGGCATTGCCGCGTCGGTGCGCGAGATCATCCAGACGACGCTGGACGGCTACAAGGCCGGCCTCAACGTCAACGCCATTTCGATCGAGGATGCCGCGCCGCCGCGCGAGGTGGCCGATGCCTTCGACGAGGTGCAGCGCGCCGAGCAGGACGAGGACAAGTTCGTCGAGCAGGCCAACCAGTATTCCAACCAGAAGCTCGGCCAGGCGCGCGGCGAGGCGGCCCAGATCCGCGAAGACGCGGCCGCCTACAAGAACCGAGTCGTGCAGGAGGCCGAAGGCGAGGCGCAGCGTTTCATCTCGGTCTATGACGAATATGCCAAGGCGCCAGAGGTGACGCGCAAGCGGCTCTATCTGGAAACGATGGAGAGGGTGCTGAAGGATTCGAACAAGGTCATCGTCGAGCAGGGCAACGGGCAGGGGGTCGTTCCCTATCTGCCGCTGCCGGCACTGCAGCAGAAGGCGGCGCCGCCGGCGCCCCTGGGCGCCACGACGGGAGGAACCCAGTGATGGCCAACCGTCTCCCCATCATCGCCGTCGTCGCGGCGGTCATCCTGTTCCTGATCTATTCGTCGGTCTTCGTGGTCAATGCACGCCAGCAGGCGCTCGTGCTCAGGTTCGGCGAGATCGTCGACGTCAAGAATGAACCCGGCATCTATTTCAAGGCGCCGTTCGCCTTCTTCGATGCCGACAGCGTGCAACTGATCGAGAACCGCGTGCTGCGTTTCGACCTCGACAACATCCGTGTCCAGGTGTCGGGCGGCAAGTTTTACGAGGTCGACGCCTTCATCGCCTATCGCATCTCGGACCCGCGCGTATTCCGTGCGGCGGTTTCCGGTCAGATCGAACTGGCCGAGGCACGGCTGCGGACGCGTCTCGACGCGGCACTGCGCCGTGTCTACGGTCTGCGCGATTTCGAAGCGGCGCTCTCGGAAGAGCGTGCCGTGATGATGCGCGAAGTGCGCGATCAGCTGCGGCCCGACGCCACGTCGCTCGGCCTGCAGATCGAGGATGTGCGCATTCGCCGGACCGATCTGACCGCCGAGGTTTCGCAGCAGACCTTCGACCGCATGAAGGCCGAACGCCTGGCCGAAGCCGAGCGGCTGAGGGCGCGAGGCAATGAGGCGGCGCAGCGCATCAAGGCCCGCGCCGACCGCGAAGTGGTGGAGATTGTCGCCGAGGCGCAGAAGGAATCGGAAATCCTGCGCGGCGAGGGCGAAGCCCAGCGCAGCGCGACTTTCGCGGCAGCCTACCAGCGTGATCCGGCCTTCTTCGATTTCTACCGCTCGATGAATGCCTACGGCACAGCGCTGGACAACACCGGCACGACGATGGTGCTGTCGCCGGAATCCGAGTTCTTCCGCTACTTCCGCGATCCAAGCAGCAAGGAAGCACCGGTGACGCCAACAGCGCCGGCGGCGCAGCCGGGCACCGGCCAGTAACGGCCGGTGCAGGATTTTCTGGCAGCCATAGGTCTGGTCCTCGTTGTCGAGGGCCTGATCTATGGCGGCTTTCCGAACCTCGCCAAGAGACTGGCAGGTGAGGTGCTGTCGATGCCGGAGAATGCACTGCGCATAGCCGGGCTGGTGGCGATCGCCATCGGCGTCGGCATCGTTTGGCTGGTGCGCGGCTGACGATGGCGACGATGGTCATGGGTGTCGGGGAAATGAGTCCCGGCGTAACGGAGGATTTATCCTCAGCCGATGGTCATAGCCGCAAACGTGCCGTATTTTTTGCCAACATGACGCAACGCGGCGTTTTTGCGAAAGCGCTCTTCTTTTCAGAAACATCCGGAGGCCCTCGATGACAACCAAGACCGTTCTGCGCGCTGCGAGGCGGACATTTGTCGCCGGCGCCGCCGCGCTTCTCGTCGGCTCGCTTGCGGTCCCGTCTTTCGTCACGCCGACGATCGCCGCCGACGGACCGGCTTCGGTCGCCGACCTTGCCCAGGGGCTGCTTGGCGCCGTGGTCAACATCTCGACGTCGCAGACGGTGAAAGGCTCGGAGGGACCGGGCGCGGTGCCGATGCCGCAACTGCCCGAAGGCTCGCCCTTCCAGGATTTCTTCGACGATTTCTTCAAGAACCGTGGCGGCGACAAGGATGGTGGCGCCCAGAAGGTCCAGTCGCTGGGCTCAGGCTTCGTCATCGACGCCGAGCAGGGCATCGTCGTGACCAACAACCACGTCATCGCCGATGCCGACGATATCGAGGTGAATTTCTCAGATGGCGTGACGCTGAAGGCGACGCTGGTCGGCACCGACACCAAGACCGACGTCGCGGTGCTGAAGGTCGATCCGAAGGGCCACAAGCTGACGGCGGTGAAATTCGGCGATTCCACCAAGATGCGGGTCGGCGACTGGGTGATGGCGATCGGCAATCCGTTCGGCCTCGGCGGCACGGTGACGGTCGGCATCGTCTCGGCGCGCAACCGCGACATCAATTCCGGCCCCTATGACGACTTCATCCAGACCGACGCGGCCATCAATCGCGGCAATTCCGGCGGACCGCTGTTCAACAGCGTCGGCGAGGTCATCGGCATCAACACGGCGATCATCTCGCCGTCGGGCGGCTCGATCGGCATCGGCTTCTCCATTCCCGCGCAGCTCGCCTCGGGCGTCGTCGATCAGCTTCGCCAGTTCGGCGAGACGCGGCGCGGCTGGCTCGGCGTGCGCATCCAGCCGGTGACGGACGACATTGCCGAGAGCCTCGGCATGGCGACCGCCAAGGGCGCGCTGGTGGCAGGCGTGATCAAGGGCGGACCGGTCGACAACGGCACCATCCTGGCCGGTGACGTCATCATCAAATTCGACGGCAAGGACATCAACGAGATGCGCGACCTGCCGCGCGTCGTCGCCGAAAGCCCGGTCGGCAAGGCGGTGGACGTTATCATCGTGCGCAAGGGCGTCGAGCAGACCGTGAAGGTCACGCTCGGCCGGCTCGAGGACGGCGAGAAGCTGGCCAGCGGCGAGGACGGCAGCAATACGGACCAGGACAATGGCGACAAGGCGCCTGCGGTTTCGACGGCATCCGTGCTTGGCATGACGATCGGTGAGCTCAACGACGAGACGCGGACCAAATTCGGCATTGCCGCCGACGTGTCGGGTGTCGTCATAACCGACGTCACCAAGGATTCGGCCGCGGCCGAGCGCGGCATTCAGCCCGGCGAGGTGATCACGGAGATCGCGCAGGAATCGGTTGCCACACCGAAGGACGTCATGGACCGGATCGGCGCGCTGAAGGAGCAGGGCCGCAAGAACGCGCTCTTGATGCTGGCGTCGAAGACCGGTGAGTTGCGGTTCGTGACGATCCGGATGAATTGAGTCCGGAAAAGCCAGCAATAGTCTGATTGAAAAAGAAAAAGGGCGGCTAACGGGCCGCCCTTTTCCTTGCCTGCCAGTCCTGGCGCGACAGCCGGTAAAGGACATGCCGCTTGAGCGAAGGGTGGCTGTCGGGAATACTGGGATGGTCGAAGTCGCTTGATGGGTCGGCGCTCATGCCGAGGCGTTTCATGACGGCGGTAGAGCGATGGTTATCGGCCACGGCGAAGGAGACGATCTCCTCGAGATCAAGCGTTTCGAAACCAAAGGCCAGCCAGGCCTCCGCCGCCTCGGTCACATAGCCCTTGCCCCAGAATTCGGGCGCCAGCCGCCAGCCGATCTCGATCGTGCCGGCCGGCAGGGAGGGCACATGATCGGTGTCGAGGAGGCCGACAAAGCCGATGCACTCGCCGGTGGCCGCGATCTCGACTGCGGCGAAACCGTAACCATCCTCCGCGATCCAGTCCCTGAATTCGTCCATTTTGGCGTCGGCTGCGGTACGGTCGCGGCGAAACGGAAAGAACTCCATGACGCGTTCGTCGGAGTTGATGCGGTGGAAAAGCGCGCGATCGCGATCCTCCCAATTGCGCAGGATCAGGCGCTCGGTGCGCATCGGCTTCATTCGGCAAACTCCTCCCGACGGTAGCCCTGCAGATAGAGCAGCGCGGTGAGGTCGGCATGATCGATGCGGACCTTTGCCTCGGCTGCTACGGTGGGCTTGGCGTGCAGGGCGACGCCGGTGCCGGCGAGGCGGATCATGTCGAGGTCGTTGGCGCCGTCACCGACGGCAATGGCATCGGCCGGCGTCAGGTCGAGACGGGCAGCAATTTCGAGCAGCGCTTCAGCCTTGGCGGCGCGGCCAAGGATCGGCTCGGCGACGAGCCCGGTGAAGAGGTCGTTCTCCTCGATCAGCCGGTTGGCGCGGCTTTCCTGGAAGCCGAGCTTGGTGGCGATGCGACTGGTGAAGACATCGAAGCCGCCGGAGACGAGTGCCGTCCAGGCACCGTTGGCCCTCATGGTCTGGACAAGCGCGCGCCCGCCGGAAGCCAGCGTCAGCCGGTTGGCGATGATGCGGTCGACGACAGCCGTGTCGAGACCCTTCAGCAGACTGACACGCTCGCGCAAGGCCGGCTCGAAGGCGATCTCGCCGTTCATCGACCGCGCTGTGATCGCCGCGACGCGATCCTTGACGCCGATCTCGTCGGCCAGCTCGTCGATACATTCCTGGTCGATCATCGTCGAATCCATGTCGGCCAGCAGGATCTTCTTTCTCCTGCCGTCGGCCGGTTGCACGATGATGTCGACCGGTTCGGAGGCCAGTGCCGTGCGTAGCCTGGCGGTCATTTCGCCGGCTTCGGCTTGCTCGGGCAAAACGAGATCGCAGGCGATGTCTTCGGCCAGCCAATGAACAGCGCTTGCACCGACCGACCGTGAGGCCATATTCGCACGCGCGGCCGACACTGCGCGGCCTTCGGGATGGGACACAAGCGTGGCGATCAGGGGCATCGAAAATTCCGGTGGGCAGGCGGGCGAGGGCCGCGTGAAGAACGCGATCCTGATAGCCGGGCCAACCGCCAGCGGCAAGTCGGCGCTTGCGCTCGATCTCGCCGAACGCAGCGGCGGCGTCATCGTCAACACGGATTCCATGCAGGGCTATTCGGTGCTCGACGTGCTGACGGCGCGCCCGAGTGCCGCCGAACTCGCCCGCGTGCCGCATTTTCTCTACGGCCATGTCCATCCGTCCGTCGCCTATTCCACCGGCGCCTGGCTGCGCGACGTGACGAAGCTGATCGACGACGGCACGTTCTCCGAACGACCGGACGGCACGTTTTCTGAGCGGCCCGTGATTTTCGTCGGTGGCACCGGGCTTTACTTCAGGGCGCTTGCGGAAGGGATTTCGGACATGCCCGAGATTCCACAGTCGATCCGCGACCGCTGGCGCCATGAACTTAAGGAGCAAGGTGCTGCCAGGCTGCACGGCATCCTGCTGCGCGAGGATTCGGCGGTCGCAATGCAGCTGAAACCGACCGACAGCCAGCGCATCGTGCGGGCGCTGGAGGTGCTCGACGCCTCGGGCCGCTCCATTGCGGAATGGCAGGCGGCGCGCGGCCGGCCGCTGATCGACCGCGACAGCGCACGCTTCCTGGTGATCGAGCCGGACCGGGCGGAACTGGTCGAACGGATCGAGGCGCGGTTCGACCGGATGCTGGACAAGGGTGCGCTGGACGAGGTCAAGCGGCTGATGGCTCTCGGCCTCGATCCGGATCTCCCGGCGATGAAGGCGATCGGCGTTCGCGAGTTGCAGGCGGCAATGGCCGGGCAAATGGGTTTTCCCGAGGCGATCGAGCGCGCCAAGATCGCCACGCGGCAATATGCCAAGCGCCAGGCGACGTGGTTTCGGCATCAGCTGGGGCCAGAATGGCAACGATTGCATCCGTCTGCCGGCGCGGCGCTCCCGGTTTGATGCCCGTTTCCAATGCAATTAGAAAACTGGAAACAAACCGAGCTTCCCGCTCAGGTTGTCCCGATTAACCCTCCGTAAGGCGGCGGCATGTCATAACGCCGATGGGCTGTTTTGCTACGGGGAGCAAATGCGTTTCCATAAGGCGGAATCCGCATTTTTCGTGTTTATTTTCGTGATCCTGGCCGCCGGCCTGGTGACGCTGCACGCCTATGGTCTTCTGCAAGGCATCGCGACCGACCTGGATACAGCCTCGCGCCTTGAAAAGATCGTCTATCTCAACAAATTGCTGTTCGCGACCGGCGTGCTTCTGGCAACGGCGCTGTTCTTCGGCGTCTTCTTCATTTACCCGATGATCCGCGGTCAGGCGACGGAAGAGGGCAAGCTGCGCGCCATGACCGTCTCGCTCAGCGCGCGCTCGGAGACGCTGGAGCACGCAGCGCTGACCGACGGCCTGACCGGCATGCAGAACCGCCGCTATTTCGACGATGCGCTGAAGGAATATCTCGAGGAATTCCGCCGCATCGAAAAGCCGGTTGGGCTGATGATCCTCGACCTCGACCATTTCAAGCAGGTCAACGACACGCATGGCCACGATGTCGGCGACGAGGTGCTGAGGGCGGTCGCCGGCTGCCTGAAGGGCATGACCCGCTATCACGACGTGGTGGCGAGGCTCGGCGGCGAGGAGTTCGCCGTGGTGACGCCGAACATGGACGCCGAACTGCTCTCCAAATTCGCCGAACGCATCCGCAAGGCGATCGCCAACATGTCGGTTCTGTCGGGCAATGTCCGGCTGAAGATCACCACCAGCGTCGGCCTCGCCGTCTGGGACCGCAAGGAAACGGCCGAGGATTTCTACCGCCGCGCCGACCGCCAGCTTTATGAAGCCAAGAGGCAGGGACGCAATCGCGTCTGCGCCTAAAATCCCATCATTGAATTCGTGATGCTGGCCGTATGCTGCCGTTTTCTGTGCTTCCGGTGCTCACGGACTAAAATGTCCGCTCCGCTCCGGGTTCTCGAAAGCCACGTCATTCGATCCGGCCTGATGAATTCCCTTTCGGGATTTACCCACGCTGGCCAACGGAGCCTTGAGTTCAAATCTGTTGGTAAAAGGACGTAGGACCGTTGGCTCAGTCGTTCTGCGGGCGCAACCCGAAGGTCGACGGCTTGAGGCCGTAGCGCAGGTCGAAATCGTCGTCCGGCTGCATGCGCGGGGTTGTGGTGGCTGGCTTGCGATAGTCGGGGTCGCCGGCCTGCCGGCCGCTATCGACGACCTCGGCGAACGCCATCTGCTGCTGCGGTTTCGGCACATTGCGCAGCCGTTCGACGATCGCCGCGAGATCGACGTCGTCGCCGGTCTCGGACGACGAGGCCTGCTCGCGCTTGCCCGTGCCGGGGATCAGATCCTGCGGCAGTTTTTCGAATTTCAGCCGCATGGTCGTCGCCACGCCCTCGCCGAAGGCGATAGCCTCGCGCTGGCCCATGGATGACAGGAAGGCGAGCGTCGAGGCCGAGGAATCGGCGATCGCCGAACGGATGATCGCCTGGTCCTGCTCATTGGCGAGCCGCATGGCGAAGAAGGTCGAGCATTGCGACAGGATGGTGGGATCGAGTTCCCCCGGGCGCTGGGTGACGACGCCGAGATAGCAGCCATATTTGCGGCCTTCCTTGGCGATGCGCGACAGCGCGTGCCTGGTCGGCGCAAAGCCGAGGCGCGGATCGGCCGGCATGTAGCGGTGCGCTTCCTCGCACAGCAGCAGCAGTTGCAGCTTCCCTTCGCTCCACAAAGCAAGGTCGAAAGCCAAGCGCGCCAGTACCGAGCAGACGGAGTTGACGACTTCGGACGGCATGCCGGCCATCTCGAAGCAGGTGACCGGACGACCGTGGTGCGGCACGCGGAAGATGTTGCCGATCGTCTCGTGGATCGTGTCCTCGATCAGGCGCGAGTTGAACATGAAGCGGTAGCGCGGATCGGACGCCGCCGATTCGATGCGGGTCTTCAGCGATTTGAGGATGGGGCGGTCGTTCTTGCTTTCCAACATACCAATGCGCTCGTCGATCTGCTTGATGAGATCGGCGATACGGTAGGGCACCGGCGTATCGGCCGTCAGCGCGTCGCTGCCGCGCCTCAGGTAGGTACCGGAACCAGGGTTGCGATAGAGGTTCTTGGCGGCGGGGATGAGATCGCGCAAGGCATCGACTTCTTCCGCCACCGTCTCGCGGCCGCGAAACAGTACCTCGGCGAATTCCTCGAGCCTGAACATCCAGAAGGGCAGGTCCAGCGTCTTCGAATCGACCCTGACGCAATGTTCGGGCAGCGAGGCGGCAAACTCGTTGTGCGGGTCGAGGATGAGAATGCGCAAATCGGGCCGCGCGGCAATCGACTTGCGCAGGAGTAGCGAGACGGCAGTCGACTTGCCGACGCCGGTGGTGCCGACAATGGCGAAGTGACGCGCCAGCGTGTCGTCGATGGCGATGTTGGCGTCGATTGCCTCGTCCTGCGACAGCGTACCGATGGTGATCGAATGACGCCCGGCGAGATCGTAGACCGCCTGCAGGTCGCGGCTGCGGATGCGGTGGGCGATGGCGCCGATATGAGGATAGGTGGTGATGCCGCGATCGAAGACCGGCTTGGCGCCGGGCTCGGTGGCATCGCGCACTTCACCGATGAGCTCGATGCTGACCTCGATCGGGTTCTGGCCTTCATTGCTCCAGGCGCGGTCCGACTTGCCGATTTCATAGACAAGGCCGACGGTTCGCGTGGAGCCGAGATTGATCGAGATCATCTTGCCGACCGTCCACAGGCCGGTGATCGCACCTTCAATGTCGTCGGCATAGGCGCTGATGGTGGCGCGCGCGCCGTCGCATTGCACGACATTGCCCAGGATGCGCTTGTCGTTCTGTTCCGCGTGGCGGCGCTCCTGCGAGGTCGGTTCTCCGACGGAGGCTTCGCGTTCGACAAACATAAGCGGTCTGATCCCCATTCCCAGCAACGTCCACCCTACACAAATGGGGTTAAAGCCGGGTGAGGTCGGATGGTGTAGGCGGCGTTAAGGCCGGCACGAAAATTCAATCTATCGGCCTCTTCTCCTCGCCGTTGATTTCGGTATATTGAACGAATGAACGACATAACGAACGATATTTCTTCCAGCATCGGCAAAAGGATACGCTCCGAAAGGGCGCTGCGGGACTGGTCCCTGGCGGAACTCGCGGAACGATCGGACGTGTCCAAAGCCATGCTCAGCACGATAGAGCGCGGCAAGACCAGCCCGACGGCGGCACTGCTGGTGCGCATCGCCGCCGCCTTCGGCATGACGCTTTCCACACTCATTGCGCGCGCGGAACTGCAAGGCGGCGGCCTGTTGCGCGAAAGCGAGCAGCCGGTGTGGCGCGACCCCGCTACGGGTTATGTCCGGCGCCACCTATCGCCGGTCTCGGACATGCCGCTCGAACTGATCAAGGTGCGGCTGCCGGCGGGCGCCAGGGTCAGCTTCCCGGCGGCGTCCTACGCCTTCATCAAGCAGCAGATCTGGCTGATCGGCGGGCGGCTCGATTTCACCGAAGGCGACGTCGTGCACGATCTGCGGCCCGGCGACTGCCTGGCGCTCGGCGCGCCGTCCGACTGCACCTTCCACGCCCCGGGACCGGAGGCAGCCGACTATGTGGTTGCGCTGGTCAGAGGGTGATCGCGTGGCGAGACGTCCCAAGCGCTCCGACAATGGCGGGCCGCCGCTCGACGACTATGACGGCCCGCCCTGGGGCAAGGGCGACGCCTATGTCTTCCTCGCCTAGCAGGCGGCCCATGCGAAAGCCTGGAAAGCACCCAGCCGCGAAATCATGCTGATGCGGCTCGACAGGGCCGAGCGGCTTGGCCTGACCTATGAGGAATACACGCTCGAAATCCTCGAGCGCGGCCGGCACCTGCAGGAGGAAGACACCGAGCGCATCGCCGAAATCCGCCGGGCGCGGAAGCGAAGGCGCTTCAACCACTTCGAATGACGCCGACCTCTAACTGCTCCCGCCGCACCACCGATAATCACTGCTTCAAAGGACACACGGCAAAGCATGAGTTCCATCGAAATCAAGGTTTTGAGCCACGATGCGGAAACCGAGAAAATGCTGGCCGACCTGCTGGTCGAAACAGTTGCTGCCGGCGGATCGGTCAGCTTCATGCATCCGCTGGCGCGAGAAGCGGCGGAGGCATTCTGGGGCCAGTCGTTGGATGCAGCAGCGCGCGGTGAAAGGGTTGTGCTGGGCGCGTGGGATGGCGAGGCTCTGGTCGGCACCGTCACCTTGCTGCTCGACTATCCTCCCAACCAGCCGCACCGGGCCGAGATCGCCAAGCTGATGACCCGGCTCGCCCATCGCGGCAAGGGCGTGGCGACCCGGCTGATGCGGGCCGCGGAGGATCTTGCCGTCGAGATGGGTCGCACGCTGCTGGTGTTGGACACGGCGACAGAGGAGGGCGCTTCCGGCCTTTACGAAGAACTCGGGTTCACGCTCGCCGGCGAAATCCCGGACTTTGCGTTGAAGCCGCATGGTGGACTGACCGGCACGCTCATCTACTGGAAGCGCATCGGCGGGCGTCGCTGACCTTAGGTCGGCGCCGCGCCGGCGAGGCGCGACAAAAGCCACTGCCGGAAGTCTTGTTCGGCGCGTGTCAACGGTGCGGCCGACGCCCGTGTCAGGAAATGCCCGGAACTGCTCGAGAGCTCGAAATCGGAAAGCCTCATCAGATGTTTGCTGGCGAGCGCGGCGTCGATCAGCGGCCGCGAACCCAGCAGCACGCCGGCGCCGGTCTTGGCCGCTTCCATTGCGGCGACGAAACTGTCGAAGCGGTGTGAGCGCCTCGGGTGTCCCGGGACGCCGGCGGCGGCGAACCATTCCGCCCACATTTCACGCGCTCCGGCGACCAGAAGCAAAGGCAGCGAGGTCCAGTCGGGATTGCCGGCGAGGGTCGGGGAGGCCACCGGCACCAGCCGCTCGACGGTCAGCCTGTCGGCTTCGCGGCCGGGAAAGGCTCCGTTGCCGTAGCGAATGTCGAGCGCCAGGCCCGGCTGATCGTAATCCGTCGGCCGATGGATCGTCACCATGTCGAGCTGGATCTGTGGAAGAGCCTTCGCGAGATCGGGTAGCGAAGGCACCAACACCAGTAACGCAAAGGAGATCGGCACCCGGACGGTGACGGTCTGTATGGCGCGCGGCTCGAACAATTCCGTGGTGCTGTTTCGAATAGTGGCGAATGCCGACTGGATGTGAGGCAGGTAAGCAGCGCCCTCCGGCGAAAGCGCGACGCCGCGGGCGAGCCTCGAAAACAGCCGGACCTTCAACCGTTCCTCGAGAGACCGGATGTGCTGGCTGACGGCCGCCTGTGTCAGGCCAAGCTCGGTCGCCGCAGCCGTGAAATTCGACAGCCGCGCCGCCGCCTCGAAACTGCGCAGCCAATCGAGAGGGGGTAAAGCCGGAATTCGAGGCATTAGCTCTCTTTGGTCATTGGCCGAAAAATCATAATTTGAATTATGCCTGTCGGACGGCCAGCATGCAATCGAACCCTGCGGACCAAGGCAACAGGAACGGATCTCCATGCTGACCCACGCGCTTATCGGCGACGAAGGAAGAACGATCGAACTTGGCTGGGAGAATGGGACGCGCGCCCGCTTTCACGCAATGTGGCTGCGCGACAATGCGCTCGACGACAAGACGCGCAGCGCCGGCAACGGCCAACGGCTGATCACTATTCTCGACGTTCCCGCCGATACGCGCATCGGCGCGGCCCTGATCAAGCCCGGTGCCCTGGAGCTTACCTTTATGCCGGAAGGAAAGACGGTCAGCTTTCCAGCGGAATGGCTTGGCGCGCACGCCTACGACCGTGTCGAGTTGCGCAAAGGGGGCTGGACGAGCGATGCGGTCGAGCGCTGGACCAGGGCGACGATGCAGAAATCGGTGCCGCGCGCCGGCTACGCCGCCGCCAGTCATGATCGCCAAACGCTGCGCGAATGGCTCTCGGCTGTGAGGCGCTTCGGTTTTGCGGTGATGGATGGCCTGCCGGCCGAATCCGGCGCGCTTTGCAAGGTGTCCGACCTGTTCGGCTATATCAGGGAAACCAATTACGGGCGCTGGTTCGAGGTGCGCGCCGAGGTCAATCCGAGCAACCTCGCTTACACCAATCTCGGCCTGCAGGCGCACACCGACAATCCCTATCGCGATCCGGTGCCGACGCTGCAGATCCTGTCCTGCATCGAGAATACGGTGGATGGCGGCGAGTCCAGCGTCGTCGACGGCTTCGCGGTCGCCGAGGCACTGCAGACCGAGAACCCGGAAGGGTTCCGTCTGCTGAGCTCCTATCCGGCGCGCTTCGAATATGCCGGCTCGTCGGGCGTGCGGCTGCAGGCCAAGCGGCCGATGATCGAGCTTGGGCCGGATGGCGAACTCATCTGCATTCGTTTCAACAACCGCTCGCTGGCGCCTACGATCGACGTGCCCTTCGCCGAGATGGGCAAATACTATGCGGCCTATCGCCGGTTCGCCGAACTGATCGAGGATCCCCGTTTCGAAGTGACGTTCAAACTCGAAGCCGGGCAGGCCTTCATCGTCGACAACACCCGGGTCATGCATGCGCGCAAGGCGTTTTCCGGAACCGGCAAGCGCTGGCTGCAAGGCTGCTACGCCGACAAGGACGGCCTGCTGTCGACGCTCGCGGCGATCGAGCACGGTTTCAGGGAGGCGGCGGAATGAGCGGCCAGGACCTGAACGCGGACAACATCGTCGAGTTCATCGCTGACATTTTTAAACGCCGGGGCGCCGAATCCTATCTCGGCGAGCCGGTGACGATGTCCGAGCATATGCTGCAGGGGGCCTGGCTCGCCGAGCAGGACGGCGCGCCCGACGTCCTGGTGGCGGCCGCGCTGCTGCACGATATCGGCCACTATACGAGCGAATTCGGCACCTACTCACCCGACGATGTCGAGGACAAGCACCATGACGAGGCCGGCGGCGAAGTGCTTGCGCCGTTCTTCCCGCCGGTGATCGTCGAATGCGTCAGGCTGCACGTCTCGGCCAAGCGCTATCTGTGTGCCACCGACCCGACCTATTTCGGCAGACTCTCGCAGGCCTCGGTTCATACGCTGTCGTTGCAGGGCGGCCCCATGAGCACCGAAGAGGTGGCGGAGTTTCGCAAGAACCCGTTCCACGAAGAAGCGGTACGCGTCCGCATCTGGGACGAGGGCGGCAAGGTCGCCAACATGAAGACGCGGACTTTTCGCGACTACGTGCCGCTGCTGCAGCGCGTCGTTCGCGAGTTTCGTGATCGCGCCTGACGCAACCCTCACAGGCGGAGACGGCCCATGTGTTTTTGCTTCGACGGCGAAAGCGTGGTGACTGCATCCCGGCCGGATGACTGTCGCGAGCACCTGCCTGCCGCAAGCGCTCTTGCCTCGCTGCCTTCCCGCCGCGAGCCCGGCCGGCTCGCCGCTGCGTTCGAACCCATCGATACCAGGCACGTTCGCCATCTTGCTGCCGCGCCATTCCGTTATACTAGCCGCCTCCGACATGCGGCTCTCCTTTCATTGCCGCACCGTGTCAACCACGCTTTTGATGGAGGCGACGATGAGATCTTGTTCACGCGTTTTGCGCCTCCGCGGCAGTCAGTCGGCTGACTCGCGCCACAGCGGGTTCCCCACTTCCTGACAATCTGAGGACCGCCGCGCTGCGACGCGTGGCTGTCGTCTGGTTCGCGATGCAGCGACGTTCAAAACGGTGGGAGCAGAGAGCTCCCTGCCGACAATAGCGGCTGCCCGAAGGGCTGAGATGCGGCTTTGCAACACCTCGCCAGACCATTGTAATCATTGAAGAATAGGTCTTGCGCCGAGCTCGTCGTGGGCGTAGAGACGCCGCCCATTCCTAACCCCGTCTTCCTGAAAGGAGACCTGTCAATGTCCCGGCAATCCAGATCGACACAGTCCGTGCCGACGCTGGAATTGCGTGCGGCTGACAGGGTTCCAATCAGGAAGAACGGCCATGGCAAAGTCCATGATCCAGCGCAGGCAGGACGCCGAGCGCGAACGCATTGAAGCATATGCCGCAACGCTGCGGCGGGTTTCCCACGTCCCGCGTCCCGCTCCGGATTTCGAGCGGGCGCTTGATGAGGCACGCCGGGGCTTTGCCGGCGTCGCGATCCGCGACGGCGCGCTGTGGCGTCCGAAGCTGAAGACGCGCGACCGCGCGCGTTTGAGGGCTGGCCGCGGCGCGTCATCTCTATGCGCGCTACCCGGTCTCAGTCGCGCTCGAGGCCATCTGGCTCGACGCTTCGGGGCTGGATGCCAATGAGGTGGCGCTCCGCAAGGCCTGGTATATCGCGGTCGGGCGTGGCGACTCGCTGTACAAGGCGGGCGCCAATGCGTGGCTGTCGCGCAAGGAGGTGCATTGCTTCCTGAACGTGGCCGGCGATTTCACGTTCGACGAGGCGTTCTGGTTGGCGATCGCGCGGTCCTACACGGATGATCCCGGACTGGCCGCTCGTCTTGCGCGCACGAAGATCGCCCGCACGCCGCGCGGCGAGCTGGCCTTCTCGCGTGAGGTGACGCGGTTCTTCTGCGGGCATCCTGCCTCGAAGGAGGAGATCGACGATCTCTGCGATTACATCGGCGCCATGCACCAGCGCGACGCGGCGTACAGCCTGAAGGGCCGCACGCTCGCCTCGCTGCGCCGGCAGATGCTGGAATGGCATCGCGACATTGCCGCCATCGAACGCATCGAGGCAATGCGACGCCGCGCCGCTGGGCGGGGTCCACCTACTGCCGGACCGCAGTCGAAGAGCCGTGCCTGGGACGGCTCGCGTCTCGAGGACTGGGAGTGGCGGCCGTCGGCCAAGGAGGCGAAGGCGCATGGCGAGCGCTTCTTCGTTCGCCAGCTGAAGACGGCCGAGGACCTGGTTGCCGAGAGCCGGGCGATGCATCACTGCGTCTCGATGTACGCGGCCAAATGCATCGCCGGCTACGCGTCGATCTGGGTGCTGCGGCGCACGGCGCTCGGCAAGATCGAGCGGCTGCTGACGATCGAGCTCGACCCGCAAAACCGTGCGGTGCAGGTGCGCGGTTTCGGCAATCGCGTCGCTTCGCCGGAGGAGCGTAAGATCGTCGAGCGCTGGGCCAAGGCCAGGGGCGTGGTGCTCAAGGCCTGAAACGGAAGATCCGCGCGGCGGAGAACGCCGCGCGGGTCATGTCTTCTTTGTGGATGGCGGATTATCCCTTGTGGTGCGCCTGCTGCAACCCGTAGACCGGCGTCGGGATGCCTTCATGCCGCGCCTTCAGCTGCAGCGACAGGAACTGCGAATAGTGGCGCGACTGATGCAGGTTGCCGCCGTGGAACCAGAGCGCTTCCTGCTGTGTCGGCTTCCACATGTTGCGCAATTCGCCTTCCCAGGGGCCCGGGTCCTTGGTGGTGCTGGAGCCGAGACCCCAGCATTTGCCGACCTTGTCGGCGACCTCTCGGGAAATGAGGTCGGCCGCCCAGCCGTTCATCGAGCCGTAGCCGGTGGCGTAGACGATGAGGTCAGCCGGCAGTTCCGATCCGTCGCTGAGCAGGACCGAATGTTCCTTGATCTCCTTCACCTCGGCGCCGCTTTTCAGCTTGATCGAACCGTCGATGATCAGGTCGGACGCGCCGACGTCGATATAGTAGCCGGAGCCGCGCCTGAGGTACTTCATGAACAGGCCGGACTCGTCATCGCCCCAGTCGAGCATGAAGCCGGCCTTTTCCAGGCCCTTGTAGAATTCGGCATCGCGCTTCTTCATCTCGGCGTAGGCCGGGATCTGGAATTCATGCAGGATCTTGTAGGGCAGCGAGGCAAAGATGAGGTCTGCCTTGGCCGTGGTCATGCCTCCTTGCACGGCCTTTTCCGAGTAAAGCGCCCCCAGCCCGATTTCCATCAGCGTGTCGGATCTGGAGATATGGGTGGTCGAGCGCTGCACCATGGTAACATCGGCGCCGGCCTCCCAAAGGGCCGCGGCGATGTCGTGGGCTGAATTGTTCGAGCCGATGACGACGGCGCGCTTGCCGGCATAGGCATCGGGGCCGGGGTGCTGCGAGGAATGGTGCTGATCGCCCTTGAAGCTGTCCATGCCGTTGAATTTCGGCATATTGGCCTTGCCGGATTGTCCCGTGGCCAGCACCAGCTGCTTCGGCTTCAGCGTGATGTCCTTGCCGTCGCGGTGGACGATGACGGTCCATTCCTTCTTCTTGTCGTCATAGGTAGCGCTCTTGGCCTCGGTCGAGGACCAGTAGTTCAGCTCCATGACCTTGGTGTACATTTCCAGCCAATCGCCAATCTTGTCCTTGGGTGAGAAGACCGGCCAGTTCTTCGGAAAATCCATGTAGGGCAGATGGTCGTACCAGACCGGGTCGTGCAGGCAGAGCGACTTGTAGCGCTTGCGCCAGCTGTCGCCGGCGCGCTCGTTCTTCTCGACGATGATGGTCGGCACGCCGAGCTGTCGCAGCCGCGCGCCGAGCGCGATGCCGCCCTGGCCGCCGCCGATGATCAGCGTGTGCGGCTGCGTCTTGAAGCCGAGTTCGGCGGCTTCCTTCTCGCGCTCTTCCTTCCAGGTCGGGCGGTTCTTGCCATGGCCATGCTTGGCGCCCATCGGCCGGGCGAAGCCCGCCGGCTCCTCGTGGCCCTTCAACTCGACCATGGTGGTGAGCAGCGTCCAGATCTTGCCGTCCTTCAGTCTGATATGGCCGAAGCCGCGCGCCACTTCCGTTTCGAAGCTGATCCAGCCTTCGAGCAACCCGTCGCTTTCGGTGGCGTCCTCGCCTTCGGCGATCGCCCAGTTCGAAGGTTTCGTTTTCGCCAGCTGGCTGACCAGCATGTCGCGCACCTGGTCGCGGCCTTCCATGGTTTTGATGTTCCAAGTGAAGGTGACGAGATCGCGCCAGTAGCAGTCGTCCTGAAAACAGGTGACTGCCTTGTCGATATCGCCGGCGGCGAGAGCCTTGCCGAATTTGTCGAGCAGGTCGGCAAGTTTCTTGTTCGGGGCCTTTTCCAGCATCAGTTTCCTCCGGGTCTTGGGATCGCTTCTTGGGTGAGCGCGTGGCGGGGGCATTGTCCGGCGCGGCGAAAGTATTTCGCCAAAACCGCCATCGCGTCACGCCCTCCAATAGTTTGGCGCGTTTTCAGCGGTTTAGCGGGTATTCGCCCGTCATAGCCTCTGCCGGTTCTCAAACAGGACGGCCAACCCGTTTCATCAGGTTGATGCATTCACATTCGCCGTTGACAGCGGCGCAAAACCAATTCTATTGTCCGCGACCATGAAAACGGCACTCATTCTCGTAGGAAAGCGCGTGGGCAAGGCGGTGTAACCGCCGGGCGAAAACCTCCCATGCGCAACACACAGGCTCCCTCGGGGGCCTTTTTTATTGCCCGAAACACGACTAAACGACCAGCAATCGCCAGATGGCGGACAGTACGGGACCAGACCGATGAGCAATGGACAGAGTGAGCGGCGCGAAATGACGGGCGCCGAAATGGTAGTGCAGGCGCTGAAGGACAATGGCGTCAAGCATGTCTTTGGCTATCCGGGCGGCGCCGTTCTCCCGATCTACGATGAAATCTTCCAGCAGGACGAGGTCGAGCACATCCTGGTGCGCCATGAGCAGGGCGCGGGCCATGCGGCGGAAGGCTATGCGCGCTCGACAGGCAAGGCAGGCGTCATGCTGGTGACCTCGGGACCTGGCGCCACCAATGCGGTGACGCCGCTGCAGGATGCGCTGATGGATTCGATCCCGCTGGTCTGCCTGACCGGGCAGGTGCCGACCTCGCTGATCGGCTCCGACGCCTTTCAGGAGTGCGACACGGTCGGCATCACGCGCCCCTGCACCAAGCACAACTGGCTGGTGAAGGACGTCAACGAACTGGCCGCGACCATCCACGAGGCCTTCCATGTCGCGACCACCGGGCGTCCCGGCCCGGTCGTGGTCGACATCCCCAAGGACGTGCAGTTCGCCAAGGGCATGTATGTGCCGCCGCAGACGGCGCCGCGCACCAGCTACCAGCCGAAGGTCCAGGGCGACCTCGACAAGGTCAAGGCAGCGGTCGACCTGATGGCCGGTGCCAAGAGGCCGATCATCTATTCGGGCGGCGGCGTCATCAACTCCGGCTCCGAGGCCAGCCATCTGCTGCGCGAACTGGTCGACCTGACCGGTTTTCCCATCACCTCGACGCTGATGGGCCTCGGCGCCTATCCGGCTTCCGGCAAGAACTGGGTCGGCATGCTCGGCATGCACGGCACCTACGAAGCCAACATGGCCATGCATGATTGCGACGTGATGATCTGCATCGGCGCGCGCTTCGACGACCGCATCACCGGGCGGCTCAACGCGTTTTCGCCGAATTCTAAGAAGATCCACATCGACATCGATCCATCGTCGATCAACAAGAACGTCCACACCGACGTGCCGATCATCGGCGATGTCGGCCGGGTGCTGGAGGATCTGGTGCGGCTGTGGCGAGCCAGCGCCAAGGCCGACAAGAAGGCGCTGCACCCCTGGTGGGAGCAGATCGCCAAATGGCGCGCACGGGACTCACTCGCCTACAAGATGAACCACGACGTGATCATGCCGCAATATGCAATCCAGCGGCTCTATGCGCTGACCAAGGACATGGACACCTACATCACCACCGAGGTCGGCCAGCACCAGATGTGGGCCGCGCAGCACTATCATTTCGAGAAGCCGAACCGCTGGATGACCTCCGGTGGGCTGGGCACGATGGGCTACGGCCTGCCGGCCGCGCTCGGCGTGCAGATCGCGCATCCCAATGCGCTGGTCATCGACATCGCCGGAGACGCCTCGGTGCAGATGACGATGCAGGAGATGAGCACGGCGGTGCAGTACAATGCGCCGATCAAGATCTTCATCCTCAACAACCAGTATATGGGCATGGTGCGGCAGTGGCAGCAGCTGCTGCACGGCAACCGGCTGTCGCATTCCTACACCGAGGCGATGCCCGACTTCGTCAAGCTGGCCGAGGCCTATGGCGGCCACGGCATTCGCTGCGACAAGCCGGACGAGCTGGACGACGCGATCAAGGAGATGATCTCGGTGAAGAAGCCGGTGCTGTTCGACTGCCGCGTCGCGACTTTAGCCAACTGCTTCCCGATGATCCCGTCGGGCAAGGCGCATAACGAGATGCTCCTGCCGGACGAGGCGACCGACGAGGCGGTGGCCAACGCCATCGACGCCAAGGGTAGGGAACTGGTGTGACATCAGCCGAGGCAGGGCTGTCGGAAGAAGCCGTGCGGAAACAGAGAATTAGCTCAAAAGTCTGAAATCGAGATTCATGTCATGAACGCACAGCTACAGCCGACCGGCTCCGCCTATTTCATCGCCAAGGAAACGGAAAAGCCTGAGAACCACACGCTTTCCGTGCTGGTCGACAACGAGCCGGGCGTGCTTGCCCGGGTCATTGGTCTTTTTTCCGGGCGTGGCTACAACATCGAGAGCCTCACCGTTTCCGAGACCGAGCACGAAAAGCATCTGTCGCGCATCACCATCGTGACGCGCGGCACGCCGCATGTGCTGGAGCAGATCAAGCACCAGCTCGAGCGCATCGTGCCGGTGCACCGCGTCGTCGATCTCACCGTGCGCTCGCATGAGCTTGGCCAGGAGCGGCCGCTGGAGCGAGAGCTGGCGCTGGTCAAGGTTGCCGGCACCGGCGTTTCCCGGGTCGAGGCGCTCCGGCTCGCCGACGCCTTCCGCGCCAGCGTCATCGACGCCAACACCGAGCATTTCATTTTCGAGATCACCGGCAAGGGCTCCAAGCTCGACCAGTTCATCGCCATCATGAAGCCGCTCGGCCTGGTCGAAATCTGTCGCACCGGCGTGGCGGCAATGAACCGCGGCCCGCAAGGGATGTAGTTCCCAGCCGTCTTCGTTCAGCTTGCAATCCTGAGCATCTGGCCCGGCCAAAGGCTGTCGGTGGCCTTTGTGTACTCGATGTAAAGGGACAATAATACTGACTTATCTGGGAGGGTATCATGTCGCTCGACGCGTTTCTTGCCCTGCTGGTCTATGCCCTCGTGACCTCGATCACGCCGGGGCCGAACAACCTCATGCTGCTGGCGTCGGGCGTGAATTTCGGCATCGTCAGAACGGTTCCGCACATGCTGGGCATCAGCATCGGCTTCCTGGTGCTGCTGATAGCCGTCGGCCTTGGCCTGGGTGCCGTGCTGACGGCATTTCCGGCGTTGCATACGGGATTGAAGATCGCCGGGGGTGCCTATCTGCTCTATCTGGCCTGGAAAATCGCGATGTCACGTTCGCTGACCGGCAAGGGTGAGGCAGAGGCGCGGCCGATGCGTTTCATCGATGCTGCGGCGTTCCAGTGGGTCAATCCCAAGGCCTGGGTGATGGCGATCACCGCCATGGCCGTCTACACCAATCCCGACCATCCGTTCCTTTCGGTGGTGCTGATCTCAATCGCCTTCACTGTCGTCAACCTGCCGAGCGTCTCGGTATGGGCGGGGTTCGGCACCGCGCTGCGCGGTTTCCTGTCGGACCCGATGCGGCTGAAATGGTTCAACATCGCCATGGGCGTGCTGCTGGCGGCAACGCTGTGGCCGATGCTGCGCTAAGGCGTGCCGATATTCAGGTGATGCCGGCCTGCAAACGGCGGTTTTCTGCGCTTCCGATGCTCACGGACCCGAATGTCCGCTCCGCTTCGGTTCTCGAAAACCACCATTTTCGGCTCGGCCTGACCTGAATCTCAGCACACCTTGGCTCAGTTGCTTCGTTATTGTGCAGTGCACATTAAATCTTCGTAATGCCGCGTTTTGGCCCTTTTCCGACAAAGGCGTGTCCTATCTATTCGGCGAATTCGCGGCGCGGAGCTGTGATTTGAGCTGGAACAAGACCACCGGTATCGGCGTGTCGGATGAGAGGACTTGTTGTCGATGCGCGGAAAAATCCTCTTTGCGGTGATTGCGGTGGCCTGCCTGGCGGGGGCTGGTCTCTATCTTTCGCCCACGGCCATGGGCAAGGTCCAGCAGCTGATTTCGGGCAAGCAGCCGGCGGCGGCGGACAAGACCGCCAAGGCATCGGACAAGCCCGCAGCCGGCGCCAATGGCGCTCGTTCGGCTTCGATCGTTTCAGCAACCGCATCAACCGCGGATTTCCCGATCCGCCGCTATGCCATCGGCTTCGTGTCTTCGCCGGCGGTGGTCAGCATCAACGCCCGGGTATCCAGCCAGATCGTAGCGATCGCGGTCAAGGACGGCCAGATGGTGAAGGCCGGCGACCTTTTGCTGTCGCTCGACGACCGTGCCTTGAAGGCACAACTGGCCAAGGACCAGGCGACGCTCGTCAAGGACCAGGCGATGCTCGTCAGCGCCACTGCGGATCTCCAGCGCGCCAAGGACCTCGTTGCCAAGCAGGCCGGCACGCAGCAGACCTACGATCAGGCGATCGCTGCGCAGAAAGCCGCGGTCGCAACCATCGATGCCGACAAGGCGACGATCGACGCCGATAACGTTCAGCTCAGCTATGCAACCATTTCGGCGCCGATCGCCGGCAGGCTCGGCGCCGTCAATGTCTCGGTCGGCGATCTCGTCAACACCAGCAATGGCAGCAGCACCACAACGCCGCTCGTCACCATCACCCAGATGGACCCGCTGCAGGTGAATTTCACCCTGCCGGAAAGCAACCTCGCTCTGCTGCACAAGGCGCTTGCAAACCCGCAGCAAGGGGCGGTGACGCTGACCAAGGACGGCGATCCGACGCCGATCGGCAAGGGTACGCTCGATTTCGTCGATTCCAGTGTCGACACCGCGTCGGGCACAATTGCCACGCGGGCAAGCATACCAAATGCCGATCTTTCGCTATGGCCGGGCCAGTATGTGAATGTCATCCTGGACGCCGGCATCATGCCGCAGATGACCTCCGTTCCCACCGTCGCGGTGCAGCCCAGTCAGAAGGGGCCATTCGTCTATGTGGTCAAGCCGGACAACACTGTCGAGATGCGGCCGGTCCAGGTGGCGCTGACCGAGGGCGACAACAGCGCCATCAGCCAGGGGCTGAAAAGCGGTGAGAAGGTTGTCACCGAAGGCCAGACAAGGCTGAAGGACGGCGCCGCCGTGCACGAAGGCAAGGCCGCGACCAACGGCGATCAGGCAGCTCCCAAGGTGGCGCAAGCAGACAAGGCGAGTGGTGCCGACAAGGCCGGCGAGGCGCGTCCATGATTTCCGAATTCTGCATTCGCAGGCCCGTCGCCACCCTTCTGATGTCGTTCGCCCTCGTGCTGGGCGGGTTGTTTGCCTACAAATTCCTGCCGGTGGCAGCGCTCCCAAGCGCCGAATTTCCAGTGGTCAACGTGTCGGCCCAACTCGCCGGCGCCTCGCCGGAAACCATGGCGACTTCGTTGGCGACGCCGCTGATCAAGCAGTTCGCCACCATTGCCGGCATTGATTCGATCTCGACCACAAATTCGCTCGGCCAGACCTCGATCGCCATCCAGTTCGTGCTCAATCGCGATATCGACGCGGCAGCCGCGGACGTGCAGGCGGCGATCGCGCGCACGCAGAAATCATTGCCGCCGCAGATGACGGCGCCGCCGAGCTACCGCAAGGTCAATCCGGCCGATGCGCCGATCCTTTTGATGTCGCTGGTCAGCGACACGGTTCCAATGACCGACCTTGATGCCTTCGCGGAAAACGTCATTTCGCCGTCGCTGTCGACGATCGACGGCGTGGCGCAGGTCTCGATCTACGGCCAGCAGAAGTACGCGGTGCGCATCCAGATCGATCCGACCGCGCTTGCCGCACGCGGCATTTCGATCGATCAGCTGCAGACGGCGGTAGCCTCGGCCAACAGCAACACGCCGCTTGGCGTGCTGCAGAACAACAAGCAGCAGCTCACCATCACCGCCAACACGCAGCTCAGCGACGCCGCCGGGTTTTCCAACATCATCATCGCCACCAAGAACGGTCACCCGGTACGGCTGGGCGAGGTGACCCGGGTCGTCGATTCGGTCGAGACGACGACGACGGCGAGCTGGTATGACGGCACCCGCGCCATCATCATGGCGGTGCAGCGCCAGCCCGACGCCAACACCGTCGACGTCGTCGACAAGGTCAAGGCGATGCTGCCGTCCTTCCAGGACCAGATGCCGGCCGCTGCCTCGATCAAGCTGCTCAACGACCGTTCGACCTCGATCCGTCAGGCCGTCGACGACGTCCAGTTCACGCTGCTGCTGACCATCGCGCTGGTGGTGATGGTGATCTTCGTGTTCCTGCGCCGGGTGACGGCGACAATCATCCCGGCCGTGGCGGTGCCGATCTCGCTGATCGCGACGCTTGGCGCGATGTTCCTGTTCGGCTTTTCCATTGACAACATATCGCTGATGGGCCTGACGCTTGCGGTGGGCCTCGTCGTCGACGATGCCATCGTCATGCTCGAAAATATCTTCCGCCATATGGAGGAGGATGGGTTGTCGGCCTTCGACGCGTCGCTGAAGGGCGCGCGCGAAATCGGCTTCACCATCATCTCGATCTCGATTTCGCTGGTGGCGGTGTTCATCCCCGTGCTTCTGATGGGCGGCGTGATCGGCCGCATCTTCAACGAGTTCGCTGTGGTAGTGACGGTCGCCATCCTGGCGTCGATGTTCGTGTCGCTGACGCTGACGCCGATGCTTTGTTCGCGGCTGCTTTCGGTGACCAAGGCCGACCGCAAGGCGCACGGTGATGGCCACAGGCACGACCTCTTCACGCGCGGCTATGACGTGGTTTTGAGCTTCTGCCTGCGGCACACATTCCTGGTGTTCCTCGTCTTCGTCGGAACCGCGGCAGCGTCGGTGTGGCTGATCCAGGTCTCGCCGAAAGGTTTCTTCCCGCAGGAGGATATCGGCCAGATATCGGTGACGACCATTGCCCGCCAGGACATCTCTTTCGATGCCATGGCGAAGCTGCAAGGGCAGGTGGCCAGCGTGTTCTCGCATTCGCCCTATGTCGACCATGTGGCGTGGTCAGCGGGCAGCGGCAACAATGCGCTCAACCAGGGGCAGCTCTTCGTCCAGCTCAAGGGCAAGGACCAGCGTCCCGATATCGAGAAGGTGCTTTCGGATCTGCGCAAGCAACTGGCCGGCGTGGCGGGCATCGAGACTTACATGCAGCCGGTGCAGAACCTGAGGCTGGGTTCGCGCTCGTCGGCCAGCGCCTACCAGCTCGTGGTTCAGGGCCTCGACACCGGCCTGACCGATATCTGGGCGCAGAAACTGAATGACGCGATGGCGGCCGACCATGCGACCTTCACCGACGTCACCAGCGACCTGCAGAACAACGCACTGCAGGCATCGCTGGTGGTGGATCGCGACAAAGCCGCCGAGCTCGGCATCGACACAGACACGCTGCGTTCAGCCCTCTATGGCGGGTTCGGCACCGACCAGGTTTCGACAATCTTCGGTTCGGCCGACAGCTATGAAGTCATCACCGAGCTCGATCCCAAGATCGAATGGTCGCCCGAGCGGATGCTGGCCATCCAGATGAGGACGGCGAGCGGCAGTCTGGTTCCGCTTGGCGCCTTCGCCCGGGTCGACCGCACGGCCGGCGCGCTGACGGTCAACCAGCTCGGCCAGCTTCCGGCCGTGACCATCTCCTACAATCTGCCGCAAGGCGTGGCGCTCGGCGACAGCGTGACCCGCATCAACGCGCTCAAAGAGCAGATCGGCATGCCGAAGGCGATCTCGACCACCTTCGCCGGCACGGCCAAGACCTTCCAGGATTCGCTGGCCAACCAGGGCCTGCTGGTCGGCGGCGCGATCCTGACCATCTACATCGTGCTCGGCATTCTGTACGAGAGCTTCATCCACCCGCTCACCATCCTCACCGGCCTGCCATCGGCGGTGCTGGGCGCCGTTGTTGCCTTGCGCTTTGCCGGCATGGATCTGTCTGTCATCGCGGTGATCGGCATCCTGATGCTGATCGGCATCGTCAAGAAGAACGGCATCATGATGGTCGACGTCGCGCTCGAACTGCGACGAGAAGGCATGTCGGCGACCGAGTCTATCCACAAGGCCTGCCTGATGCGTTTCCGCCCGATCATGATGACGACGCTGGCGGCGCTGATGGGCACGTTCCCGATCGCGCTCGGTACTGGCGCCAGCGCCGAGCTGCGGCAGCCGCTGGGCGTCGCTGTGGTCGGCGGCCTGCTCGCTTCGCAGGCGCTGACCCTGTTCGTCACACCGGTGATCTATGTCTACATGGAGAATTTCTCGGGCTGGCTGATCGGGCTCATGCCGAAGCGCAAGGCCGAGTTGCACCTGGTCGAAACCGGGGATCAGCCCTCGCTGTTCGATCGCGACGAAGAACAGGACATCGAACCCCAGAAGGCAGCCGCCGAATAGGCGGTCGGTGGCCCAAGGCGTCATGCTTGCCGAGGCAGGCGGGCGGTCGTAACCTTGCGCCATGTCCCACGATCATGACCACGACAACGAACTCGACCCGTTTGCCGCGCGGGTGCGCGCGCTGGAGACGATCCTCACCGAGAAGGGCCTGATCGATCCGGCCGCCATCGACATCATCGTCGACACCTACGAGACAAAAGTCGGCCCGCGCAACGGCGCCAGGGTGGTGGCGAAGGCCTGGATCGACCCGGAGTTCGCCGCCTGGCTGAAGCGCGATGCGACGGCGGCGATCGCCTCGCTCAGCTATACCGGCCGGCAGGGCGAGCACATGCAGGCGGTGTTCAACAGCGAGGCGACGCACAATCTCGTCGTCTGCACGCTCTGCTCCTGCTATCCGTGGTCGGTGCTCGGCCTGCCGCCGGTCTGGTACAAGGCGCCGCCCTATCGCTCGCGCGCGGTGATCGATCCGCGCGGCGTGCTGGAGGAATTCGGCCTGACCTTGCCGGCCGGGACAAAAATCCGCGTCTGGGATTCGACCGCCGAGTTGCGCTACCTGGTGGTGCCGATGCGGCCGGAAGGGACACAAGGCTGGAGCGAGGAGCGGCTGGCCGAACTGGTGAGCCGCGATGCGATGATCGGCACCGGCCTGGCGAAGGAGCCGGCATGAACGGGCCGCAGGATCTCGGCGGACAGATGGGTTTCGGGCCGGTCGCACCCGAAAGGGACGAGCCCTGTTTCCATGCGGATTGGGAGAAGCGAGCGCTTGGCGTGACGCTCACCGCCGGCGCTATGGGCGCCTGGAATATCGACGAAAGCCGGCATGCGCGCGAATCGCTGCACCCAGCCGACTATTATGCCTCGAGCTACTACCAGATCTGGATCAAGGCGCTGGAGGTGCTGCTCAAGCGCCATGGTTTTGTCAGCGAGCGCGATCTTGAGGCCGGCAAGGCTATTGATCCAGCCGCAACCCCCAAAAGGATGCTGAAGGCCGAAAACGTGCGGGCCGCGCTGGCCAGGGGCGGTCCGTGCGACCGGCCGGTTGCGACGCCGGCGCGATTCAAGGCCGGCGACCTCGTGCGGACCAAGAATTTCCATCCGGCCGGCCATACGCGGCTGCCACGCTATGCGCGCGGCAAGCAAGGCACCGTCGAGGCGGTGCGCGATGGTTTCGTCTTTCCCGACAGCAACGCGCATGGCCAGGGCGAGAACCCGCAATGGGTCTACACGGTGGTTTTCGCCGGCGCCGAGATCTGGGGCGAGGGGGCCGACCCGACGCTGACCGTCTCCATCGACGCCTGGGAGAGCTATCTTGAGCCGGCATGAAGCAGCCGCCGACCTGCCGGCGGGTTTCGACGAGCCTGTGTTTGCCGAACCGTGGCAGGCCGAAGCCTTCGCCTTGACGGTGGCGCTGCACGAAAAAGGCCTGTTTTCGTGGAGCGAATGGGCGGACGCGCTGTCCGCCGAAGTGAAGAAGCCGGACGCTGCAAGCGACGGCCACGATTATTACGAGCATTGGCTGGCGGCACTGGAAAAGCTGCTAGCGGCCAAGGGCGTCGCCGGTAAGAGCGATGTCGACACACTCGCCGCCGCCTGGGAACGCGCCGCGCATGCGACACCGCACGGCAAGCCGATCCTGCTGGAGAACGATCCGGCCCCTGACAGTAGGCTGCGGGCAGCCAGGCCAAAAAGATCAATTTAGCCTTCTGTTATCCAAGTCCTGATTCCGCCCTTGGCAAGTAGTTGTAAATATTGTGGCTACCAGCAACCATATCGCCATGATGGAAAAGCCTGCCGCGCCCTGGCCTTTGCTGCAAATGGCGATCGAGCCGAAATCGAAGGCCGATCAGGAGCGGCTGCGTATCGCGTTGACGAAGCTGGCGGACGAGGATGCTTTCTTCCGCGTCAAGCAGGACGAGGAATCGGGCCAGACGATTATCGCCTTCATGGACGAACTCGATCTCGACATCATCATAGACCGCCTGCGCCACGAGTTTGAGGTCGGCGTGAATGTCGGTTCTCCACAAGTGGCCTATCGCGAGACGATCACTCGTACGCACGAGCAGGACTTCACGCATAAGAGACAGTCCGGCGGCACCGGCCAGTTCGCCCGCGTCAAGATCATGTTCGAGCCGAACCCGGACAGCGCGGACTTCATGTTCGAGTCCAAAATTGTCGGTGATGCGCTTCCCAGCGAATACGCTGCGGGCGTCGAAAAGGGGCTGCTCACCGTCCTGTCGGCGGGTCCGTTCGCGGGCTTCCCGATGATCGGCATCAAGGCGACGCTGGTCGACGGCGCCCATCACGATACCGATTCCTCGGCTCTGGCTTTCGAGATCGCCGGTCGCGCCTGTCTTCGCGAAGCTGCGCCACGCCTCGGCGTGCAACTGCTCGAGCCGATCATGAAGGTCGAGGTGGCGACACCGCAAGATTACGTCGGCAGCATCATCGCCGAACTGCACAGCCGCCGCGGCCAGATCCGAGGTCAGGAAACCCGCGGCGTGGTGGTCGTCGTCAACGCAATAGTGCCGCTCGCAAACATGTTCAAATTGGAAGATGCACTCCGGTCGCATTCGAAGGGGCAGGCACGCTTGAGCGCCAGCTATACCGCATACGCTCCCGTTCCTCTGCCGCCCGACGACCGCGACCCGCCGGCCGCCATGGCCATTGCCTGACTTCCGCTTTCCACCCGAAGCCGAAATTTCAAGCTAAGAAGCAGTCGCCATGTTCTCTTTACGTTCTTGTTTGCGCCTGATAACCTGAGCCCTCGGAGGTGCTGAGTTCGCCGCCGGCGGCGGTCGATATGATGGCGGCTGTCTTGTCTTTCCCATGCGAATCCGGTCTTTCGCGCTGATGGAATTCTCTCCCCAACAGGATGATGCCCTGAAGGCGGTCGCGCGCTGGCTCAAGGAAGGCCGGCCGCAGCTGTTCCGGCTGTTCGGCTATGCCGGTACCGGCAAGACGACGCTGGCGCGCTATTTCGCCGAGCATGTCGACGGCCAGGTGCAGTTCGCCGCCTTCACCGGCAAGGCGGCGCAGGTGCTGCGCTCCAAGGGGGCGACCAACGCCCGCACCATCCATTCGCTAATCTACAGACCGAAGGGCGAGGAATCGGTCTCCGACGAGGTGACCGGCAAGACCTCGATCTCGCCGACCTTCTCGCTCAACCGGCAAAGCCCGATCTCGCGGGCAAAGCTGGTCATCATCGACGAATGCTCGATGGTCGACGAGCAACTCGGCCGTGACCTGATGAGCTTCGGCACGCCGATCCTGGTGCTCGGCGATCCCGGCCAGCTGCCGCCGATCTCGGGCGGCGGTTTCTTCACCGACCACGAGCCGGATGCGCTGCTCACCGAAATCCACCGCCAGGCGCGCGACAACCCGATCATCCGGCTGGCGCTCGACGTGCGCGAGGGCCGCGAATTCATGCGCGGCGACTACGGCACGGCGCAGGTCATCGGCAAGGAAGACGTCAACCAGGAACTGGTGCTGAAGGCGGACCAGGTGCTGGTCGGCACCAACCGCACGCGGCGGCGCTATAACCTGCGGCTGCGCGAATTGAAGGGGTTCAATGCCGATTATCCGCAGGCCGGCGACAAGCTGGTCTGCCTGCGCAACGATCCGGCCAAGGGCCTGCTCAACGGTTCGCTGTGGAAGGTGATGACCTCGTCGCGCGAGACGGTGAAGCCGGGCATCAACCTGCTGGTCTCGCCGGAAGAGGACGATCCGGACCGCGGCGTTGCCAAGATCAAGCTGCTCAAGGCAGCATTCGAGGATCCGGATGCGGAGATTCCGTGGCAGCAGAAGAAGCGCTTCGACGATTTCGACTATGGCTATGCGCTGACCGTGCACAAGGCGCAGGGCTCGCAATGGAACGAGATCGTGCTGTTCGACGAAAGCTGGGCGTTCAAGGAAACCCGCCAGCGCTGGCTTTACACCGCGATCACCCGCGCGGCCGAACGGCTGACGATCGTCAGATGATCATGGGGGCTTGGCCGGTCTGGCACCGAGCCAGCGCCATGCCGCCGCTTCGTCCTCCCTGTCGAAATGCCGGAGCTCGAAAGGCGGCGGCGTGGCGAAAAAGCCCTGGGCGTAGGGGATCCAGTCCGGTTCGCCGACCGCGGCACAGCGGCGGATATGCTCCAGGGCATGGGCCGTGCCCTGTCTGGCGGTTTCGTCGGACACGTGGGGCCAGTCGACACCATCGTGGTCGATCAGGCGCACCAGCACGTCCAGTTTCGGATGGAGCGCATAGGCCGCCTCCAGCAGTCCGAACAGGTTTTCCGCGTCGGCGGCCGCGACATGGCCGACGATATCGACAGCGAAAAGGTCTTCACGGTCGGTGTCGATGCGGCGCACCGCCGGCACGGCGTCGAGAAAATTCAAGGGCTGTTCCTTTCGCGGTTCATCCCCTTGGAACACCCAAAACCCTCTGTCTGTTCCCGACAAAGGCGCTATAGATGCGCCCCGTCTCGTGAAACTGGACCCGATGCCATGCCCGCAAAGCTCTCCGTCAACCTCAATGCCATCGCCATGCTGCGCAACCGGCGCGACCTGCCGTGGCCGAGCGTCATCGGGCTCGGGCGCCTCGCTCTTTCCGCCGGCGCGCATGGGCTGACGGTGCATCCGCGACCCGATGAGCGGCATACGCGGCACTCCGATTTGCCGGAGATCAGGGCCTTGATCGATGACGAATTTCCCAAGGTCGAGTTCAACATAGAGGGCTATCCGTCGGAGGATTTCCTGACGCTTGTGGAAAAGCACCAGCCAGAACAGGTGACGCTGGTGCCCGACGACCCGGCCCAGGCCACGTCGGACCATGGCTGGAACTTCGCAGTGGACGCCGCATTCCTCACTCCGATCGTCAAACGCCTGAAAAAGGCAGGTGTGCGCGTGTCGTTGTTTTCCGATTCGGATCCGGACGGCGCCAGGATCGCGCGCGATATCGGCGCCGACCGGATCGAGCTTTACACGGGGCCGTATGGCAGCTGCCATTCCGATTCCGCCAAGGCGGCCAAGGAATTGGAAAGATTGGGAAAAACCGCGGATGCAGCGCTTGCGGCGGGTCTGCAGGTCAATGCCGGGCACGATCTCACGGTGAACAACCTGCCGGCGCTGGCCAAGCGCATTCCGGCACTGGCCGAAGTGTCGATCGGCCATGGGTTGACAGCCGATGCGTTGGAGTATGGCATGGCCGGCACGGTGGGGCGGTTTCTCAGGGCTTGCGGATGGTAAAAAGGCAAGCCCCGCGTCGCCGGCATGGAAGCCATAACGTCGGGGCACTTGATATTGCATCGCAGCAAGCGTAGAGCACCGCGCGTTTATCGGAGTGTCGTTTATGGCCCTTGCCAACACTGGTAGTGAGGCAGAACCCGTCGACCAATCGAGCCATCCTGAAATCGAGCAGCATAGCACCAAGGTGCTGATGCTGGGGGCGCTCGGCGTGGTCTATGGCGACATCGGTACCAGTCCGATTTATGCGTTTCGTGAGGCATTGCATGCTTCGTCCGGCGGCAATGTCGCCGAGCGCGGCGATATTCTCGGCGTGCTTTCGCTGATCATCTGGTCGCTGGCGATCATCGTCACCATCAAATATATCATGTTCGTGCTGCGCGCGGACAACCGCGGCGAGGGCGGCGTGCTGTCGCTGATGGCGCTGGCGCGCGGCAGTTTCCCGACGCGCTCGGCGGTCATCCTCGGCGTCGGTATTGTCGGCGCCTCGCTGTTCTTTGGCGACGCCGTCATCACGCCGGCAATCTCGGTGCTTTCCGCGGTCGAGGGCATGAATGTCGTCACGCCAGCGTTCCAGCCCTATGTGGTGCCGCTGACATTGCTCATTCTCGCCATGGTGTTCGCGGTGCAACGGTTCGGCACGGGCGGCGTGGGCCTGGTGTTCGGCCCGGTGACGGCCGTATGGTTCCTGGCCATCGGGCTTTCCGGCCTGAACCACATCGTCGACGACCCGGAAATCCTGCTGGCGGTCAGCCCTCACTACATCGTCGCTTTCCTGATCAATTCGCCTGACGTCGCCTTCGTCACGATCGGCGCTATTTTCCTGGCCGTCACCGGCGCCGAGGCGCTCTATGCTGATCTTGGCCATTTCGGGCGCAAGCCGATCGTGCTCGCCTGGCTGGCGATCGTGTTCCCTTGCCTGCTGCTCAACTATGCCGGGCAGGGCGCGTTCGTGCTGGCGCATGGTGGCGTCGTCGGCCATCCCTTCTTCGAGATGAACCAGGGATGGACGCTTATCCCGATGGTGGTGCTGGCGACGGCGGCAACCGTGATCGCCAGCCAGGCGGTGATTTCCGGCGCCTTTTCGCTGACCAGGCAGGCGGTGCAGCTCAACATGCTGCCGCGGCTCGAAATCCTGCACACGTCGGAAAAGCAATCCGGCCAGATTTACATGCCGCGCGTCAATCTGCTGCTGGCACTGACGGTGATGCTGCTGGTCGTCGGTTTCGGCGAATCGAGCCGGCTTGCCTCGGCCTACGGCATTTCGGTCACCGGCAACATGCTGGTGACGACGGTGCTGCTCTTTGTCGTCATGACCCGTATCTGGAAATGGCGGCTCTGGGTGGCAATTGCGATGACGGCATTGTTCGCCTTCATCGACATAGGCTTCTTTGCCTCCAACATCGTCAAGGTCTTCGAAGGCGGCTGGGCGTCGCTGGCGGTGGCCTTCACCGTCGTGCTCGCCATGTGGACCTGGGTGCGCGGCAGCCGCTATCTGTTCGACAAGACCCGCCGCAACGAGATCCCGCTCGATTTCCTCGCCGGCAATCTGCTGAAGAAGAAGCCGCAGCTGGTGTCGGGCACGGCCGTATTCCTGACCAGCGATCCGCTGAGCGCGCCGACCGCGCTGATGCACAGCCTGAAGCATTACAAGGTGCTGCACGAACAGAACGTCATCCTGTCTGTGGTGACGGCGCCGCAGCCGGTTGTGCCCGACAGCGACCGCGTCAAGATGGAGACGGTCAACGAGCTGTTCATGCGGGTGACGCTGAACTTCGGCTATATGGAACAGCCGAACATTCCGCGCGCGCTGGCGATCTGCCGCAAGCAGGGTTGGAAGTTCGACATCATGACGACGTCCTTCTTCCTGTCACGGCGTTCGCTCAAGGCCTCGCCCAATTCAGGCATGCCGGTGTGGCAGGACAAGCTGTTCATCGGCCTGGCGCGCACGGCGGCGGATGCGACCGAGTATTTCCAGATTCCGACCGGGCGCGTTGTCGAGATCGGCACGCAGGTGGCCATCTGATGGGCTCGAACTAGACCATCGAGGAGGCGGGCATGAGCGGCGAATTGGTGCTTGTGTCCGGCGGGTCGGGCTTCCTCGGCGCTCACTGCATCCTGGCTCTGCTGGATGCAGGCTACCGCGTTCGCACGACCGTGCGGTCTAGCAAGCGTGAAGCCGATGTTCTGGCGATGCTGAGGGCCGGCGGCGCCGAACCCGGCGATGCGCTCTCCTTTGCCCATGCCGATCTCATGGCCGACGCAGGCTGGCCGCAGGCCGTTGCCGGTTGCGACTATGTCCTCCATGTCGCCTCGCCGTTTCCGCCCGGCGTGCCGAAACATGAGGACGATCTGATCGTTCCTGCCCGCGAAGGCGCATTGCGCGTGCTCAGGGCCGCACGGGACGCCGGTGTCAGACGGGTGGTGATCACCTCCTCCTTTGCTGCCGTCGGCTACGGCCAGACGCCAATTGCCGGACGCCCGTTCACGGAGGAGAACTGGACCAATCTGGCGAGCAGTGTGAGCGCCTATGTGAAATCGAAGACGCTGGCGGAGCGGGCCGCGTGGGATTTCATTGCCAATCAAGGCGGCGCATTGGAGCTGGCAGTCGTCAATCCGGTCGGGATTTTCGGACCGGTTCTGGGTCCCGACCATTCGACCTCGACAGATTTCATAGGACGCCTGCTGGACGGTGCGATGCCCGGTCTGCCACGCATGCTGTTCGGCGTGGTCGACGTGCGGGACGTGGCGGACCTGCATCTGCGCGCCATGGCCAACCCCGCCGCCAGGGGCGAACGGTTCCTGGCCATCAGCGGCGATTTCATGACGATGCTGGAGATCGCACAAACGCTGAAGGCGCGGCTGGGCGATGCAGCGTCGCGCGTTCCGACAAGAGTGCTGCCGGATTGGCTGGTGAGGCTCGTCGGCCTGTTCGACGGGCAAGCGGCCCAGATCGTGACGGAGTTGGGCAAGGCCAGGAACGCAACGAGTGCGAAGGCCATGCGCCTGCTCGGCTGGGCACCGCGTTCGCGCGAAGATGCGCTGGTTGCGACCGGGGAAAGCCTGATCCGGCTGGGGCTGACCAAGACATCGAAATAGCGGTGCGGGAAGCCGACCTACCTGGCTTCCCGCACCGCAGACCTCAACCGGCCAAGGCGGACTTTGTTCGCCTCGAGGAACTCTCTCAGCGTTTGCGGCTTCCTGCCCGAAAGCGTCTCGATCGCATCGGTCACCATGGCGATGCGGCCCGAGCGCGTGTTGGCGTCGAAGGAGACGATGACGCGCGCGAATTCCTCGGGGACGCCGGCCGCTTTCACGCCCTCGGTCAAGGCCTCGTCGGGCAGCTGGATGACATCCAGCGGCTTGCCGGTGACTTCGCTGACCAAAGCGGCGATCTCGGCCGTCGTATGCGCCTGCGGGCCGGTCAGCGTGTAGGTCTTGCTTTCGCTCGAGCCGGAAGCGAGGCCGGCGGCTATTGCCGCCGCCATGTCGTCGCGCGCAGCGTGGGCAATGCGGCCGTCGCCCGCGGACGTGTACCACTGTCCCGAGGCGATGGCGTGCGGCAGCGCCATGAACAGGTTCTCCTGGTACCAGCCGTTGCGGAAAATCGTATAGGGGATGCCGCTGGCCTTGATCGCCTGCTCGGTGCCGTAGTGGTCCCCGGCAAACAACACCGGCGATACCGGTTCAGGGTTGGGCATCGAGGTGTAGAGCAGGTGCGAAACGCCGGCCTTCTTGGCCGCGGCGACGGCAGTCTCGTGCTGCTTCAGGCGTTTGCCGGTTTTGAGATCGAGATCGCCGGTCGAAATGATCAGGACCCTGTCGGCGCCCTTGAATGCGCTTTCCAGCGAGGCTGCGTCGCTGAAGTCGGCGGCTCTGACAACGACGCCACGCGCCGCCAAATCGGCCAGGCCCTCCGGATTGCGCGTCGTGGCGATGATCTGCCCAGGGGCAACTTTGTGCGTGTCCAGAAGATAGTGGATGACGCCGCGGCCAAGCTGGCCGGAAGCGCCGGTGACGAGAAGGGTTTCGGTCATCGGGAGATCCTGATTTTGCGCCGAAGCGACGGGTGCTGCGACAGTCTCAAAAAGAGACCAGCACTAAAATAGGAATTGACCTGTTGCCGTAAAGAAGGCAGTTTTTCGGGAGGTAGGCACACGCAGGGAACCAGCGATGGACGGCAAGATCGTCAATCTGAAATCGAAGCTCGAGATCTACAAAGCCATGACGGCGGGCGCCAATTTCGCCGATTGCCCGGTTCGCGACGTCATGCGGGGCATCAACGGCAAATGGAGCCCATTGCTGGTCATGGCGCTGGCGGAAAAGCCCTATCGCTTCGGTGAGCTGCGCCGGCTGGTTCCTGACATCTCGCAGCGCATGCTCACGCAGACGCTGCTTGAACTGCAGCGCGATGGCTATGTGCATCGCGAGGTATTCCCGACCAAGCCGCCGAGCGTCGAATACAGCCTGACCGACCTCGGACGGTCGATGTTCCATCCCTTGTATCAACTGGTCCAATGGGCCGAGCTCAATCATGAGGCCGTGCGCGACGCGCGCGCTACCTTCGACGCTGCTTAGCCCAGAACTCGGCTCTCGAAGCGTCAAAGCGCCGAGTTGATTTGGCGATGCCCCTGAGGGATTGTGCCCGCCGGTGGGGCTTGGGCGGGCAATGCAAAAATCTCTCGACATCGCGATTGCCGGCGCCGGGCCTGCGGGGCTGGCCACGGCGCTCTATTTGAAACGCGCCGGGCACCGCGTCACCATCTTCGAGCGCTTCGACGAGCCGAAGCCCGTCGGATCGGGGCTGATCCTGCAGCCGACCGGGCTGACCGTGCTTGCCGACCTTGGTCTGCTAGACGACATCCTGGCGCTGGGCAGCCGCATCGATCGCCTGCACGGGGCGGATGCCAGGAGCGGACGCACGGTGCTCGCCGTTCGCTACGATGCGCAGCGCGGCCGCCGGTTCGGGCTGGCGGTGCATCGTGCGGCGCTGTTCGGCGTGCTGTTCCGCGCCGCCCTGCGCGAGGCGATCGCCATCGAAACCAGTGTCGAGATCGAGGCGCTGGAGAGCGGCGAACGTGTGATGCTCGCCAGCGCCAACGGAAGAAGGATCGGACCCTTCGATCTGGTCGTCGACGCCAGCGGTTCGCGCTCGAAGCTGCGCCAGTGCCTGAGCGACCCAGGCGAGGTGCGCTCGCTGGCCTATGGCGCGTTCTGGGCCTCGCTCGGCTGGCGTGGCGAGGGCTTTGACGAAAACGCGCTGCTGCAGCGCTACGACAGGGCCAGCATCATGGTCGGCGTGCTACCGATCGGCCGGCCGGAGCCCGGCGCGGAAGGGATGGCGGCATTTTTCTGGAGCCTGAGGTCGGCGGACGCAGAAAGCGTACGGTCTGCGGGGCTCGAGGCCTGGAAGGCGAGGGTGGTCTCGCTGTGGCCGCAATGCGAGGCCTTCACCAGCCAGATCGACAGTTTCGACCAGCTTTCGCTGGCGCGCTATGGCCATCATACGATGAGGCTGCCGGCCGGCCGCCGGCTGGCGATCATCGGCGACGCCGCGCATTCGACCAGCCCACAGCTTGGGCAAGGGGCGAACATGGCGCTGCTCGACGCGGCTGCGCTCTGCCACGCGCTGGCAAGGACGAACGGTGTCGACGAGGCACTGAAAGCCTATGTGAGGGCGCGGCGCTGGCACGTGCGGATATTTCAGGCGCTGTCGCTGGCGTTCACGCCGTTCTACCAGTCAGATTCCGCGGCGCTGCCATTCATCCGCGACAGGCTGGTGGCGACGATCGCAAAGATCCCGCCGGCGCCGCAATTGCTCGCTTCGATGGTGGCAGGAACGGTGATCGATCCGTTCAGGCCGATCGGGCTACAGGAAGCGAAGTGGCCTGATCGCTCCTCAGGATGAGTTCCGAAAGATGCGAGCCCTTCGCCTGCAGGAAGGCATGCAGCCGCTGCGGATAGTCTGAGGCAACCGCGTCCCGTACCGAATGGCGTTCGCTCAATGCCTTGCGCCACACCCGGACAAGCGGCTTTCCGCTGAGAATGTCGAAATCGCCGATCCGGTCGAAGACATCGAAGTAGCGGAAGATCGGCCCGTAGACGGTATCGACGAGGGAAAGGCGCTCGCCGGCGAACCACGGTCCCAGGGAGGTGCGATCGGCCAGTTCTGTCTCGATCCGATCGAACATCGCCGCTAGGCCTTCGCTCTCGGCCCGGGAGGCGGCCTCGCTGGCAGCGGAATAGAACCGGCCGATGGCGTTGAGGATGGCCGAGCCGAACTCGATCCAGGCGCGGTGTCGGGCGCGGGCATAGGGGTCGGCAGGGTGGAGCGGATTGGCCTCGGTCTCTTCCAGGAATTCGAGGATGACGGCCGATTCGAAAATCACCGTCTCCTGGCCGTTCTGCCGGACGCGCAGCAGCGGCACCTTGCCGAGCGGCGATATCGCCTCGAACCAGGCAGGTTTGTTGGCGAGGTCGATGGTGATGCGTTCGAACGGCACGCCCTTTTCGGCAAGGGAAATCGCCGCGCGCTGCACATAGGGGCAGAGATGATGGCTGACCAGGATGAGCTTGTCGGTCGTCCTATCGATCAGGCCGCCCGTATCCGGGATGTCGGTGATTTTGCAGATTTCGCGTTTCATTGGCTGCTTCCCAAGTTAATGCAGATGCATCTATATAGATGCGGAAGCATCTATCGTCAAGCTTGATGCAATTGCATCTATCGCCTATGCTGCTCGGATGAACAAGAAAGCCGCCCCTTCGCCCGAGGCCATCAAGGCTTGGGCGCGCCTGATGCGTGTTTCGCGCCAGCTCGTCGAGAAGGCTGAGGATGCGCTGAAGGAGGGCGGCCTGCCACCGCTGGCCTGGTACGACGTGCTGCACGAGCTTGCCGAAGCGGGCGAGGGCGGGTTGCGGCCGTTCCAGCTGATCGAGCGGACCCTGTTTGCGCAATACAACATCTCGCGGCTGCTGGCGCGGCTCGAAACCGACGGGCTGGTCGAGAAACTGCCGGTCTCAGATGACGGCCGCGGCCAGACCATCCGCATCACCGGCAAGGGACGCGAAACGCGTCGCCTTATATGGGCCGTCTATGGCAGGTCTATCGCGGATCTGGTTGGCGCCAGGCTTTCCGCTGATGAACTCGAAACATTGGCGGGACTGCTTGGGCGGCTGCGTCAACCGCCGGAGTGACTTGTCGCCGGAAAACTGGCCTGCGAGATCCTGCGATTTCAGACCGGGTGGCTGCCCCAGAAAAAGGCCAGCGTCGCCAGCGCGCCAAGTGCCGCGCGAACCAGATGCAGATTGCCCCATTTGAGGATCAATGCCCTGGCTTGCGGATTGACGCCGGCCGCATCCATCGCTTCCAGCGCTCTGTTTGTCGGCATCATCACGATCAACGTCCATGGCCACGGCAAGATGATCAGCACCGCCCCGACCAGATAGGCGAGACTGCTGGTCTGCCACCAGGCAAGGACACCGAGAACAAAGGCGACAACCGCGATCGAGGCCTGCATGGCGGCGCCGCGCTTGTAGGAGGGCTGCCATTCCTGCAACAGCGGCCGATCTTCCAGTCGAAGTCGGGCCGGCTGCTCGGCGACGCTTACATAGATGGCGGCACCCGTGAAAGCGGCGGCAACGACCAGTGCAAGCAATCCGATGAACATCGTGCATTCCGGGATTTGGACCTTTTGGGACAAATAGCGCTTGCACCGGGCCGGGCAATGCGCCATAGAAGTGCCGAACCGTAACGTACGGTACGCTGCTTGGGCGGCTGGCGATTGTTGGGCAGGAAGACGTGTTGCAGGCAAGCGCCGATATCGACACCAGTGAAGCGCTGACGGAGCGGCAGAAGGCCGTGCTGGATGCAGCACTTCGCCTGCTGGTCGAGGAGGGCGATAATCTGACCATGACGGCGGTGGCGCGCCGCGCAAGCTGCTCCAAGGAAACGCTCTACAAATGGTTCGGCGACCGCGACGGGCTGCTGACGGCAACGGTGCAATGGCAAGCCTCGAAGGTGCGCGTGGCGGCGGTCGACGGCAAGGGGCTCGGCCTCGCCTCGCTGACCGCGAGCCTGGAGCGCTTCGCTTCCGACTGGCTCAACGTGATCTCAAGCGACACCTCGATCGCGCTCAACCGGGTGGCGGTCAGCCATGCCGGATCGGGCAAGGACAATCTTGGCGCCGTCGTGCTGGAAAATGGCCGCTTCGCTTTGGCCCGGCGCCTGAAGCCGGTGCTGGAAGCAGGTCGTCAGGCCGGGCTTCTCGACTTTTCGGATGCCGAAACGGCGTTCCGGAGCTTTTTCGGGCTGGTCGCCCGCGACGTGCAGATCCGTCTGCTGCTCGGCGACCGGCTGGAATTGACTGAGGCGACAATCGGCGGCGATGCCGCCCGGGCGACGCAACAGTTTCTCGCTCTTTTCGGAGCAAAAACCGGGCCACAAGGCCTCTGATACCAAACGGGAAGGAAGACGAAAATGCGTGTCTATTACGATCGCGATGCCGATCTCAACCTGATCAAAGGCAAGAAGGTCGCCATCATCGGCTATGGCAGCCAGGGCAGGGCACATGCGCTCAATCTCAAGGATTCCGGTGCCAAGGACATCGCCATCGGCCTCAAGGCTGGCTCGGCGACCGCCAAGAAGGTCGAGGCCGACGGTCTCAAGGTGATGAGCGTGGCGGAAGCCGCCAAATGGGCCGACCTGATGATGATGGCGACGCCCGACGAATTGCAGGCCGACATCTACAGATCAGAGATCGCGCCGAACATCCGCGACGGCGCCGCAATCGCCTTCGCGCACGGCCTCAACGTGCATTTCGGCCTGATCGAGCCGAAGGCGTCGGTCGACGTCGTCATGATCGCGCCGAAGGGCCCGGGCCACACGGTGCGCGGCGAATACCAGAAGGGCGGCGGCGTGCCGTGCCTGGTCGCCGTCAACCAGGACGCTTCGGGCAACGCGCTCGATCTGGCGCTGTCCTACGCCTGTGGCGTTGGTGGCGGCCGTTCGGGCATCATCGAGACCAACTTCCGCGAGGAATGCGAGACCGATCTGTTCGGCGAGCAGGTGGTGCTGTGCGGCGGCCTGGTCGAACTGATCCGCGCCGGCTTCGAGACGCTGGTGGAAGCCGGCTACGCGCCGGAAATGGCCTATTTCGAGTGCCTGCACGAGGTCAAGCTGATCGTCGACCTGATCTATGAGGGCGGCATCGCCAACATGAACTACTCGATCTCGAACACCGCCGAATGGGGCGAATATGTTTCGGGTCCGCGCATCATCACCGCCGACACCAAGGCCGAGATGAAGCGCGTGCTGAAGGACATCCAGACCGGAAAATTCACCTCGGAATGGATGCAGGAATACCGAGCCGGCCTGTCGCGCTTCAAAGGCATCCGCCGCAACAACGACAACCACCAGATCGAGGAAGTCGGTGCCAAGCTGCGTGCGATGATGCCGTGGATTTCCAAGAACAAGCTGGTCGACAAGGCCAAGAACTAATTCGCTACTTATGGTTGCTGCGAAAGCCGGCGGAGCAATCCGCCGGCTTTTTCTTTCCGCTCAAGCGGTGGAGAGCTGGTTCGCCGAAGGCCGACGTTCAGCCGTAGTGCCAATGCGGCTTCGGCTCGGTGCCGGTGAACTCGACGCCGATGCGGTCCTCGCGGCGCCAGCGGACCACGGCCTTGTAGCCGATTCCGTCGGTCGGCACATAAAGCAGGAACTCGTCCGGCACGCGCGCGCCGACCGGGACTTTGAGTTCGGCGCCGCCCGCATGCATGTTGCGCAGCGTGCATTTGACTTCGGAGTTGGTGAGCCCGGTCAGGATCGACGCGCCCTTGAGCACGCGCTGCCGGTGCCTGTCTCTGTTTTCGTCCTCGGCCATCGTGCGGGATTCCAGGGGTGCGATCGTCGCTCGGGAAGCGCTCGATCAGACCAGTCGATAAACCGGCCTGATAAACAGAGCGTTAGCGTCGATCGGCTTTGTCGGAACCGGTCGCCGAACGCAAAGCGGCGCCGCATCGTGCGACGCCGCCTGGCATTCCTGTATCTGCCGCTCAGCTATAGGGCGACCAGCACTGCTGGCGGGGACCATGGTAAGGCTGGAACGTATTGTCCCACGCCCGGTAAGAGCGGTAGCGATCGTAGCACCACTGGACATGGGCACTGGACGACCGGTATATGCGGCGGGGGTAAACGTAGCGCGGATAGGGATCGTAGTAATTGCCGTAGGCTAGGCTGCCCAGACCCAGGCCGAGGCCCAGTCCCAGAAGCGCGTCACCGCCATGGTAATGACGGCGGTGATGGTAACGTCTCCAGCGCCAGTTGTCGCCATTGTCCCAGTTGCGGGAAAAACGACGCTCGCGGAAATTGCCGCCACGGTTGCGCCAACGCCAATCCTGATAGACCTGCCGGTCGTTGCCGCCAGCCCATTCGTCGCGCACGGGTGTGATTCCGGACGCTGCGGAACTGGCCGGGGTCGAAAGATCGGGTTGCAGGATCGGGCCGGCGAGAGACGGAGCCGTCAGGCCCGCCACAAGACCCAAGGTCATCAGACCGGATCTGACAGAAGACAAAAAGAGCGGTTTCATGGCACTCTCCGAAGAACAAGGCCCCACGCCCAGATTACCCGGCAAGAAGCCTATTGATGGAACTTTCCGTCTGAACGGAGGATGAACGGAAAGGTTCCGTCAACCATGGCGATCAACCATGGCGGGCAGAGATCCGGCTCTTGTCTTCGTGCCCGCTTGCGGGCAAAGGTCACGGCCATGTCGCTGCGCCTCGCTACCTTCAATGTCGAGAACCTGATGAACAGGTTCGATTTCTCCGGCTATCGCAACCAGCTCAACGAGGATCGCACGCTGGCGCTCTTCGATATCAAGAGCGAGGCCGAATACAGGATGCTCGAGCAGGCCCGCGCCATCGCCCAGTCCGACGACACGCGCCAGCTGACGGCGCTGGCGATCGCCGCCACCCGCGCCGATATCATCTGCATGCAGGAGGTCGACAATATCGAGGCGCTGAAGGCCTTCGAATACGGCTATCTGTTCAAGATGGTGGGGGAGGGCTACCGGCAGAAATACACCACGGCCGGCAATGATTCACGCGGCATTGACGTCGCCGTCATGATGCGCAGCGAGACGGCGCAGGGCCAGCCGATCGAATTCGTGCGCATGACCAGCCACGCCTATGTCACTTACGAGCAGTTCGGGCTGCACACGCCGGAACTGGCGGCACTCGGAAACGACGCCAATGAGCGCATCTTCCGCCGCGACTGCCTGGAGATCGACCTGACGGTGGGCGGCGTGCCGCTGACGCTCTATCTCGTGCATTTCAAGTCGATGGGCTCGCCCCGCAACGGGCTGGATGGACGCGAGGCGACGATGCCGATCCGCATCGCGGAGGCGCAAGCGGTGCGCCGCATCATCGAGGAGCGTTTCGGCAAGGAGCATGCCGCCGACAAGCGCTGGGCGATCTGCGGCGACATGAACGATTACCGGCAGCGGGTGAAGATCGAGGGCGACAGTTTCGATGGCTACCGCTTCCAGGTGATCGACGAGAGCCAGTCCTGCATCAACGTTTTGACCGCCGGCGGCTTTTGCGAAAACGTCGTCGAGCGGCGACCGGAAATGGATCGCTGGAGTTTCTACCACACGCGCGGGCCGCAGGAGCGGCATCTGTGCCAGCTCGACTACATCCTGTTGTCGAAGGGACTGGCGGCCAAGAACGCGACGGCCGTTCCCGACATCATCCGCAGCGGCCAGCCCTGGCGCACCATCTTTCCGGCGGGCCAGGAGGTCGATCGCTTCCCGCGCGCCGGCTGGGACCGGCCGAAGGCGTCCGACCACTGCCCGGTGGCGATCACGCTGGACATGGCCTGAACGTGAGCTTCGACCTGCCGCGCAACGTCATCCTGCCGGTCGACGCCGTCGACGTCCGGCTCGATCCCGGCCCGCATCCCTTTGCGCGCGACAACGAACGGGCGATCGCCGAGAACTGGCAGCGCGAGATAGAGGCCAATCCCGCGCTTTTCGATGGCACAGTGGTGCTGCTCTCCGCACTTGCCTATCGCGACCGACGCCTGGTTGGCCGCTGCCATGCGGTCAACTACTCCACGTTCATGCTCTGGCGTAAGCGGCGCGAGAATTCGGGTGCCGAGCATGCCTATGCCCATGCCATGCTGGTCGCCGCCGACAATGCGCTGGTGGCGATCCGCATGGGTCCGCACACGGTCAATGCCGGCCGCGTCTATTTCGCCGCCGGCTCGTTCGAACCCATCGATTTCCGCGACGGCCTCGTCGATGTCGATTTCAACATGATGCGCGAAGTGGGCGAGGAGACCGGGATCGATCTGTCGGGTGCGCAACGCGGCCAGCGTTATTACGCGCTATCGACACCAAGCGGCACGGTGATCTTCCGCCGTTACCGCGAGACTGCATCCGCTGACGAACTGGCGCGGCGCATCAGCGCCTTCGTTGCGGCCGAAGCGGAGCCGGAGATCGAAGGCCCGGTGATCATCCGCCATGCTTCCGACCTGCCGGAAGGACTGATGGGGTACATGAAGCCGCTCATCGAGTGGCACTTCGCGGGCAGCGGCCAAAACCCGAGCGGCGCCCCGTCGTTTCGTTGACCGCCTGAACGGAAGCCGGATTACGGAAAGAGCGGCGGTAGGGCGTCGTGTCTCGTGCTTTCCCCAATGCGAGGTTCGCCCACAGGGACAGCAGCCGGTTTCGGACGGTTCGGAAGGGTGGGGCCGTCGTCCTTGTAGTAGTAGCTGTAGCCATTGATGGCCGGCGCGCCACCGAGATGCGCGTAGAGAATTCTTGAACCCTCGGGGAAAAAGCCTTTCCTGGTCAGGTCGATCAGGCCCTGCATCGACTTTCCCTCGTACACCGGATCAGTGATCATGGCCTCCGTGCGGGCCGCCAGCCGGATCGCGTCGTTCGTAGCGTCCGACGGAACGCCATAGGCGGGATAGGCATAGTCGGGGTTGATGACGATTTCGTCGTCGCGGACGGCGCGGCCCAGACCGACGAGTGTAGCGGTGTCGTCGACGATGCGGCGGACCTGGGCGCGGGTCTGGTCGAGCGTCCCGGAGGCGTCGATGCCGATCACCCGGTCGGCGCGGTTTTGCGCGGCGAAGCCGACGATCATGCCGGCCTGCGTCGACCCGGTCACAACGCAAACGATGACATAGTCGAAAGTGAAGCCAAGTTCGGCTTCCTGGCTGGCCACCTCCTCGGCGAAGCCGACATAGCCCAGCCCGCCGAACTTGTGCACGGAGGCGCCGGCCGGGATCGGATAGGGCTTGCCGCCGGCGTCCTTCACCGACTGGATCGCGTCATCCCAGCTCTTGCGGATGCCGATGTCGAAGCCGTCGTCGACGAGCCGGCTGTCCGCGCCCATCAGGCGCGTCAGCAGAATGTTTCCGACCCGGTCGTAGACCGCATCGTAGTGGGGCACCCATTTTTCCTGGATCACCACGCACTTCATGCCGATTTTGGCTGCTGTCGCGGCGACCATCCGCGTGTGGTTCGACTGAACGCCGCCAATCGACACCAGCGTGTCGGCGCCGGATGCGATCGCGTCAGGCACGATGTATTCGAGCTTTCGCAGCTTGTTCCCGCCCATGGCGAGCCCGGAATTGCAATCATCACGCTTTGCGTAAACCTGTACTTTCCCGCCTAACGCCGCGCTCAGCCGCGGCAGAAGCTCGATAGGCGTCGGGCCGAAGGTCAGCGGATAACGTTCAAACTTTGCGAGAAGTGACATCGACATCAGACTCCGCCGTGGTCATTTTCTATGGGTTGATTATAGGCGGACTCCTGCGAAAGGTGCTCTCGAACTTGCTCATGAAATTTACACACATCCCACACAATTGCAGTATGATTGGCCTGATCGTCCACTTGAGCGCCCAGAAATGGAAGAATCTTCCACTGAAACTCTCGACCGCATCGACGTCAGGATTCTGCGTGCCCTTCAGGCCGAGGGACGGCTGACCAATGCCGATCTGGCGGCCCGCGTGAATGTCAGCGCCGCCACCTGCCATCGGCGCACGCAACGCCTGTTTGAAGAGGGCTACATCACCGGGGTCAGGGCGGAGATCGCGCCAGCTGCGGTAGGGCTTGGCGCGCTGGTGATGGTCGGCGTCGTGCTCGACCGCTCGACACCTGAAAGCTTCGCTGCTTTCGAAGAGGCCGTGCACAAGCTCAAGGAAGTCCTGGATTGCAATCTCGTGGCCGGCGACTTCGACTATCTGTTGAAGATAAGAGTTCGCGATATGGCGGATTTCAACAAGCTCCACGGGCAGAAGCTGATCGCGCTACCAGGCGTTCGGCAGACCCGGACTTTCTTTGTCATGAAGGAGGTCAAAGAAAACGCGCGACTGCCGTTTTGACGGGCCGCTGGCCCTGTTTCCATGTTTGGCTGACGGTCAGCCTTGCCCCTTGCCATGCGCCGCCTTGCGGTCGTTGCGGGCGGCGACGAAGAACAGGATGACGCCGAGACCGAGCAGCGCACCCATTGCCGTTCCCATGGTCTGGCCGACCACCTGCTGGAACTCGGCAGTGACGCGATCGGGATTTTCCATGCCATAGCGGGCGAGGTACCACCAGAGGCCCGCGAGGGCCGCCTCGATGATCACCAGCACCAGGATCAGCCGCGCCTTCTTGCTCATGTGCATTCCTCCACCCAAGGGTGAATTGCACTACCATCGCAAACCGAGCGGCGACAGTGGTGCGCGGGGCGGAAACGTCAAAGCCTGTGCATAGTCGGATCGGGGCGGCGGACAGGTTTCCGGCGCGGCTGCTCTATTCGTGCCGCAGCGCGTCGATCGGGTCGAGCCTTGCACCACGTAGCGCCGGGAAGAAGCCGAACACCATGCCGATCAGCGCCGAAAAGCCGACGGCGAGCAGGATGACCGCCGGGCTTGGCGCAAAGGGGATGGTCAGCGCCACCGAGGCGATGGCGGCCAGCGCCAGGCCGATGAGGATGCCGATAATGCCGCCGAGCAGCGACAGCACCGTCGCCTCGACCAGGAACTGTATGAGGATGTGCTTCTCATGCGCGCCGATGGCGAGCCTGATGCCGATCTCGCGGGTGCGCTCGGTGACAGAGACCAGCATGATGTTCATGATGCCGATGCCGCCGACCAGCAGGCTGACGCCGGCGACGGCACCCAGCATGCCGGTCATCGTCGTGGTGGCGCTCGCCATGGCGTCGGCGATCTGGGTCATGTCGCGGATCGAGAAATCGTCATCGCGGTCCGGTGTGATGCGGCGCGTGTCGCGCAAGATGTCCTCGACACGCGGCTGCAATTCGGTGGTCGGCGTCCGATCGTCGGCAGCGATGTAGATCGAATCGATATCGCGGTTGCCGGCGATGCGGCGCTGATAGGCGGCAAGCGGCATCAGCACGACATTGTCCTGGTCCTGGCCGAAGCCGGTATAGCCCTTCGGCTCGAGCAGGCCGATGATCTTGCAGGACGCTCGGTTGACGCGGATGATCTCGCCCTCGGGATTGCCGGCGCCGAAGAATTGCTGGCGCACCGTCTCGCCGACCAAGCAGACGCCGGTGCCGGAGCGGGTTTCGGAATCGCTGAACGGACGGCCGGAAACCAGCTTCCAGTCGCGGGCATCGAGATAGGCACTGTCGGTGCCGGTGACGCCCGAGGTCAGGCTCTCGGTGCCGAAGATGACACGCACCTGTTTTTGCGAGGCCGGCGAGATGGCGCGGGCGCCGCTGAGATGGGCGACCAGCGCGGCAAGGTCCTTTTCGGCAAGCGGACGCACCACCTGGTCGAGCCCGCCCGGTCCGCCGGGCCCGGCCGGGCGGCCGGAGCGGACGACAAGCAGATTGCTGCCGAGCTTGGAGATGTCGGCCTTGACCTTCTCGGTGGTGCCGGAGCCGATGGTCAGCATGGCGATGACCGCGGCGACGCCGATGACGATGCCGAGCAAGGTCAGGAACGAGCGCAGCACGTTGCGGCGGATGGAGATCAGCGAGAGGCGGACGGTTTCCCAGATCATCGGTCAGGCCACTTCCAGCTTCGCGGAGTCCGACGCGACGTGGCCGTCGAGGAAGCGAATGGTGCGCTCGGCATAGGCGGCGACGTCGGCTTCGTGCGTGACCATGGCGATGGTCAGGCCAAGCTCGGCGTTCAGCCGCGTCAGCAATTCCATGATCTCATGCGTGCGGGCGGTGTCGAGATTGCCGGTCGGCTCGTCGGCGACGAGCAGCGTCGGCCGCGTGACGATGGCGCGCGCGATCGCCACGCGCTGCTGCTGGCCGCCGGAGAGTTCGGCCGGCGTATGATGCTCGCGGCCGACAAGGCCGACCTCCGCCAGCGCCTGCATGGCAAGCGCACGGCGCTCGCTTCTGGCGACGCCACGATAGATCAGCGGCAGCTCGACATTTTCGGCCGCCGTGGTGCGCGGCAAAAGATTGTAGCCCTGGAAGACGAAGCCGACATAGAGGTTGCGCAGCAGGGCGCGGCGATTGCGGTCGAGCCGTCCGGCGTCGATGCCTTCGAAACTGTAGGTGCCCGCCGTCGGCGTGTCGAGGCAGCCGATGATGTTCATCGCCGTCGATTTGCCTGAACCGGACGGGCCCATGATGGCGACGAACTCGCCCTTGCGGATGGCCAGATCGACGCCGGCCAGCGCATGCACCCGGGCCTCGCCCTGGCCATAGGTTTTCCAGACCTTGTCGAAGCTGATGAGGACGGGGCCCGGCACGGGGTCAGCTCCGCAGCTGCGAGCCGGTGATGACCTCAGCGCCTTCATCCAGGCCCGAAATGATCTCGGTCAACTCCCCGTCGGTGGAGCCGATCTTGACGTTGACGGCACGCGGCCGGCCGTTTTCCAGAACGTAGAGCGTGCGCGAGCCGTCGGTCGGGGTCGTCGTTGCCTGGCGCTGGCGGTTGCCGCCGGGGCGACCCATGCGGCCGGTGAACAGGTCGCTCAGGCTCCAGCTACGGGCGGCGGCTTGCGCCGGCCGGTAGCGGAAGGCGGTGGACGGCACGGTAAGCACGCCCTTGGCCTGTTTGGTGACGACCGAAACGGTGGCGGTCATGCCCGGCCTGAGCAGAAGCTCGTTGTTGTCGACCTCGAGGCGCGCGTCATAGGTGACGACGCCATCGGTGGTGACGGAAGCGTAGGAAATGTCGCGGATCTCGGCGTCGAAGGGCCGCTCCGGGAAAGCGTCGACGGTGAAGCGCGCATGCTGGCCGGTCTTGACCGCGCCGATGTCGGCCTCGTCGACAGCCGCCTTCAACTCCATGTTTCTAAGATCGGCCGCGATGATGAACAGCACCGGCGCTTGCAGCGAGGAGGCGACGGTCTGGCCGGGATCGACCGAGCGCGTCAGAACGATGCCGTCTATGGGGGCATAGATGGTGCTCTTGGCCAGATCCGTCTGCTGCGCCTTGAGGTCGGCATTGGCGATGGCAAGATTGGCTTCGGCGCTGTCGAGCGCTGCCTTGGAGCGGTCACGCGTCGCTGTGGCCGCCTCGAGCGACTGGTCCGTCGCCATGCCGCGCTTGGTCAGCGCTGCCGCGCGGGTGAGTGCGCTTTCGTTTTCCTTCAACGTTACCGTCGCGTCCTCGAGGCTCGCCGCCGCTGCCTTGGCGGACGCCTGGGCGCGCTCGATCTGCACCTCCAGCTTGGCGGTGTCGAGCGCCGCCAGCACGTCTCCCTTCTTCACTTGCTGGTTCTCGTTGACCGAGACCGAACGGACGACGCCGGACAATTCGCTGGAAATATCGACCTGGGTGAGGGGCTGTAGCGTGCCGGTGGCCGAGACCGCGACGGTGAGGTCGGCAATGGCGGCCGGCACGGTCGTATAGTCGATCTTGGCGGGCGCCGCGGCATACCATTGGTAGCCGCCGACGCCGGCGGCAACAGCGATCAGTGCCAGCAGCGCGTAGAGCCAGCCACGGCGGCGTTTCTTCCTCAGACCGCCCCGATCAAGCCCAAGCGCCGTTTCGATGGCGGAGTCCGATTCCGCCTTTGGCGGATTGACAAGCTGGTCCAAGCCGGACCCCTATAATGCGCAATGTCCCTATCTGTGCACAGATCAGGCTTTGTGGTTCAAATTTCAAATTAAATTTCGCCCATGTTTGGATTGAGGCAAGAATGCAAACCCGGAACTACTTGCTTTACGACGTGTTTACGACCGAGCGGCTGGCCGGCAACCCGCTGGCTGTCGTGCTGGATGGCAAAGGACTGGACACGGCCGCGATGCAGGCCATCGCGCGCGAATTCAACCTGTCGGAGACGGTCTTCGTGCTGCCGGCCGACAATCCGAAGCATCGTGCCCGCATTCGCATCTTCACGCCTGACTACGAAATGCCGTTCGCCGGCCATCCGACCGTCGGCTCGGCGATCGCGCTTGCCGAACGGGCCGGCGATGGCGAGGCCGCCGGCATCTTCGTGCTGGAGGAGAATATCGGTCCGGTGCGCTGCGCCGTCAGCAAACACGATGGCGCCACCTTCGCCGAGTTCGACCTGGCGAAGCTGCCGGAGCGGCTGGAACTGTCCGCTGACCCGGAGGCGATCGGCGCGGCACTTGGCCTCGGGCCGCACGAGCTTGGCTTCGAGAATCACCGTGTCTCGTTCTGGTCGGCGGGCGTGCCTTACGTGACCATCCCCGTTGCCAGCCTTGAAGCGGCGGCGCGGATCAGACTGGACAACCAGGCCTGGTCGGAGCTAGCGCCGCGCAAGAGCAACTGGGCGTTCGCCAGCCCCTATGTCTACTGCCGCGAGACGGTGAACCACGAAAGCGCTTTCCATGTCCGCATGATCGTGCCCGGCAGCCCTTCTTATGAAGACCCCGCGACCGGTTCCGCGGCGGCCGCCTTTGCCGGCGCCATCATGCATTTCGACGGTCCGACGGACGGCATTTCGCAGCTATGGATCGAGCAGGGGCTGGAAATGGGGCGGCCGTCGCGCATCCGGCTCGAACTCAATGTCGAAGGCGGAAAACTGGCGTCCGCCCGCATTGGCGGCCATGCCATCAGGGTGGCGGAAGGCAAGCTTTTCGTTTGATCGCAAGCGGCCTGGTCGATTTGTCGGGAAATGATTCCGGCAGGGCTGGACATCCCCGAGATCGGCGGCTATATGCCCGCCGACGCCGGTTTTCCGGCCGAGTGGGTGCGTAGCTCAGTTGGTAGAGCAGCTGACTCTTAATCAGCGGGTCCACAGTTCAATCCTGTGCGCACCCACCAAATTTTTCAAAAACTTGGTGGAAAAGACCCTGGAACGATGGGACGTGAGGCGGCTCGCGTCAACGTGAACGTTCTTGTTCAAAAGCAGCGTTTCCCGGGTTCAAAAACGCGGCCGAATCGAAAAGCGATATTGGCGTCCGCAGGCAGCGGTCTCGTCGCAGATGAACGGGGGAGGCGGCCCGTTGGTCGCCGCCTGCTCAAAGCCGCGGTCGTTAACTTTAAGGTTAGGTAGTAAGGTTAATCGCACGTATGAGTTGCATACGGGAAAATTTGCTTTAAAAGTAGTGGCCGCGCTAGCCTTGGCGGGGCTTGGCTGGGTCCGAAAAACTAGCGCGACCTCTACCCGACGATGATCTGCCGTCGGATGTCTCAAATTAGGACAGCGTAGCTAACGAACAGTTAACGCTGTTCTTGGCCCGTGATCCGCTGTCCACCGGACCTGTTCGTCCTGCGAAAGCGTGGTCGCAAGTAGAGCGGCCACGCTCGCTGTCTTCAAATGCACCAGCAGCGTTGAAAATCTGACCGGGTTTACTTTTCCGATACGCCGGCTTCCGCAAAGCTTGCCATGCGGGCGTGGCATTCGAGCGCCGAGCGGACGATGTTGACCGCCAGGCAGGCGCCGGAGCCTTCACCGAGCCGCATGCCGAGGTCGAGCAGCGGCTGCAGGCCGAGCGCCTCCAACAGACGACGGTGGCCGGATTCGGCCGAGACATGGGCGGCGAGCGTGTGGGCGAGGCCGGTCGGGTGCAACCGAGCCAAAGGTGCAGCGGCGGCGCTGCAGACAAAGCCGTCGAGCAGCACCGGCACATTGTTGTGGCGCGCGGCGAGCGTGGCGCCGAAGATGGCGGCAAGTTCGCGGCCGCCCAGCGTGGCGGCGATCGTCAGCGGGTCGGTCAGAGCCTCGGCATGGCGCTTCAGGCCGGCTTCGATTGCCGTGACCTTACGCTTCAGGCCGGCATCGTCGACGCCGGTGCCGCGTCCTGTCCATTTCTCCGCGCCACCACCGAAAAGTGCCGCCGAAATCGCTGCCGCAGGCGTGGTGTTGCCGATGCCCATTTCGCCGAAGCAGACGAGGTCGATATCGTTCGTCACCGCATCGTAGCCGGCCGAGACGGCGGCGAGGAATGCCGTCTCGTCCATCGCCGCGGCTTGCGTGAAGTCGCCAGTCGGATGGTCGAGATCGAGGGGAATGACGTCGAGTTCGGCGCCGGCGATGCGGGCAAGCTGGTTGATGGCGGCGCCGCCGCCGGCGAAGTTCGCCACCATCTGCACGGTGACCTCGGACGGGAAAGCCGACACACCCTGCGCGGTGACGCCGTGGTTGCCGGCGAAGACGAAGACTTTGACACGATCGAGCTTCGGCATGTCGCGGCCCTGCCAGCGGGCGAGCCAGGCGGCGATGGTCTCGAGACGGCCAAGGCTGCCTTGCGGCTTGGTCAGCGTGTCCTGGCGGCGGGCGACGGCTGTCGCCGCCGTGTCGCTGCCGGCACGCAGGTCGAGGCAAGCGGCGCGCAGTTCATCAAGCGATTTGAAGGGCATGGGGGCAAAGTCTCCGGGGAAGAGTCAGGATAGGGAAACGGAAGCGACGAGCAGGATCGTGATCTCGCCCAGCTGCTGCAGGGCGCCGACCGTATCGCCGGTCTGGCCATCGATCTGGTTGAGGCAAAGGGCGCGGAACGCGGCAAACAGCAGGCCAAGCAGGATGACCGCGACAATGGCGCCTCCGGGCCCAAGCAAGAGCAGCGGAACCGCGCCGAGCAGGGCGCCGGCCATGGCGGTTTCGACCGAAACGGTGCCGGCGCCGGCCGAGAGGCCGTCGGACCGCGCCGAGGGCAAGAGATGCATGAAGGCGCCGAGCAAGCAGCGCGAGGCGGCGTGCGCGGCAATGAGGGCAAAGAGCGCCTGTGTGGGGTCGACGAGTTGCGAAAGCGCGCTCCAGCGGATCAGCAGCGACAGAGCCAGCGCCGATGCGCCGTAGGCGCCGATGCGGCTGTCGCGCATGATCTCCAGTTTCAGGCCGCGCGTCTTGCCACCACCAAAGCCGTCGGCGACATCGGACAGCCCGTCCTCATGCAGGCAGCCGGTGGTGAGCATGGTTGCCGCAAGGGCAAGTGCCGCCGCCGGACCCATGGCAAGGCCAAACCGTTCCGCCGTGGCGTAGACGACCGCGCCGATCAGGCCGACGGCAAGGCCGGCGACCGGTGCGGCCCAGATCGCGGCGGCGAGGCTGCGGCCGCGAAAGTCGAAGACGGGCAGCGGCAGTCTTGTGAAGAAGACCAGGCAAAGCGCGATGTCGTCGAGGATTTGCCGGGGCGAAAGGGTCGAGTTCCGGAGCTTCATCCGCTAGCCCCTCGCAATGGCATGGAAGAACGTGCCGCTGACATGGCCACGCCGGTAGCCGGAGGCACCGAGCGGATTGCCTTGCCCGTCGGCGAGGTCGGCGAGCGGCTCGTCATTGCCGGCAGCAAGCATCTGCGCATAGTGGAACTCATGTCCGCGGACCAGCGTGCCCTGGCTGCCCAGCGGACAATCGGCGCGCAGCCGCGCCTCGCGATAGCCGAGGTTCATCTTGCGCTTGGCGAAGCTGGTGGAGTGGCCGAGCAGGCCAAGCATTTTGTGAGTCTCGCCCGCCGCGTCCTCCAGCGCTTCGCCCAGCACCATGAAGCCGCCGCACTCGCCGTGGACGGGCTTCGTTGCAGCGAAGCTCGCCATGCCGGCCCGGAAATTCCGGGCATCGGCAAGGCGGCCGGCATGAAGCTCGGGATAGCCGCCCGGCAACCAGCAGACATCGCAGCTGGCGTCGGGCGCCTCGCCGGCGAGCGGCGAGAAGGGGACGATCTCGGCGCCGGCCTTGCGCCAGTAGGCGGCGACATGCGGATAGAGGAAGGTAAAGGCGGCATCCTCCGCCAGCGCGATGCGCTGGCCGGGCGGTTGCAAGGCATCGCCGAAGCCGCCGGGCGCCGGCTGGAAGGGCGTTGCCAGCGCCATGATGGCGTCGAGATCGAGCGAGCGCTCGGCCATGTCGGCCAAAAGGTCGAGATGCGCCATCAGGTTCTCGTATTCGCCGGCCTGGACGAGGCCGAGATGGCGTTCGGGCAGGTTGAGCGTGGGATCGCGCAAAATGGCGCCGACGACGGGCAGGCCGAGCGCCTCGATGGCGTCGCCGCAGAGGCGGCGGTGGCGTTCGCTGCCGAGACGGTTGAGCACGACGCCGGCCATGCGCACATCGGGATCATAGGTGGCAAAGCCTTTGGCAACCGCTGCGGCAGTCGTCGACTGTCCGGACACGTCGAGCACCAGCAGCACCGGCAAGCCGTAGAGCCGTGCCAGGTCGGCTGCCGAGCCGGAGCGCCCGGCCGGCGCGGGAATGCCGTCGAACAGGCCCATGGCGCTTTCGAGGAAGACGAAATCGGCATCCTCGGTTGCGTTGCCGGCGAGCGCGTTGAGCAAGGCCGGCGACATCGCCCAGCTGTCGAGGTTGACGCCGGACAGCCCTGTGGCGGCGGTGTGGAAGCCGGGGTCGATATAGTCGGGACCGGACTTGGCGCCGCGCACCTTGACGCCGCGCCGGGCAAGCGCGCGCAGGATGCCGATGGTGACGCTGGTCTTGCCGGAGCCCGAGCGCGGCGCGCCGATGATGATGGCGCGGGTCATGGTTCGCCCGCCAGTGCCGCGCGCATGGCGACGATGCCGCCGACGACGATCAGTGCCGGCGCGGTCAAACCGGCTGCGGCCGCCTCTTCAGCGATGGTGGAGAGCGTGGCGACGACGATGCGCTCCTGCGGTGTCGTCGCGGACACGATCACCGCCGCCGGTGTCGACGGTGCCAGGCCGCCATCGAGCAGCGAAGCGGCGATGACGGGGAGATTGGCCATGCCCATATAGACGACCACGGGCTGGCCGGTGCGGGCGATTGCCGCCCAGTCGAGGTCGTCTTCGGTGCCGGCGGCGTGGCCGGTCGCCAGGATCACCGCCTTGTTGATGCCGCGCATGGTGGCGGGGATGCCTGCGGCGGCGAGCGCGCTGAGGCCCGACGTCAGCCCGGTCAGGACGCGGAACGGGATCGCTTCACGCGCAAGCGCCAACGCTTCCTCGCCGCCACGGCCGAAAATATAGGGATCGCCGCCCTTCAGCCTGACGACGCGGCGTCCCTCGCGCGCCAGCCGCACCAGCAAGGCGGTGATGTCGTCCTGTTTCATTGACGGCTGGCCACCGCGCTTGCCGGCATAAAACAGCTCGGCGCCCTCGGCGACAGCAACGACATCGGGCGAGACCAGCGCATCATAGACAAGCGCGTCGCATTGTCCGAGTGCGGCCAGCACCTCCAGCGTCAGGCAGCCGGGATCGCCGGGGCCGGCACCGGCCAGCCAGACGTGTCCGGGCTCCAGCTCACGCGGCTTGAAATTCAGCCGCGCGAGCGCCTGCTCGACCGTTGCGTTTCCGCTCTTATGCTTGGCGCTGCCGCTCACAATCCGTCCCGTCCGCGAAAACGCCGCTGGTAGTGGGCGTCGTAAAGTGAACTTTCGCCGAAATTCTGTGCCGCCAGTGAACTGCCGACAAAAATGATCGCCGTGCGCTCCATCGGATCGGCGGCGAGTAGCGCCTCGATGGTCGCCAGCGTGCCGGTCATGACGCGCTCGTCCGGCCAGGAGGCGCGGAAGACCACTGCCACCGGGCAATCGGTGCCATAGAGCGGTGTCAGCTCGGCGACGACGCGGTCGATCGCATGGATGGCGAGATGGATGGCAAGTGTGGCGCCGGTGCGGCCGAAGCCGGCAAGTGTTTCGCCGGGCGGCATCTTCGACGCGCGGCCGGAGACCCGGGTCAGCACCAGGCTTTGCGCGATTTCGGGAATGGTCAATTCGCGGCGCAGCGCTGCCGCTGCGGCGGCGAAGGAGGGCACGCCCGGCGTCAGCGTGTAAGGGATGCCATGCTTCTCCAGCCGACGGATCTGCTCGGCCACCGCGCTCCATACCGAGAGGTCGCCGGAATGCAGGCGGGCGATATCGTGGCCGGCTTTGTGAGCGGCGACATATTCGGCCTCGATCTCGTCCAGCGACATCGGCGCGGTGTCGATTATCTTTGTCCCGGGCGCGCAGTGCTGCAGCAATTCCGGGGCGACGATCGATCCGGCATGGAGACAGACCGGGCAACTGGCCAGCAGCCTTGCGCCGCGCAAGGTGATGAGGTCGGCAGCTCCGGGGCCGGCGCCGATGAAGTGGACGGTCATGGCGCATCTCCGCTGATGGCGATGGCGCAGGTGACCGCGCCAAGCACGGTGCATGGCCCCAGCAGCTTTGCGCCTTTGCCGGCCGCGGCGAGCGCGGAGGCTTCGGACACCGACGGCGTGCCGGCATGCGCTTCCGACAATTCGGAGCGGCTGAGCGTGCGCGAGGATGCAACCTTGAGGGCATCGTCCTCGACAACGATCACCGGGAGAGCGAGTTCGCGCCCAGCGGAGAAGATTGCCGGTTCGTCCTGCTTGAGAGAGGCGGTCGCCAGGGCGGACAGCGCCGTCATCGCCAGCCCGTGTGCCTCCAGCGCGGTTTCAATCGCTGCAAGCACCTCGCTTGCTTTGACGCCCTTGCGGCTGCCGATGCCTGCAACCATCATGGCTTCACCCAGCTCCATTGGGTGACCGGCATGGCCGGCCGCCATGCCTGCATCGAGCCGACCGGGGAAACCCGGGATATGGCGATGCGGGTCAGATCGCCGCCGTGCCTGGTGTGCTGGGCAAGCAGCAAGGCCTCCATCTCCAGCGTCACGGCATTGGCCACCAGGCGGCCACCGGCGCGTAGCGCCTTAATGGCTGCGCTGAGCACGCCGGTATCGCTGCCACCGCCACCGATGAAGATGGCATCGGGTGTGTCCAGTTTGGCTAGCGCCTTCGGCGCCGAACCTTCCACGACGACAAGACCGGGTACGCCGCAGGCAGCAGCGTTGCGATGAATGCGGGCGGCACGGGTCGAATCGGCCTCGATCGCGATGGCGCGCATCGAGGGGTGGGCCAACATCCATTCGATGCCGATCGAGCCGGAACCGGCGCCGATATCCCACAGCAGTTCGCCGCGCCTCGGTGCCAGCGCAGACAAGGTGATGGCGCGTATCTCGCGCTTGGTGATCTGGCCGTCATGGTCGAACAGATGGTCGCCAAGGCCCGATGTCAGCGGCAGGATTCGGGCATCCGGAGTTGAGTCAACTTCGATCGCCAGCACGTTGAGCGGGCTGATGGTTTGCAGTTCGAAAGTATTCGCGCGCGCCTCGCGGACTTGCTCGTTTCTGCCACCCAGCGCCTCCAGAACGGTCAGCTTCGATTTGCCGAAATCGAGTTCGGTCAGCAGCCGTGCGATGGCGGCCGGCGCCTCGGCGTCGGAGGTCAGGGCGAGGATGCGTGTGCCGGGGTGCAGCAGCGGCCGGATCAGGTCGATCGAGTGGCCATGCAGGGAAATGGTCTCGATATCCGGCAAAGCCCAGCCGAGGCGGGATGCAGCCAGCGAAAGCGACGATGGCGCGGGAATGACATGCATGTCCTGCGTCCTCACCTTGCGGGCGAGGGTGGCGCCAACCCCGTGGAAGAACGGGTCGCCGGAGGCGAGCACGCAGACGCTTTTGCCGGCCAGCGCCAGCACGTCGCGCATGTCCGCGTCGAAGGGCGTTGGCCAAGGCCGAGCTTCGCCCTTGATGAGCGGCGTCACCAGCGCAAGGTGGCGCTTGCCGCCGAAGACGAACTCGGCCCCGGCAATGCGCTGCTTGGCCTCGTCGCCGAGACCCGCTAAACCGTCCTCGCCGATGCCGACGATTGTGAGCCATCTTGAGTTGAGCTTGGCGTCGCGCGGACCCTCAGCAGGCATGATGACCCACCGTATTCTGATCCTCGGCGGAACCTCCGAAGCCCGGCAACTGGCTGGAAAGCTCGCAGCGCGCGCCGATCTTTCGGTCACGCTGTCGCTGGCCGGCCGCACCGAGAGCCCTGTCGCGCAAGGCGTGCCTGTCCGCACGGGAGGGTTCGGCGGTGAGCACGGGCTGGCGGCGTATCTCAAGGAAGCCGGCACGGATCTGCTGATCGACGCCACGCATCCCTATGCGGCGCGCATCTCCGCCAATGCGGCGCAAGCGGCGCGGCGAGCCGACGTGCCGATCATGGCACTCAGGCGTCCCGGCTGGGAGCCTGTCGAGGGTGACCGCTGGACGCTGGTCGACGAAGTGGCTGGCGCGGTCGAGGCGCTCGGCCAGGCGCCGCGCCGTGTCTTCCTGGCGCTTGGCCGGCAAGAGGTCGGCGCCTTCGAGGCAACACCTCAACACCGCTACCTGATCCGCAGCGTCGATCCGGTGGAGCCGAGGCCGGCGGTGCCCGACGCAACCTATCTGCTGGCGCGCGGGCCGTTTCGGGAAGCCGACGAACGCGCGCTGCTTGTCGAGCACGGCATCGACGTTATCGTGTCCAAGAACAGCGGCGGCGAGGCGACCTACGGCAAGATCGCGGCGGCACGAGCGCTCGGCATCGAGGTGATCATGGTGCGCAGGCCGGCGCTGCCGGACGTTCCCTCGGCTGAAACCGTCGAAGCGCTCGCCGACATGGTCGATCATTTTCTCGAACCCGTCGCCGAGCGCGGCGTGTAGACCAGCGACGGCCGCTCGCCGCGGCGGATGATCCTGGTTTCCGGAGAGCCGATGATGATGCAGGTCGCCATGTCGGCCTTTTCCGCATCGGCGTCGGCCAGCAGAAAAACCTCGATGCGCTCGTCGGGCCGGCCGGCGGCGCGGCCGAAGATGACAGGCGTCGTGCCGGGCAGGATGGCGGCCAGGCATTCGAAGGCGCGGCCGAGCTGCCAGGGGCGCGCCTTGCTGATCGGGTTGTAGAGCGCGATGACGAAACCGGCGCCGGCCGCCGCCAGCAAACGCAGTTCGATCAATTCCCACGGCTTCAGATTGTCGGACAGCGAGATGGCGCAGAAATCATGGCCGAGCGGCGCGCCGATGCGGGCGGCAACGGCGAGCATGGCGGTGATGCCGGGCACGACGGCGACGTCGACAGCGCGCCATTCGGCAGGGCCGGCCTCGATCGCCTCGCAGACGGCCGCCGCCATGGCGAAAACGCCGGGATCGCCACCGGAAACGACGGCGACGTCATGGCCTTCGGCGGCCTTGATCAAAGCATCCTTGGAGCGGGCGAGCTCTTCGCGATTGTCGGAGGCGACGCGGGTCTGGTCCGGGCGCAGCTCGAGCCGGTCGAGATAGGGCTTGTAGCCGTAGAAGAACTTGGCTTCCGCCACGGCGCGGCTCGCCTCGGGCGTGACCTGGTCGGCATTGCCGGGCCCAAGGCCGATGACAGTCAGGCGGCCACTCATGGCTTGGCTCCCGACGCGCCGGGCCGGGCCGACCAACCGGCCACCAGCACGATGGCGAAGTAGGGGGCCTTGTCGTCCTGCTTGTCGGCCAGCCGCATCGAGACGCTGCCCGGCATGGTGCCGCGCTCGACATAGACGGCTTTCGTCAGCTTGCCCGTTGCCTGCAGCGCCCGCCTGATCTTGGGCAGGTTGCGGCCGACCTTCATGATGACCGCGGCATCGGTGTCGGCCAGGCGGCGCGTCAATTCGAACTCGCTCATCGTGCCCGGCAGCACGGTCAGCACGTCGTCGCCCTGGACGATCGGCAGGCCTGTCGCCGACCAGCAGCCGGACATGGCGGTGACGCCGGGAATGACCTCGGTCGAAAAGCGATGCGCCAGGCGGACATGCAGGTGCATATAGGAGCCGTAGAAGAGCGGGTCGCCTTCCGACAATACCGCGACCATCCTGCCGGCATCGAGATGTCCGGCGACCGCCTCGGCCGATTGCTCGTAGAATTCGGTGATCTGCGAGCGGTAGTCGTCGTGATCCTTGTCGATCTCGGTCGTGACGGGATAGAGCAGCGGCAGTTCCAGCATATCCGGCCGGAAGCGCGCCTCGACGATGGCGCGCGCATTGCTGTTGTTGCCGCGCTTGGCGAAATAGGCGACGACATCGGCTTCAGCCAATGCCCGTGCTGCCTTCAGCGTCAACAATTCGGGGTCGCCGGGACCGGTGCCGACGCCAACCAGACGGCCTTTTGCGAGCGCGTTCACAGGCCGGGCCTCGCCAATGCGTTGAGCGCGGCGGCGGTCATGGCGCTGCCGCCCAGCCTGCCGCGCACGATGGCGTAGGGCACGCCATAGGAATTCTCGGCCAGCGCATCCTTGGATTCGGCAGCGCCGACAAAACCGACCGGCATGCCGATGATCGCTGCCGGCTTCGGCGCGCCGTCGCGCAGTTTCTCCAGCAGATAGAACAGCGCAGTCGGCGCATTGCCGATGGCGACGACGGAACCGGCCATGCGCTCGCCCCAAAGATCGATGGCGGCGGCCGAGCGGGTATTGCCGATCTCCTTGGCAACCTCAGCGGTGCGCGGGTCGCGCAAAGTGCAGATCACCTCGTTGCCGGCCGGCAGCCGGGCGCGGGTGACGCCATGCGAGACCATCTCGGCATCGCAGAAGATCGGCGCGCCGGCCGAAAGTGCGGCGCGCGCGGCGGCGACGAAATCGCTGGAAAAGACAAAATGCTGAGCGGCCTCGACCTGGCCGCAGGCATGGATCATGCGGATGGCGACATCGGCCTCTGCCTCCGAGAAGCGCGACAGGTCGGCCTCGGCGCGGATGATGGCGAAGGAGCGCTCGTAGATCGCCGTGCCGTCGTGGATATAGTCGTAGGCGGCCATGCTCATTCCTGTCGGTAAGCTTCTGCGATGCCGGCCGCGCCAAGCCTTGCCAGGCAGGCAGCAGCGGTCTCGCCCCGAAGTCGTTCTTTGCGGATTGCCGCTGCAACGCCACTGACACCGCGCGCGGCGTCATAGCCCGGCCTGTATCCGGCAGGAAGAGCCTTTGCCGTCGCGTCCACGACAAGTCCGGCTCCGTTTTCGCCACCGACCAATGTCAGTGCTGCTTTGCCCGGATGTGCGCAGCCCTTGGCACAGCCGGAAATGTGCAGGGTCAGGGAGGCATCGAGGATGTCGGCGTTTTCGGCCGCGATGGTCTCGGCGATGTCGCGGGTGGCTATTTGGCCGGAGGCGCAGGCCGGCGTGCCGGGGCAAGCGGCGATGCGCGTGCGTGGGTCGGCGGGGGTTGTGACGAAGCCGAGGGTGGTGGCTGTGTGCTGGAGGGGCGGGCAGGCGGCTGGCGAGAGGCCGAGGAAAAGTATGGCGCGGCCGGGCGCCAGCCGGATTTCGGTAACGCCGAGGGTGAGGGCACGTTGGGCGAGATCGATGAGTTTTTCCGCTGGCATGCTGCCGAAGGGCAGGCCAATGCCGAGGGCGACGCTGGCTGCGGCCAAGTCGAAGATGCCGACGGGTGAGCGGGCCGAAGGTGTCTGAGGAAGGCGTTCCTTCGCGCCCCCCTCTGTCCTGCCGGACATCTCCCCCACAAGGGGGGAGATTGTACTCGCGCGGCCGGTTTCGCCAATCGCCGAAGTTGAAGCATGCGGTGAGAATGCAGAAAGCAAGCCGTCGGCGGAGCTGCCAATCTCCCCCCTTGTGGGGGAGATGTCCGGCAGGACAGAGGGGGGCGCGAAGGAATGCCAACTTGCGAGGGATCTGAGCTGTCTCTCCGACAAATCCCGTGCATGGGCTTCGCGACCCTTTTCGGCAATCATCCTTAGAGCGGCAACGGCGGTGTCACGGGCCGCATCGCCCTCGGCAACGGCAAGCGGCGTCGCGGTCTGCCCATCCCCCGCAACAGACACCTGCCAGCAAAGTCCCACGTTGGTCCGCACCGCGATCAGGCGCACATCGGCCGTCACCGCATCCATGGTCAACTGCCCGCCGCCGTCGACGATGACCGAAACCTTGGGGCCCAGCCGCTGCGCCAGCCCGGCTTGATCAACCGCTGCACGCACGCTCTCCGCCAACGGGCGCGGGTCGGCGACCTCTTGCGGGTCGAGCCCCGCCAGCGGTCCGGTCTCGACCGGTACACCGGTGCGCACGGCAATGCCCAGCGCGTGGACCTCTCCGGCCAGCCGCCGCGCGCTTTCAGCCGTCAACCCCCGTATCTGCAAACTGCCGCGCGCGGTGACTTCCATGATGCCGTTGCCGTGCCGCAATGCGGATTCGCCGAGTCCGATCAGCGACTTCGGCGAAAGTCCTCCAGCGAATGGATTGAGCCGCACCAGCAGCCCGTCGCCGGTCTGCATGGGCTTGCTGAGCGCAGGGCAGGCGCCACGGCGGGAGAAGGCGTTCATGCCGCCACCCCATGGGCTTCGGCGATCAGGGTGGCGAGATCGTCGTCGATGGAATTGCGCAGCGGATGCCACAGCCCGCGCCTCCGCGCTGATTGGAACCGCTCGGCGATGACTTTGGCTGCCGCCGGGTTCTCGCGCAGGATGAAGGCGCGGACATCTGGATCGCCAAGATAGGCGTCGTGCACCGCTTCGATCAGCGTGCCCGAAATGGCCTGGGTGGTTTCGGCAAAGCCGACCAGGCGGTCGACCGTTTCGGCGAATTCCGAGGCGCCGCGCGGACCATGGCGCATCTGCCCGGCGATGAAGCGCGGATTGACGGCGCGGGCGCGCACGACGCGCGACACAGCCTCGCCGACCGAACGCGGCTTCGGTTTCTGCGGATCCGTGGTGTCGAGCACGATGACGTCGGCGTTCCTGCCGAGGGCCGCAAGAGCTGCCGAAAAGCCGCCGATGAAGGCGACATCGGCTGAGCCTTCCAAAATGTCGCGGCCGGGGTCGTCGCCAGTGTGGACGAGGAGGTCGGCTTCGGCGATGCGGGTCTCGAAGGCGCCGGGCGCGGAGACCGCTTCGCCGTCGGCGCCGCCATAGGCATGCGAGGTGGCATTGAGATAGGCACGGCCGATTTCTTCGCGCGCGGCCCAGTAGCCGCTTGCCAAAAGATCCTCGACGCCGGCGCCGTAGGTGCCGGGCGAGGTGCCGAAGATGCGCGGGCTGATCTTGCCTTCGGTCCGGGTCCTGGCCGCCAGCGGGTTTTCCGAATCCTCCTCGTCGCGGGTGGCAACGGCATTCGCCGCGGCGTCGATCAGCGCGATCTGGGTCGGGAACATGTCGCGGAACAGGCCCGAAATGCGCCAGGTGACATCGACGCGCGGACGGCCGAGCGTGGCCGGCGGCAGCACTTCGATGCCTGTGACGCGGGCAGTCGCGGCATCCCATTGCGGCCGGCAGCCCATCAGCGCCAGGCCTTGCGCGATTTCTTCGCCGCCGGTGCGCAGCGACGCCGAGCCCCACAGGTCGATGACCAGAGAGCGCGGCCAGTCGCCATGCGATTGCATGTAGCTGCGCACCACTTCTTCCGCCGCAGCTTTGCCCAGATCAAAAGCGGTCGGCGTGGGCATGGTGCGCGGATCCGACGTGAACAGGTTGCGGCCGGTCGGAAGCACGTCGGAACGGCCGCGCGCGGGCGCGCCGGCCGGGCCGGCCTTGATGTGGCGGCCGTCGAGCGCCGCGAGAAGCGCCGACTTTTCGGCCTCGGCACTTTGGCGGCGCATGGCATCGGGCTCGTTGTCCGGTGCACGGCCGTAGATATGCAAGCCGTCCTTGATGGCGAAATCCTTGAGGTCGCAAAGCCAGGCGTCGATGCGGCGCAGCGCCTCGTCGGGCGCGTCGGTCCTGGCGACGCCGGCTTCTGAGGCGAGGCCGGTCTTTTGCGCGGTGTCGACGATCAGCTTCGCTAGCCGGTCGCGGCGGCGGCGGTCGAGCCCGTCGGCCTGGGCGTATTCGTCGACCAGTCGCTCAAGCTTGTGCTGGTTCTCGTCCAGTCCGGCGCCGGTCAGCGGTGGCGGCAGATGGCCAAGGGTGATGGCGGCAATGCGCCGCTTGGCCTGCGCCGCCTCGCCGGGGTTGGAGACAATGAAGGGATAGATGACGGGTAGCGCGCCGGTGACGATCTCGGGAAAGCAGGTATCGCTGAGCGCGACCGTCTTGCCGGGCAGCCATTCCAGCGTACCGTGGGCGCCGACATGGATGAGGGCATGGACGCCCAGCGATCTGCGCAGCCACAGGCCGAAGGCGATCAGCGCATGGCGCGGAGGTAGGGTTGGGTCGTGGTAGTCGGCGCGGCGGTCGGCTGACCGGCCGCGATCGGGGGCGAGGGCTACGGTGACGTTGCCGAAGGTGGCGGCGCGGAAGGGGAAGCGTTTGCTGTCCGCTACCGGCAAAGGTTGGCGTTCTGTCACGCCCCCCTCTGTCCTGCCGGACATCTCCCCCTCAAGGGGGGAGATTGGCAGCTCCGCTGACGGCGCCATCCTTGGAGCGCTGGCGATTAGCGAAGGCCGAGGTGAAGAAACAATCTCCCCCCTTGAGGGGGAGATGTCCGGCAGGACAGAGGGGGGTGCCTCGCGCAAACCTGTCTCTTCGGCCTTGCCCCATGCGGCTTCTACTGCGGAAATTGCCTCAACCGGCAGGTCTTTCGATAAGTCGAGATAGTCACCCAGCCGCAACCCACGATTGCTCCGCTCCAGCGCCTCCAGCAACCCACGCGGCGTTTGCGGAATCCCTTCAACAGCGTAGCCCTGTTCCCTGAGGTCATGCAGCATAGCGAGCACGCTGGACGGCACGTCGAGGCCGACGGCATAGCCGGTGCGGCCGGGGGCGCTTGGGTAGTCCGGGATCAGGATGGCAAGTTTGCGCTCTTCGCGCGGCGCGCGCTGCAGACGGAGGAAGGCTTCGACGCGCCTCGCCACCTGCGCGACGCGGTCTGGCTCGGGCCGGTTGGCGAAGGCGCGAAAGGCCAGTGCCGGATCGGTTTCGCTTTCGCCCTTGAAGGAGATGGTGCCGGCGAGGATGCGGCCGTCGAGTTCGGGCAGGACGACATGCATGGCAAGGTCGGCGGGCGCCAGGCCGCGCTGGTTTTTCTCCCAGACGTCGCGCCTGGTCGTGGCGACGATGACCTGGAAGACTGGCACGCCGGCGCGGTCGAACAGGGTTTCGATGCCGGGCTCCGAGCCGGAGGCGAAGGCTGTGGCGGTGACGATGGCAGCGGAGTTCAGGTTTGCCAGTGCATTCTCGACAAAGGCGAGTGAAACCGGGTCCTTGAGGCTCGAGACGAAGATCGGCACGGGAACCATGCCACGCTGGCGGAGCTCGTCAAAAAGAGCGTCGATGGGCGCGACATCGGCGGCAAGCAGCATCGAGCGGTAGAACAGGATGGGGATGACGGCGACGCGGACGTAGGTGTTGTCGACGTCGAGTTCCTTGACACCTCCCTTTGAGAGGTCTGGCCTCTCTACGACCCCAAGTCCCGGTCGATAGTAGCCGGCCTTCGGCACCGCAACCGGCTCGGCGACCGCCGCATCTGACCCAGCCAGCCGCGCCAGCCTCTGCACCAGCGCGCTCATATTCGCCGGCCCACCCTCGCGGAAATAGCCGAGCAAGGGGTCCAACTCCTCGCGCGGCAGTGTCGAGCCTTCGATCAGCCGCAGATCCTCGTCGTGGCTCTCGCCCGGCAACAGTGCCAGTTTGATGCCGCGTTCCCGCGCAATCGCGGCAAGCTGGTCGCAGCCATAGCGCCACCAGTCATAGCCGCCGAGGATGCGCACCAGGATCACCCTGGCATGTCGCGCCACGCTGTCGACCCAGAGGTCGACGGACATCGGATGGCGCAAATCGCGAAGTGCGGCGAGCCGCATCGACGGCAGTCGTGCCGCATCCGCCTTCCACGCCGCCGCCAGTCCGGAGAGATCGCTGTCGGTAAACGACAGCGCCACGATATCCGCCGGCGTCTGCCGCAGATCGACAGGCTCGGCGAGGTCGTCGAGCGAGGCGGATGTTGTGGTGAGGATGTGCATTGCGGTTCGGTTTTTTGCCTCAGCCGGCGAGAATACGCTCGATGGCCGGGCGGTTCAGCCCTTTCAGGCCGATGACGACGAGGCGCGAGCGGCGGTCGTCGTCGGCCGTCCAGGCACGGTCGTAATAGTGGTTGACGCGCGGGCCGACGGCCTGCAGCAAAAGCCGCATCGGCTTGCCGCCGACCTCGACGAAGCCTTTCACGCGCAATACGTTTTCCTCTTCGGCGGCGGTGGCGACACGCTTGGCCAGTTCGTCGGGGTTGGCGATCGAGGGAATGTCGACAATGAACGTGTCGAAGTCGTCATGCTCGTGGTCGAATGCGCCGTCATGATGGGATTTGCGGTTCTCGATGTCGTCTTCGACGGCAAGACCGAGGCCGAGCAGCACCGATGGGTCGACCTTGCCTTGCGACGTCGGCACGATCTTCACGGCGCGCGCGGAGTGTTCGTTGATGATCGCGTTGGCGCGGGCCGAGCCGGCGGCGTCCATCAAATCGCTCTTTGACAATATGATCAGGTCGGCGCAGGCGATCTGATCCTCGAACACCTCTTCGACCGGGTCGTCATGATCGAGCGTCTCATCCTGAGCGCGTTGCGCCTGCAGGGCGTCCATGTCGTTGGCGACGCGGCCTTCGGCCAGTGCCGGTCCATCGACAACGGCGATCACGCCATCGACCGTGACGCGACTTTTGACTGTCGGCCACTGGAAGGCCTGGACCAGCGGCTTGGGGAGAGCAAGGCCGGAGGTCTCGATCAGGATGTGGTCGACCTTCGGCGTCAGCGACAGGATCTGGTCCAGTGCAGGGACAAAATCGTCGGCGACGGTGCAGCAGATACAGCCATTGGCCAGCTCGACGATGTTTTCCTCCGGGCAGGTGTCGATGCCGCAGCCTTTCAAAATCTCGCCGTCGATGCCGATATCGCCGAACTCATTGACGATGATGGCCAGCCGCTTGCCGCCGGCGTTTTCCAGGAGATGGCGGATCAGCGTCGTCTTGCCGGCGCCGAGGAAGCCGGTGACGACGGTGCAGGGGACACGGGAGAGGTTGGTGGACGAATCTGGAGCGGTCATGGTCAGTCCTTCAGGATGTCGAGGGGAGGGATGCGGGCGACGAGGCCGCGCTTCAAGGAATCGGGGCGGCCGCGCCAGGGGATGAGGCCGTCGGTCGAGGTGGCGAAGAGCTTTGCGCCGGTGACGAGGTCGGCGCCGCTGGTCGTGGTCAAGTCGCCGAAGACGTAGCTCCAGCAGCCGTCGCGCAGGATCGCGGCGCTGAGGCGGCGCTTGCAATTGCCGAGGCACTCGACGGTGCGGATGCGGAGGTTTTCGCCCGAAGCGGCACGGCGCGCGTCTTGCGCCAGCAGTTCGCCGGCGCGGGGATGGGCGTCGGAGCCGGTTTCGTCGCGGCAGGAGGCGCAGACGATGATTGTGACGCCGGCCAGGGAATCGTCCCCGCCGGACGATATGTCCGCTGTCTCAGCCGGAAAACTGCTGTCGCGCTCCAAATCAGGCTCCTTGCCCGGAAAACCCGCCAGGCGATCGGATTCTTTATGTCACAGACGGCAGGTCTCCTGGCTCGCGGGTCATCGCCTCGGTGCCGCCTTCCCGGGAACATCCCAGTGGTTTTCGGCTGAGGCTCGTCGCTTACAGTTGCGGGGACAGCCGCGGATTTGAGATCTTCAGATCCCGCACCGCATTCCCTCTTGGCTCCTCCCTTTGCCGAGAGGAGACCGTCTGCAGCGGATTTAGGCTTGTAGGGACAGTCGTGTCAACGCGCGTCTACGACACGGCAATGTCGGCCAGCGCCGGACCCAGGTCGCCCGCGGGCGTCACCTCGATGCGCTCCAGGCCGAGCCAGCCTTGCATCTGCTTCAATTCCTCGAAGAGTTCTGCAGCGGTTTCTGGCGGTGCGCAGGCTTCGGCATAGGCGGCGTGGACGCGCAGCACGCTTGCGGGGCGGTCGGCCTTGAGGTCGACGCGCGCCACGATCCGGTCGCCGAGCAGGAATGGCAGGACGTAATAGCCGTACTGTCGCTTTTCGGCCGGCGTGTAGATCTCGATGCGGTAGCGGAAATCGAACAGTCTTTCCGCCCGCGCCCGTTCGAAGACGACCGGGTCGAACGGCGCCAGCAAGGCGCGCGCCTCGATCCGGCGCGGCAGACGGGCGTCCTTGTGCATGTAAGCCGGCTTGTCCCAACCCTCGACACGCACCGGCAGCAGCTCGCCCGTTTCGACCAATTCCTCGAGGCGGCCCTTCATGTCGGCTGGCGAGAGGCGAAAGTAGTCGCGCAGGTCGCCGGCGGTGGCGACGCCATGGGCGCGGGCGGACATGCGCAGCAATTCGCGGTGCGCATCCTCGGCAGCCGGCACCGGCAGGTCGAGGATCGCCTGCGGCAGGACGCGTTCGGGCAGGTCATAGAACCGTTCGAAGCCGCGCCGCGACGCCGTGGTGATGCGGCCGGCCCAGAACAGCCATTCGAAGGCGTGTTTGGCGTGGCTCCAGCCCCACCAGCCGCCCGAACCTTTCTGGCCTTCGAGCGCCGATGCTGCGATCGGGCCGCGATCGACGACCTCGCGATAGACCTCCTCGATATAGCCGGCGTGTTCGCGACCCCATTTGGCGAGCCCCAGATACATCTCGTCACCTTGCTCGGCGCGCTGCATGCGCCAGCGCATCAGCGGGTATGTCTCGACCGGCAGGAAGGAAGCCTCATGCGCCCAATATTCGAACACCGTGCGCTTGCGCGTGACGGCGGCATTGTCGAGCAAGGTAAGCGGGTAGGAACCAAGGCGCGAATAGAGCGGCATATAGTGGGCGCGCACCACCGCGCTGACGGAATCGATCTGCAGCAGGCCGGTACGGCCGAGCACGCGGGCCAGGTGGCGGCGGTCCGGTGTGCCGCCCGGCCTCGGGTCGGTAAATCCCTGTGCGGCGAGCGCGATGCGCCGGGCCAAGCCGAGCGAGATTTTTTCCTTCATAGAGACGTCGCCCTGATGCTGTTCAAGCCAAGCAAAAACCGATGATTCCGGGTCATGCTAGCAGGGTTTTGGCGGGATATATGTCAGGAGAGAAAAGTGGAGTAAAAAGTGAAGGAAATCAAACAGGAGCGGATCGGACCAGTTTTCCGGGATATGCCGTCCAGCACCGCGTTTTGAACAAGGTTTGACTTGCTTCGCCGAAAGCGCTGCGCTAACCCTCGCCGCGTTGCAGCATAGGCCACCTAAAACGGTTCAGCGGTTAATCTGTCACGCTTCCGCATTAAGGTTGGTTGCTGTAATCAAAGTGGATCGACCGCCAACGGAAAGCCGCAGCATGAACGCACTTTTGAGTTCGTACCTGCCCATAGTCCTCTTCATCGGCGTGGCGCTGGTCGTCGGCCTGGCGCTGATCATTGCGCCGTTCCTGGTGGCCTACCGCAACCCCGATCCGGAAAAGCTCTCCGCCTATGAGTGCGGCTTCAACTCCTTCGACGATGCCCGCATGAAGTTCGACATCCGCTTCTACCTGGTGTCGATCCTGTTCATCATCTTCGATCTGGAAGTGGCCTTCCTGTTTCCCTGGGCGGTGTCGTTCTCGAAGATCGGCATGCTCGGTTTCTGGTCGATGATGGTGTTTCTGGCGGTGCTGACCATCGGCTTTGCCTATGAATGGAAAAAAGGAGCGCTGGAATGGGATTGAACGACAGTTCCGGCACGCTCGTCGCACCGAAGCCCAAGGGCATCATCGACCCCAATACCGGTCGACCGGTCGGTTCCGACGACCCGTTCTTCCTCGAAATCAACAACGAGTTGGCCGACAAGGGTTTTCTCGTCACCTCGACCGAGGCGCTGATCACCTGGGCGCGCAGCGGTTCGCTGATGTTCATGACCTTCGGTCTGGCCTGTTGCGCCGTCGAGATGATCCATACCTCGATGCCGCGCTATGACAGCGAGCGCTTCGGCGTCGCGCCGCGCGCGTCGCCGCGCCAGTCCGACATCATGATCGTCGCCGGCACGCTGACCAACAAGATGGCGCCGGCGCTGCGCAAGGTCTACGACCAGATGCCGGAGCCGCGCTACGTCATCTCGATGGGCTCCTGCGCCAATGGCGGCGGCTACTACCACTATTCCTATTCGGTGGTGCGCGGTTGCGACCGCATCGTGCCGGTCGACATCTACGTGCCCGGCTGTCCGCCGAGCGCCGAAGCCCTGCTTTACGGCATTCTTCTGTTGCAGAAGAAGATCCGCCGCACCGGCACGATCGAACGGTGAACCCATGAGCCAGTCGTTGAACGAACTCTCGACCTATCTGGGCGAGAAGCTGATCGGCAGGGTCAACAACGCGGTGCTGGCCTATGGCGAGCTTACCGTCTCGGTCGAGCCAAGCGACCTGATCGAGGTGGCGACCTTCCTGCGCGACGATCAGCGCTGCCAGTTCATCTCGATCATCGACGTCTGCGGCGCCGACTATCCGTCGCGGCCGAAGCGCTTTGACGTCGTCTATCACCTTTTGTCGCCGAAGCAGAATGTGCGCATTCGGATCAAGGTTCAGGCCGACGAGGAAACGATGGTGCCGTCGCTCACCGCCGTTTATCCCGGCGCCGACTGGTTCGAGCGCGAGACATACGACCTCTATGGCGTGCTGTTTTCAGGCCATCCCGACCTGCGCCGGATCCTGACCGACTACGGTTTCGAGGGCCATCCGCTGCGCAAGGACTTTCCGCTGACCGGTTTCGTCGAGGTGCGCTACGACGACGAGGCCAAGCGGGTCATCTACGAGCCGGTGGAATTGAAACAGGAATTCAGAAACTTCGATTTTCTCTCGCCGTGGGAAGGGACGGATTACGTCCTGCCGGGCGATGAGAAGGCGAAACAGTGAGTAGGGAAGTAGTGAGTAGTCAGTAGTCAGTAGGGAAGGAATTGGAAAAAAGGATCGAATCTTATCGTGACCTGTTGGTGTGGCAATCGGCGATGGTGCTTGCCGAAAATTGCTATCGCCTCACCAAAGGTTTTCCGAAAGAGGAGATTTATGGAATGACCTCCCAAATGCGCCGCTCGGCGGTTTCGATCGCCGCCAACATCGCCGAAGGGTACGGTCGTGAGAATAGAGGTTCGTTCGTTCAGTTTCTGCGCATGGCGCAGGGGTCGCTGAAGGAACTGGAGACGCACATACTGCTGGCATGCCGGGTTGGTTTGCTGGAAAGAGACAATGAGACTGAACTGCTGCTGCGATGCGAAGAGATTGGAAAAATGATGCGATCTCTCATCAGAACGGTCCAGGCAAAGCAGGCGGAATAAGTAGGCATTGAGATTGATGATCACTACTCACTACTCACTACTGACTCTTCGCCAGAGGCGCCAGAATGGCTGAAACCTCCGTCCGCAATTTTAACATCAACTTTGGCCCTCAACACCCTGCAGCGCATGGTGTTTTGAGGTTGGTGCTTGAGTTGGACGGCGAGGTCGTCGATCGCGTCGATCCGCATATCGGGCTCTTGCATCGCGGCACGGAAAAGCTGATCGAGCACAAGACCTACCTGCAGGCGGTGCCTTACCTCGACCGGCTCGATTATTGCGCGCCAATGAACCAGGAGCATGCCTTCGCGCTTGCCGCCGAGCGGCTGCTCGGCATCGAGGTGCCGAAGCGCGGCCAGCTGATCCGCGTGCTCTATTCCGAGATCGGCCGCATCATGTCGCACATCCTCAATGTGACGACGCAGGCGCTGGACGTCGGTGCGCTGACGCCGCCGCTATGGGGCTTCGTCGAGCGCGAAAAGCTGATGGTGTTCTACGAGCGCGCCTCCGGTTCGCGCATGCACGCGGCCTATTTCCGCCCCGGCGGCGTGCACCAGGACCTGCCGCAGAAGCTGATCGAGGACATCGGCAAGTGGATCGATCCGTTCCTGACGTCGCTCGACGATCTCGATGCGCTGCTCACCGGCAACCGCATCTTCAAGCAGCGCAATGTCGACATCGGCACGGTCTCGCTGGCCGATGCCTGGGCCTGGGGTTTTTCCGGCGTCATGGTGCGCGGCTCGGGTGCTGCCTGGGACCTGCGCAAATCGCAGCCCTATGAATGCTATTCCGAAATGGATTTCGACATCCCGATCGGCAAGAACGGCGACTGTTTCGACCGCTACCTCGTGCGCATGGAAGAGATGCGCCAGTCGGCGAAGATCATGCGCCAGTGCGTCGATCTGCTGCTCGGCAAGGAGGGCACCGGGCCGGTGTCGAACCTCGACGGCAAGGTGGTGCCGCCGAAGCGCCAGGCGATGAAGCGCTCGATGGAAGCGCTGATCCATCACTTCAAGCTCTACACCGAGGGCTACCGCGTGCCGGCCGGCGAGGTCTACGCCGCCGTCGAAGCGCCGAAGGGCGAATTCGGCGTCTATTTGGTCTCGGACGGCACCAACAAGCCCTACCGCTGCAAGCTGCGCGCGCCCGGCTTCGCACATCTGCAAGCCATGGACTTTTTGTGCCGCGGCCACATGCTGGCCGACGTCACTGCCGTGTTGGGTTCACTCGATATCGTGTTTGGTGAGGTTGATCGCTAAATGTCAGTCCGCCGTCTCGCAGAAGCCAGCGTCCAACCAGCGTCCTTCGCCTTCAACCGGGCGAATGCGGCGGCGGCCAAGCAATGGATCAAGAAATATCCGAAGGGCCGCGAACAGTCGGCGATCATCCCGCTGCTGATGCTGGCGCAGGAGCAGGAAGGCTGGGTGACCAAATCGGCGATCGAGACGATCTCCGACATGCTAGGCATGCCCTACATCCGGGGCCTTGAAGTCGCGACTTTCTACACGCAGTACCAGCTCAATCCGGTCGGCACGCGCGCGCACATCCAGGTTTGCGGCACCACGCCCTGCATGCTGCGCGGCTCGGAAGCGTTGATGGATGTCTGCCGCTCGAAAATCCATCACGACCAGTTCCACACCAACGACAAGGGCACTTTGTCGTGGGAGGAGGTCGAATGCCTCGGCGCCTGCGTCAACGCGCCGATGGTGATGATCTTCAAGGATACGTTCGAGGATTTGACGCCTGAGCGGCTGGCCGAGATCATCGATCTCTACGGCGCCGGCAAGGGCGCCTCGGTGACGCCAGGGCCGCAGAATGGCCGCACCACGTCGGAGCCGATCACCGGCCTGACCACGCTGACCAGCGAAAAGGCGATCCTCAAGTCGACGCGCGACAAGGAAGCCAAGGCCGCGACAAAGGCCGCCAAGGCGGCGCCGGATGCGATCGTCGCCGAGCCCGTGCCGGCGCCGGCTACCCCCGTCGCGCCGTCGAAGGCCAGCAAGCCGAAGACCGACGCGCCTGAAACCAGCCCGGCGTTGCAATCGCCTTCGCCGGTCAAGGTTGCGCCTGCCGTAGAAAAGGCTGCGAGCGTTGCCGCCCCGCTGCATTCGGCCGCCAACGCCAACAAGGCGGCACCCGAGGTCGAGAAGGTTTCGAAACAGCGCAGCGGTCCGAAGAACAAAGCTGAGCCGGCGGCTGCCTTCAAGGCGCCGGAAGCCAAAGTGCCGGTGGCGAAAGCAGACACTGGTTCAAAGACGGGCAAACCGTTGCTCGACGACAAGAACCGCCCCGCCGGCATCGCCAAGCCTGCGCTGGTCGACGATCTCAAGCTGATTTCCGGTGTCGGCCCGAAGATCGAAGGCACCCTGCACGAATTGGGCATCTTCACCTTCGCGCAGGTCGCTTCCTGGAAGAAGGCCGAGCGCGAATGGGTGGACGGCTATCTCTCCTTCCACGGCCGCATCGAGCGCGACGACTGGGTCAAGCAGGCCAAGGCGCTCGCCAAGGGCGGGGTCGACGAATACATCCGCGTCTTCGGCAAGAAACCGGTCTGAGGGACGAACAATGCTTCAGGACAATGACCGCATCTTCAACAACATCTACGGCCGCTTCGACAAGTCGCTGGCGGGCGCAATTTCGCGTGGCGCCTGGGACAACACGCCCGGCATCATCGCCAAGGGGCGCGATTGGATCGTCAACGAGATGAAGGCGTCGGGCCTGCGCGGCCGCGGCGGCGCCGGCTTCCCGACCGGCCTGAAATGGTCGTTCATGCCCAAGCAGAGCGACGGCCGGCCGAGCTACCTCGTCGTCAATGCCGACGAATCCGAGCCCGGCACCTGCAAGGACCGCGACATACTGCGCCACGACCCGCACACGCTGGTCGAGGGCTGCCTGATCGCCGGCTTTGCCATGGGCGCAATCGCCGCCTACATCTATGTGCGCGGCGAGTTCATCCGCGAGCGCGAGGCGCTGCAGCGCGCCATCGACGAGGCCTACGAGGCCAAGCTGATCGGCAAGAACAACACGTCCGGCTACGACTTCGACATCTACATGCATCACGGCGCCGGCGCCTATATCTGCGGCGAGGAGACGGCGCTGCTCGAAAGCCTCGAGGGCAAGAAGGGCCAGCCCCGGCTGAAGCCGCCATTCCCGGCCAATGTCGGCCTCTATGGCTGCCCGACCACGGTCAACAATGTCGAGTCCATCGCGGTTGCGCCGACCATTTTGCGCCGCGGTGCGGCCTGGTTCTCGTCCTTCGGCCGGCCCAACAATGTCGGCACCAAGCTGTTCTGCATCTCCGGCCACGTCAACAATCCGTGCACCGTCGAAGAGGCGATGTCGATCCCGTTCCGCGAGCTGATCGAGACGCATTGCGGCGGCATCCGCGGCGGCTGGGACAATCTGCTTGCGGTCATTCCGGGTGGCGCTTCGGTGCCGCTGGTGCCGGCCGAGCAGATCATCGACACGCCGATGGATTTCGACGCTCTGCGCGACCTGAAGTCGGGCCTCGGTACCGCGGCTGTCATCGTCATGGACAAATCGACCGATATCGTGAAGGCGATCGCCAGGCTCTCGTATTTCTACAAACACGAGAGCTGCGGCCAGTGCACGCCGTGCCGCGAAGGCACCGGCTGGATGTGGCGGGTGATGGAACGGCTGGTGCGCGGCGAGGCGCAGAAGCGCGAGATCGACATGCTGCTCGACGTCACCAAGCAGGTCGAGGGACACACGATCTGCGCGCTGGGCGATGCGGCGGCATGGCCGATCCAGGGTCTGATGCGGCATTTCCGCGGCGAGGTGGAGCAGCGCATCGACGAGTTTTCGCGCAACGCGCACCGGGCGGAGCCGGTGATGGTGGCTGCGGAATAGAAATTGAAATGCGGGCGTAAGCCCGAGACGAGGATACCGGGCGGGGCATACGAAGAAACGACCAGGAGACGACCGATGGCGCCGTATTCGATACCCTACCCAATGATGCCCGACGTGGACCAGTTCGAGAAGATGAACCAGGACTTGACCAGGATGATGCCGAAGGAGATGGCAAGCGCCGTCAATCTCTTCGCGCATCCTGTCGCGAGCGCTGCGGCAATGTCGGCGCTCGGCTTCGGCTTCGCCAACCACGCCCTTGGCGTCTGGCTCGGCGCGCTCTCCGGCGCGGCCGAGGCTTCGCAGCGGCTGTTCCAGCCGATCGTCGATGATTTCGAGGCAAGAAGCGAAGAGTTTGCGGACGCCGCAGAAAGCGCATCCAAGGCACGCAAGGCGACCAAGACGCTGATAGCCGAGGCGCAGACCTTCGCCAGGGATGTGACCGACATTGCCGCCAACACCGTCGAGAAGGCGCAGGACACTGCTAGCGCCGACACGGTGGCAGGCAATGCGGCAACCGGGTTGATGCCTGAGGATTTCAGGCAGCCCAAAGCCATGGAGCGGCCGGCGAAACCGTCCGATCTCAAGGCGATATCGGGCATCGGTCCGAAGCTGGAGAAGGTTCTGAACGGCCTGGGCGTCTGGACCCATGCACAGATCGCGGCCTGGACGCCCGAAGAGATCGCCTGGGTCGAGGACTATCTATCGTTGGCGGGCCGCATCGGCCGTGACGACTGGACCCGCCAGGCGGCTGCACTTGTGCTGGCCGCCAAGGCCAAGAGGCAGGGGTAGGGCATGGAGGTCCACGACAAGCGTGACGTTCTCGATGTTCGCAATGCCACCAATTCGAGCTTCGATGACGTGAACATGTCGAACACGCAGTTCCACAACGTCAACCTGTCGGCGGCCAGGATCCAGCGCACCAACCTGACCAACGCAAAGGTGGAAGACGCAAATCTCTCGAATACGTTTTTCACCAATGTGAACATGAGCAACGTGAAGATAGAAAACGCAGAAGTCGCCGGCATGATGATCAATGGCATCAGCCTTGGCGACCTCATCCAGGCATATGAGACGGCGAAGACCGCCGGGGGCAATTGATGGCAAAGCTCAAGGTCGACGGGAAAGAGATCACTGTACCCGACCACTACACGCTGCTGCAGGCGGCCGAGGATGCGGGCGCGGAAGTGCCGCGCTTTTGCTTCCATGAGCGGCTGTCGATCGCCGGCAACTGCCGCATGTGCCTGATCGAGGTGAAGGGCGGCCCGCCCAAGCCGCAGGCCTCCTGCGCCATGGGCGTGCGCGACCTGCGCCCCGGTCCGAACGGCGAGGCGCCGGAAATCTTCACCAACACGCCGATGGTCAAGAAGGCCAGGGAAGGCGTGATGGAGTTCCTGCTGATCAACCATCCGCTCGATTGCCCGATCTGCGACCAGGGCGGCGAGTGCGACCTGCAGGACCAGGCGATGGCCTTCGGCGTCGATTCCTCGCGCTATCACGAGAACAAGCGCGCCGTCGAAGACAAGTATATCGGGCCGCTGGTCAAGACGGTGATGAACCGCTGCATCCACTGCACGCGCTGCGTCCGCTTCACCACCGAGGTCGCCGGCATTTCCGAGCTCGGCCTGATCGGCCGTGGCGAGGATGCCGAGATCACCACCTATCTCGAAAGCGCCATGACCTCGGAACTGCAGGGCAATGTCATCGATCTCTGCCCGGTCGGCGCGCTGACCTCGAAGCCCTTTGCGTTCCAGGCGCGGCCGTGGGAACTGACCAAGACCGAATCCATCGACGTCATGGATGCCGTCGGTTCGGCGATCCGCGTCGACAGCCGCGGCCGCGAAGTGATGCGCATCCTGCCGCGCGTCAACGAGGCGGTGAACGAGGAGTGGATTTCCGACAAGACCCGCTTCATCTGGGACGGCCTGCGCACGCAGCGCCTCGACCGCCCCTATGTGCGCAAAGACGGGAAGCTGGCACCGGCAAGCTGGGCGGAAGCCTTCGCCGCGATCAAGGAGCAGGTGTCGAAGACCGCGCCGGAGAAGATCGGCGCCATTGCCGGCGATCTCGCCGCGGTCGAGGAGATGTACGCGCTCAAGCTTTTGATGGCCGCGCTCGGCTCGAAGAATACCGACTGCCGCCAGGATGGTGCAGCCCTCGATCCATCGCTCGGACGTGCCAGCTACATCTTCAACCCGACCATCGAGGGCATCGAGCAGGCCGACGCGGTGCTGATCATCGGCGCCAATCCGCGCTTCGAGGCCTCGGTGCTCAACGCCCGCATCCGCAAGCGCTGGCGCATCGGCAATCTGCCGGTCGGCGTCATCGGCGAGGTCGGCGACACGCGCTATGAGTATGAGCAGCTGGGTGCAGGTCCGGAATCGCTGAAGGACCTCGCCGACGGCAATGGCAAGTTCTTCGAGGTGCTGAAGAAGGCGACGCATCCGCTGATCATTGTCGGGCAGGGCGCTCTGGCGCGCGCCGATGGTGCGGCCGTTCTCGGACAGGCGGCGAAGCTGGCGGCCGCCGTCAATGCCGCCCGGGCCGACTGGAACGGCTTCGCCGTGCTGCACAACGCGGCAGGCCGCGTCGGTGGCCTCGATCTCGGCTTTGTACCGAGCGAGGGCGGCAAGAACGTCGTCGGCATGCTTGGCGGCACGGATCTCCTGTTCCTGCTCGGCGCCGACGAGATCGACATGGGCAAGACCGGCGGCGCCTTCGTCGTCTATATCGGCACCCATGGCGACCATGGCGCGCATCGCGCCAACGTCATCCTGCCGGCGGCCGCCTACACCGAAAAGTCGGGCACTTACGTCAACACCGAAGGCCGGGTGCAGCAGACCAACCGTGCCGGCTTCGCACCGGGCGATGCGCGCGAAGACTGGGCGATCCTGCGGGCGCTTTCGGATGTTCTGGGCAAGAAGCTGCCCTTCGATTCCCTGCCGCAACTGCGCGCCAAGCTTTACGGCGAATATCCGCATCTTGCCCGCATCGACCATGTCGCGGCCGGCAATGCCGACGACATCGCCAAGGTGGCGAAGCTCGGCGGGCGGCTGAACAAGGGCAGCTTCACCTCGCCGGTGAAGGATTTCTACCTGACCAACCCGATCGCGCGGGCCTCTGCCGTGATGGCGGAATGCTCGGCGCTGGCCAAGAGCGGCTTCAAGCAGGCGGCGGAATAAGCATGGACACGTTCTTCTCCATCTATGTACTGCCGGCGCTGATCATCCTCTTGAAGTCGGTCGTGCTGATCGTCGTGCTGCTGATCGCGGTCGCTTATCTGCTTTATGCCGACCGCAAGATCTGGGCTGCGGTGCAGCTGCGCCGCGGCCCGAACGTCGTCGGCCCCTGGGGCACGCTGCAGGCCTTCGCCGACCTGCTGAAATTCGTGTTCAAGGAACCGGTGATCCCGTCCGGCGCCAACAAGGGCGTGTTCCTGCTGGCGCCGCTGGTGTCGGCGGTGCTGGCGATCTCGGCCTGGGCCGTCATCCCGGTTAACCAGGGCTGGGCGATTGCCAACGTCAATGTCGGCATCCTTTATGTCTTCGCCATCTCCTCGCTCGAGGTCTATGGCGTGATCATGGGCGGCTGGGCGTCGAATTCGAAATATCCGTTCCTCGGCGCGTTGCGCTCGGCGGCGCAGATGGTGTCCTACGAAGTCTCGATCGGCTTCGTCATCGTCACTGTGCTGCTCTGCGTCGGCTCGCTCAATCTGTCGGACATCGTGCTGTCGCAGCAGGATGGGCTGGGCACGCGGGTTGGCCTGCCCAACACTTTCCTCGACTGGCACTGGCTGTCGCTGTTCCCGATGTTCGTCGTCTTCTTCATTTCGGCGCTGGCTGAGACGAACCGCCCGCCTTTCGACCTCGTCGAGGCCGAATCGGAACTGGTCGCCGGCCACATGGTCGAATATTCCTCGACGCCGTTCCTGCTGTTCTTCCTCGGCGAATATGTCGCCGTCGTCTTGATGTGCGCCTTGGCCACCATCCTGTTCCTCGGCGGCTGGCTGCCGCCCTTCGACTTCGCGCCCTTCACCTGGGTGCCGGGGCTGATCTGGTTCGTGCTCAAGGTCTGTCTGATGTTCTTCATGTTCTCCATGGTGAAGGCCTTCGTGCCGCGCTACCGCTACGACCAGTTGATGCGGCTGGGCTGGAAGGTCTTCTTGCCGATCTCGCTGGCGATGGTGGTGATCGTCGCTGCCTTCCTCAAGATCACGGGGTTTGCGTGATGTCTGCTCTTTCCCAGGCTGCAAAATCGCTGCTGCTGCAGGATTTCGTCAGCGCCTTCTTCCTGTCGATGCGCCAGTTCTTCGCGCCGAAGGAGACGATCAACTATCCGCATGAGAAGGGGCCGATCAGCCCGCGCTTCCGCGGCGAGCACGCGCTGCGCCGTTATCCCAACGGCGAGGAACGCTGCATCGCCTGCAAATTGTGCGAGGCGATCTGCCCGGCGCAGGCGATCACCATCGAGGCCGGGCCGCGCCGCAATGACGGCACGCGGCGCACCGTGCGCTACGATATCGACATGGTGAAGTGCATCTATTGCGGCTTCTGCCAGGAAGCCTGCCCGGTCGACGCCATCGTCGAGGGGCCGAATTTCGAGTTCGCGACGGAGACGCGCGAGGAGCTCTACTACGACAAGGACAGGCTGCTGGCGAATGGCGATCGCTGGGAGCGCGAACTGGCGCGCAACATCGCGCTGGACTCGCCCTATCGCTGACATTTGACGCATGGACGGGGCGAGGGGCCTCGTCCAGAGGATGATCCCGAAAAGTTGCAGACTTTTCGGACGAGATCATCCTCCGGAATGAAAGAGTGGCGCATGTTTCTTTCGATCGGGTCTTTCAACCCGATCGGAACATGCGCTAGGACAACGCGGCTTCGGCGCCGGAGGCGGAACGAAGCCAGAGAGAACGAAACAGGACGAACGTCCTGTTTCGGACAGGAACCCGGGGGAACCCATGCTGAGTGGACTAGAGGCGGCCTTTTTCTACCTCTTCGCCTTTGTCGCCGTGGCATCGGCGTTCATGGTCATTTCGTCGCGCAACCCCGTGCATTCGGTGCTGTTCCTGATCCTGACCTTCTTCAATGCCGCCGGCCTGTTCATGCTGACCGGGGCCGAGTTCCTGGCGATGATCCTGCTCGTCGTCTATGTCGGCGCGGTCATGGTGCTGTTCCTGTTCGTCGTCATGATGCTCGATGTCGACTTCGCCGAGATGAAGGAAGGCGCCCTGCAATATGCGCCGATCGGTGCGCTGGTCGGGCTGATCCTGGCGGCGGAGTTGATCGTCGTGCTCGGTGGCTACACTTTCGCGCCGCAACTGGCGGCGACGGTGTCAAAACCCATTCCGGACCTCGCCACGCGCTCGAACACGGCGGCATTGGGCGACATCCTCTATACGGACTACCTCTACTACTTCCAGATCGCCGGCCTCGTGCTCCTGGTCGCCATGATCGGCGCCATCGTCTTGACGCTGCGCCACAAGCCGGGTGTCAAGCGGCAGTCGATCGCAGCCCAGGTCGGCCGCACGCCGGCGACGGGCATGGAAATCCGCAAGGTCAAATCGGGCGAGGGCATCTGAGATGGTCGTCGGCATCGCACATTACCTCACCGTATCGGCGATCCTGTTCACGCTCGGCGTGTTCGGCATCTTCCTCAACCGCCGCAACATCATCGTCATCCTGATGTCGATCGAACTGATCCTGCTCGCGGTCAACATCAATTTCGTCGCCTTTTCGGCGGCGCTCGGCGATCTGGTCGGCCAGGTGTTCGCGCTGTTCGTGCTGACAGTCGCTGCCGCCGAAGCGGCCATCGGTCTCGCCATTCTTGTCGTCTTCTTCCGCAACCGCGGCTCGATCGCGGTCGAAGACGTGAACATGATGAAGGGTTGACGGAAACCACCATGTACCAGGCCATCGTCTTCCTTCCGCTGCTCGGCTTCCTGATTGTCGGTCTGTTCGGCAATTCGCTCGGCGCCAAGGCCTCCGAATACATCACCTCCGGTTTCCTGGTGATCTCGGCGGTGCTGTCGTGGGTCGCCTTCTTCTCGGTCGGTTTCAGCGAGGGCGAGGTGTTCACCGTGCCGGTGCTGCGCTGGATCCAGTCGGGCGGGCTCGACGCCGCATGGGCGCTCAGGATCGACACGCTGACGGTGGTGATGCTGGTCGTCGTCAACACGGTGTCGGCGCTGGTCCACATCTACTCGATCGGCTACATGCACCACGACCCGAACCGGCCGCGCTTCTTTGCCTATCTGTCGCTGTTCACCTTCGCCATGCTGATGCTGGTGACGGCGGACAATCTGGCGCAGATGTTCTTCGGCTGGGAAGGCGTGGGTCTCGCGTCCTATCTGCTGATCGGCTTCTGGTACAAGAAGCCGTCGGCCAACGCCGCGGCGATCAAGGCCTTCGTCGTCAACCGCGTCGGCGATTTCGGCTTCGCGCTCGGCATCTTCGGCGTCTTCGTGCTGTTCGGCTCGGTCAATCTCGGCACCATCTTCGCCAATGCGGCGACATTCGTTCCGGCCGAGGGCGCCGAGCACGGTGCGGCCGTGCTCACCTTCCTCGGCTATGCGCTCGACAAGCACTCGGCGATGACCGTTGTCTGCCTGCTCCTGTTCATGGGCGCCATGGGCAAGTCTGCGCAGGTGCCGCTGCACACCTGGCTGCCGGACGCCATGGAAGGCCCGACACCGGTTTCCGCGCTGATCCATGCCGCGACGATGGTGACCGCCGGCGTGTTCATGCTGGCCAGGCTGTCGCCGCTGTTCGAGCTGTCGCATACGGCGCTGACGGTGGTGACCTTCATCGGCGCCTTCACCGCCTTCTTCGCGGCAACGGTCGGCCTCGTCCAGAACGACATCAAGCGCGTCATCGCCTATTCGACCTGCTCGCAGCTTGGCTACATGTTCGTGGCGCTCGGCGTCGGCGCCTATAGCGCGGCGATCTTCCATCTGTTCACGCACGCCTTCTTCAAGGCGCTGCTGTTCCTCGGCTCGGGCTCGGTCATCCATGCCGTCTCCGACGAGCAGGATATGCGCAAGATGGGCGGCTTGAGGACACTCATTCCAAAGACCTACTGGATGATGGTGATCGGCACGCTGGCGCTGACCGGCGTCGGCATTCCGGTGACCGTCATCGGCACCGCCGGCTTCTTCTCCAAGGACGCCATCATCGAAAGCGCCTTTGCCGGCCACAACATGTTTGCCCCCACCGCCTTCGTCCTGCTGGTCATCGCCGCCTGCTTCACCTCGTTCTATTCCTGGCGGCTGATCTTCATGACTTTCCATGGCGAGCCGCGCGCCAGTCACGAGGTGATGCACCATGTCCATGAATCGCCGCCGGTGATGCTGGTACCGCTGTTCATCCTGGCGGCGGGAGCGCTGTTTGCCGGCATCATCTTCCATGGCGCCTTCATCGGCGAGGGCTATGCAGAGTTCTGGAAGGCGTCGCTGTTCACGCTACCTGACAACCATATCCTGCACGATATCCACGAACTGCCGCTGTGGGTCGAACTGGCGCCGTTCGTCGCCATGCTCATCGGCTTTGGCATCGCCTGGAAGTTCTATATCCGCTCGCCGGAATTGCCCCGGAGCGTCGCCGCCAACCATCGCCTGCTCTACGCCTTCCTGCTCAACAAGTGGTATTTCGACGAGCTCTACGACGTGCTGTTCGTGCGGCCGGCAAAGGCTCTCGGCAGGTTCCTGTGGAAGACCGGCGACGGCACGATCATCGACGGTCTCGGGCCTGACGGTGTTTCGGCACGCGTCGTCGACGTCACCAACCGCGTCGTCAAGCTGCAGACCGGCTACCTCTATCACTATGCCTTCGCCATGCTGATCGGCGTTGCCGCACTCGTCACCTGGATGATGCTCTGATGACCGCCGTGCCAATCCTCTCGCTGGTCACCTTCCTGCCGCTGGTAGGTGTGCTGCTCATCCTGTTCATCAACGATGATAGCGAGAACGCCCGCCGCAACATCCGCGCCATCGCGCTGTGGACGACGAGCATCACCTTCATCGTCTCGCTGTTCATCTGGACCGGCTTCGACAATTCGCAGGCCGGTTTCCAGTTCGTCGAGAAATTCGCCTGGCTGGATTCCGGCATCTCCTACCATCTGGGCGTCGACGGCATCTCGATGCTGTTCGTCATCCTGACCACCTTCCTGATGCCGCTCTGCATCCTGGCGTCGTGGGAATCGATCGAGAAGCGCGTCAAGGCCTACATGATCGCCTTCCTGCTGTTGGAGACGCTGATGATCGGCGTGTTCTGCGCGCTCGACATCGTGCTGTTCTACGTCTTCTTCGAGGCCGGCCTTATCCCGATGTTCATCATCATCGGCGTGTGGGGCGGCAAGCGGCGCGTCTATGCCTCGTTCAAGTTCTTCCTCTATACGCTGGCCGGCTCGGTGCTGATGCTGCTCGCCATCATGGCGATGTTCTTCCAGTCCGGCACCACCGACATCCCGACGCTCTTGACGCATAACTTCCCGGCCAGCATGCAGACTTGGCTATGGCTCGCCTTCTTCGCCTCCTTCGCGGTGAAGATGCCGATGTGGCCGGTGCACACCTGGCTGCCCGACGCGCATGTCGAGGCGCCGACGGCGGGCTCGGTCATCCTGGCCGCCATCCTCCTGAAGATGGGCGGGTACGGCTTCCTGCGTTTCTCGCTGCCGATGTTCCCGCTGGCGTCCGAAATGTTCGCGCCGCTGGTGTTCACGCTGTCGGTCGTCGCCATCATCTACACCTCGCTGGTGGCGCTGATGCAGGAGGACATGAAGAAGCTGATCGCCTATTCCTCGGTCGCCCATATGGGCTTCGTTACCATGGGCATCTTCGCGATGAACCAGGAAGGCGTGCAGGGCGCGATCTTCCAGATGCTATCGCACGGCCTCGTCTCCGGCGCGCTGTTCCTGTGCGTCGGCGTCATCTACGACCGCATGCACACGCGCGACATCGACGCCTATGGCGGCTTGGTCAACAACATGCCGAAATACGCCACCGTGTTCATGGTCTTCACCATGGCCAATGTCGGCCTGCCCGGCACCAGCGGCTTCGTCGGCGAGTTCCTGACCATGCTCGGCGTGTTCCGGGCCAACACATGGGTGGCGTTCTTCGCCGCCACCGGCGTCGTCCTGTCGGCCGCCTACGCGCTCTGGCTCTATCGCCGGGTGATCTTCGGTGCGCTGACCAAGGAGAGCCTGAAGGGCCTGCTGGACCTGTCGCCACGCGAGAAGGCGATCATCTACCCGCTGGTCGTGCTGGTCATCTTCTTCGGCGTCTATCCCGCACCGGTCTTCGACGCGACGGCTGAATCGGTCAAGGCGCTCGTCACCAATGTCACTGCATCCATCGGCTCCGCGCAGACCGCGGCGGCGAATTAACCCAAGGGTTTTGCGAACCATGACGCCGGACCTTCTCTCCAGCCTTTCGCTCTCGACGCCGGAGCTGATCCTCGCCGTCGGCGCGCTGGCGCTCTTGATGGTGGGCGCCTATTCGCGCTCCGACAGTACCAACACGGTGACGGGCCTTGCCGTTGCCATCCTGGTGATTGCCGGACTATGGCTCGTCACGTCCAGCGGGCAGGGTACCGCCTATGGCAGTGCCTTCGTCCAGGATCCGTTTGCGCGCTTCATGAAGATGCTGTCGCTGATCGGTTCGGCGGTGACCCTGGTCATGTCGATGCGCTTCGCCAAGCAAGAGCATTTCGACAAGTTCGAATATCCGGTGCTGATTCTGCTCTGCACGCTCGGCATGATGCTGATGATCTCGGCCAACGGCATGATCGGGCTCTATCTCGGCCTCGAACTGCAATCGCTGGCGATCTACGTGCTGGCGGCGATCAATCGCGACAATCTGCGCTCGACCGAGGCCGGTCTGAAGTATTTCGTCCTCGGCGCGCTGTCGTCGGGCATGCTGCTCTACGGCATCAGCCTCGTCTACGGCTACACCGGCAACACCGGCTTCCAGGAGATCGCCATCGCGCTCGGCAGCGGCGAGCGCCAGCTTGGCCTCGTCTTCGGTCTGGTCTTCGTGCTGGCCGGCCTTGCCTTCAAGATCTCGGCGGTGCCGTTCCATATGTGGACGCCGGACGTCTATGAAGGCGCGCCGACCCCGGTGACGGCCTTCCTGGCGGCGGCGCCGAAGATGGCGGCGATGGCGCTGATCGTGCGCGTCACCATGGGCGCCTTCAAGCCGATCGCTTCCGACTGGCAGCAGATCATCGTCTTCATCTCGATCGCCTCGATGGCGCTCGGTGCCTTCGCGGCGATCGGCCAGACCAACATCAAGCGGCTGATGGCCTACTCCTCGATCGGTCATATGGGCTACGCGCTGGTCGGCCTTGCCGCCAACAGCCAGGCCGGTGTGCGCGGCGTCGCCATCTACATGCTGATCTACCTGGTGATGACGCTCGGCACCTTCGCCTTCATCCTCGCCATGCGGCGCAAGGAAGGCAATGTCGAACAGATCGGCGATCTCGCCGGACTGTCGTCGACCAACCCGGTCATGGCGACGATCCTCACCATCCTGATGTTCTCGCTGGCCGGCATCCCGCCGCTCGCCGGGTTTTGGGGGAAGTGGTACGTCTTCCTCGCCGCCATCAACGCCAACCTCTATGCGCTGGCGATCATCGGTGTGCTGGCCTCGGTGGTGGGCGCTTACTATTACCTGCGCATCATCAAGATCATGTGGTTCGACGAGCCGGTCGGCGGCTTCGTGCCGATGGCGAGCGAACTGCGCCTCGTGCTCGGCGTCTCCGGCGCGTTCGTGCTGTTCTATGTGCTGATCGGCGGGCCGATCGGCACCTATGCCGAAGCCGCCGCCAAGACATTCTTCTGACGGGATGGCATTTCGGCTGGCTCCAACCGCAGCGTCGGAAGGCTTCCGGCTCGAGGCACATGACACGGTCGGTTCGACCAATGCGCTGGCGCTTGCCCATGCGCGGGCGGGCGATCCGGGAAAGCTCTGGGTCGTCTCCAAGCAACAGGAAAGCGGGCGGGGTCGGCGCGGCCGCGTCTGGGCAACGCCCGAAGGCAATCTGGCGGCGACGCTGCTCGTCGTCACCGGCGGCGAGCTTCGGCTTGCCGCGACGCTCGGCTTCGTCGCCGGACTGGCGCTGGCCGACGCGCTCGACGCCGTCGTGCCGCAAGGCAGGATCGCGATCGGTCTCGACGGCGCAAGCCAGGGGAAGAACCGCTTCGAGCTGAAATGGCCGAACGACGTGCTCGCTTCCGGTGCCAAGCTTGCCGGCATCCTGCTGGAATCGGCGATCCTCGAAGGCGGCCGCTTCGCGGTGGCGGTCGGCATCGGCGTCAATGTGGTGGCATACCCCGAGGATTTGCCTTATCCCGCGACATCGCTCAGAACATTGGGGGCGTCCTGCGATGCCGAGACCTTGTTCCTGGCGCTGTCGGACGCGTGGAGCGAGAACGCCCGGCTGTGGAGCGAGGGGCGCGGATTGTCGGCGATCCGGCAGCGCTGGCTGGCGCGGGCAGCGGGCCTGGGCAGCCAGGTTGCTGTCAGAATTGACGGCAATGTGGTGCGCGGGACGTTCGAGACCATTGACGAGGACTGTCGTTTCGTGATCCGCGACGATGAGGGGACTGTTGTGACGATCGCCGCCGGCGACGTGCATTTCGGTGCCGTTGCGTCGGCAGCGTTTTGACCGGCCAGGAAGGGAATATCATGGCGAAAGCGGAAAACGCCGAACTCGTCTTCGTGCCGCTTGGCGGCGTCGGCGAGATCGGCATGAACTTCGCCCTCTACGGCTACGGGCCGGCCAATGCGCGCGAGTGGATCGTCGTCGATGTCGGCGTCACCTTCCCGGATGCCGCGCATCCGGGCGTCGACCTGATCCTGCCCGATACGCGCTTCATCGAGGAGAACCTCGACAGCCTGCGCGGCATCGTCATCACCCATGCGCATGAAGACCATTACGGCGCGCTGCTCGATCTGTGGCCGAAGCTGAAGGCGCCGGTCTGGATGACGCCGTTCAGCGCCGGCCTGCTGGAAGCCAAGCGGCAAGGCGAGCAGGGCGCGCCGAAGATCCCGCTGACGATCTACCGGGCGGGCGAGACATTCAGCGTCGGTCCGTTCGAGATCGAGGCCATACCCGTCGCTCACTCCATTCCCGAACCGATGTCGCTGGCGATCACAACGCCGGCCGGCACCGTCATCCACACCGGCGATTGGAAGATCGATCCGGAGCCGACCATCGGGCCGAAGACCGACGAGGCGCGCTTCCGCGCCTATGGCGACAAGGGCGTGCTGGCGCTGATCTGCGATTCCACCAATGCGCTGCGGGAAGGCGAGTCGCCGTCGGAAGTGGCGGTCGGCGAGGGGCTCAAGGGCGTCATCCAAAGCGCCAAGGGCCGCGTCGCGGTGACCACCTTCTCGTCCAATGTCGGGCGCATCGTCTCCATCGCCAAGGCGGCGCGCGATGCCGGCCGCCAGTGTCTGGTTCTCGGCCGCTCGCTGAAGCGCGTCATCGATGTCGCAGGCGAGCTCGGCTACATGGACGGGCTGCCGGAGTTCATCGCCGAGGAGGATTACGGTTTCATCCCGCGCGAGAACCTGGTCATCATCTGCACCGGCAGCCAGGGCGAGCCGCTGGCCGCACTTGCCAAGCTGTCGCGCGACGAGATGAAGTCGGTGTCGCTGACGGCAGGCGACACGGTGGTGTTTTCCTCGCGCACCATTCCCGGCAACGAGAAGGCGATCCTCGAGATCAAGAACCGCCTCATCGACCTCGGCATGAAGATCATCGAGGATGGCGACGCGCTGGTGCATGTCTCGGGACATCCGCGCCGCAGCGAATTGCGCAAGATGTATGAATGGGTGCGGCCGCAGATCGGCGTGCCGGTGCATGGCGAAGCGGCGCATCTGGTGGCGCAGGGATCGCTGATGTCGATGTCCGGCATCGGCCAGGTGGCGCAGGTGCGCGACGGCGATGTGCTCAGGCTCTATCCCGGTGCTGCCACGATCGTCGACCAGGTGCCGTTCGGCCGCATCTACAAGGACGGCCGCCTGATAGGCACCGACCAGGCGATGGGCATCCGCGACCGGCGCAAGCTATCCTTTGCCGGCCATGTTGCGGTCAATGTCGTGCTCGACGACAAATATGAACTGGCTGGTGATCCCGACCTGGTCGCCATCGGTGTCGCCGAGGCCGACGCCAGCGGCGAAACGCTGGAAGACCTGATGCTCGATGCGGCAGTCGGCGCGGTGGACTCCATCCCCCGCCAGCGCCGAAAAGACCTCGACCTCGTGCAAGAGGCGGTGCGCCGTGCCGTGCGCGGCGCCGCCAACGAAGCCTGGGGCAAGAAGCCGTTGGTGACGGTGTTTGTCACGAGATGAGTGAGTAGTGAATGGTGAATAGTGAATAGTGAATAGTGAATATTGGGTTGCGTCGTTCACTGCTTGGCGCCAGGCGTACCATTCACCATTCACCATTCACCATTCACCATTCACCATTCACCATTCACCATTCACAACTGACTACTGCCTTGGAGCCTTGCATGCTTGGACGCCTGAACCATGTCGCGCTTGCCGTGCCGGATCTGGCCGCGGCGACGGCCGCTTATCGCGACACGCTTGGCGCCAACGTGAGTGCGCCACAGGCGCTGCCGGAACATGGCGTGACGGTCGTGTTCGTCGATGTCGGCAACACCAAGATCGAGTTGCTGGAGCCGCTGGGCGCGGGCTCGCCGATCGCGGCATTCCTGGAGAAAAACCCGTCGGGCGGCATGCATCATGTGTGCTATGAGGTGGACGACATTCTGGCGGCGCGCGACAGTCTGCAGGCCAGCGGCGCGCGCGTGCTTGGCGACGGCAACCCAAAAACCGGCGCGCATGGCAAGCCGGTGTTGTTCCTGCATCCCAAGGACTTTTTCGGCACGCTGGTCGAATTGGAGCAAGCATGAGCTGGGTTTCATTCACCGCTTTGTTCTTCGCCACCTGGTGGGTGGTGTTGTTCGCCGTGCTGCCGTTCAGCGTGAAGACGCAGGACGACGACCATGATGTGACGCTGGGGACGGTTTCAAGCGCGCCGCGCGGGCCGCACATGCTGCGCGCCGTGATCAGAACGACGATCGCCACCGCTGTGCTGATGGGTATTTTCTACGGCCTGACCAGAGGGCTGGGGCTCAGCCTCGACGAAGTTCCGCACATTATCCCGGAAGCTGCGCAGACGCCGTCACAATAGGCCTTGGACGACAGTTTCGTGACAGGCGGGCGGGCATCGACCCCGGCCAGGGGCAACCGGCCCAGGATTGTAAGCCGGCGCACTGACGCTACGTCATGCGATTTGAGAGCTGTTTGCTCTAAGCAGATGTTTGCACAAAAAAAATGCAAGGCACAAGGCCTTGCAATTTGAACGCGTCCGATCTGTTTCCGGTGTCCGGCGGCAGCGAGTAACCGCGCCTAGATCGCATCCTCCCAAGACTTTGACCGCGTAGGAGAGCAGATTTTTCTCTGCCCTCTCGGTTATCGGGGCACACTAGCCTAAGGCAGATGAAAATGTCACGAAGAATTTTGCCCCGAAACAGGCAATATCGTGCTGCACTGCACAATAGTGTGGCAGGCCTTGCTTGTAAATCGATCAACGCAGCCGGCGCAACATTGCCGCGGCCTGGAGCGCCGCGCATCTTTGGCTGCGGCAAGGGCGCTCCAACGCTTTCCATCTCCGCATCGCGCTTCCGAACCGCGAGGCCAGCGCAGCAAAAAATCGATTCCCGATTGCGGGCCGATGCGGCAGCTCGGGTTTCCATTCTGTCATGAAATAGCTATGAAGCCGGGGCAAGCAGCCTGCGTTGCGCCGATTCCGGCGCGGCCATCCTCTCTCACGGACCAGTCCATGCGTTTGTCGCGCTATTTCCTGCCTATTCTCAAAGAAAATCCGCGCGAGGCCGAGATCGTCTCGCACCGGCTGATGCTGCGCGCCGGCATGATCCGCCAGCAGGGGCAAGGCAGCTTTTCCTGGCTGCCGCTCGGCAAGCGGGTGCTGGACAAGGTCTGCCGTATCATCCGCGAGGAACAGGATCGGGCAGGGGCGCTGGAGATCCTGATGCCGACCATCCAGTCGGCCGAGCTGTGGCGCGAAAGCGGCCGCTACGACGACTACGGCAAGGAGATGCTGCGCATCAAGGACCGGCAGGAGCGCGACATGCTCTACGGCCCGACCAATGAGGAGATGGTCACCGAGATCTTCCGCGCCTATGTGAAGTCCTACAAGGATCTGCCGCTCAACCTCTACCACATCCAGTGGAAGTTCCGCGACGAGGTGCGGCCGCGCTTCGGCGTCATGCGTTCGCGCGAATTCCTGATGAAGGACGCCTATTCCTTCGACCTCAACTATGAGGGCGCCAAGGCGGCCTATAACCGGATGTTCGTGTCCTATCTCAGGACGTTCACGCGCATGGGCCTGCAGGCGATCCCGATGCGCGCCGACACCGGTCCGATCGGCGGCGATCTCAGCCATGAATTCATCATCCTGGCCGATACCGGCGAGAGCCAGGTCTATTGCCATCGCGACTATCTTTCGCTGGATGTGCCGGGGGCGAATACCGACTTTTCGAATGACGCCGAGATCGCCGACATCGTCAAGACATGGACGACGCCCTACGCCGCCACCGACGAGATGCATGACGAGGCGGCCTGGGAGAAGGTCGGCGACGGTGACAGGCTCTCGGCGCGCGGCATCGAGGTCGGCCATATCTTCCATTTCGGCGACAAATATTCGAAGCCGATGGGCGCCAAGGTGACCGGGCCGGACGGCAAGGATCATTTCGCTTCCGGCGGCTCCTATGGTATCGGGCCCTCGCGCCTGGTCGCGGCGATCATCGAGGCGAGCCATGACGACAACGGCATCATCTGGCCGGAAGCGGTGGCGCCGTTCGATATCGGCCTCATCAACATGAAGGTTGGCGACGCCGATTGCGACCGCGTCAGCGGCGAACTCTATGCAGCGCTCACCGCTGCCGGCAAGGACGTGCTCTACGACGACACCGACCAGCGGCCGGGCGGCAAGTTCGCCACCGCCGACCTGATCGGCCTGCCGTGGCAGGTGATCGTCGGACCGCGCGGCGTGGCCGCCGGCGAGGTCGAGATCAAGAACCGCAGGACCGGCGAGCGCGAGACGCTGCCAATCGCCGAGGCGAGAAAGCGCTTGGGTATCGCCGCATGAGCGAAACGGCTGCAGCCAAGGCCCCGGCCGCCGGCGCCTTTTCGGTGTTCGAGCGCATGGTGGCGTGGCGCTATCTGCGCTCACGGCGCAAGGAGACGGTGATCTCGGTCATCGCCTCAATCTCTTTCCTCGGCATCATGCTTGGTGTCGCGACCTTGATCGTCGTCATGGCCGTGATGAACGGGTTCAGAGCCGAACTTCTGACGCGCATCCTTGGCGTCAACGGCCATCTGATCGTGCAGCCGCTGGACTCGCCGCTTGAGGACTATGCGCAGGTCGCCGGCCGCATCAACGGCGTGCCCGGCATCAAATACGCCATTCCGCTGATCGACGGGCAGGTTCTGGCGCAAGGCAATGTCGGCGGCGGCACCGGGGCGCTGGTGCGCGGCATACGCGGTGACGACCTAGCCAAGATCTCGATCGTGGCAAGCAACATCAAGCAGGGCACGCTTGACGGCTTCGACGGCGGCGAGGGCGTGGCCATAGGCAAGCGCATGGCCGAGAACCTCGGCCTTGTGCTCGGCGACACCATCACGCTGATCTCGCCCGACGGCGATGTGACGCCGCTCGGCACGACACCGCGCATGAAGGGCTACAAGATCGCGGCGATCTTCGAAGTCGGCATGTCGGAATATGACAGCTCCATCGTCTACATGCCGTTTTCCGAAGCGCAGCTCTATTTCAACTTGGACGGACGGGCGCAGACGATCGAGATCTATGTCGACAATCCCGACGATGTCGATGCACTGAAGCCGCTGGTCGAGCAGGCGGCGCAGCGGCCGATCGACATCGTCGACTGGCGCCAGCGCAACGAGACGTTCTTCTCGGCGCTCCAGGTCGAGCGCAACGTCATGTTCATGATCCTGACGCTGATCGTGCTGGTGGCGGCGCTCAACATCATTTCGGGCCTGATCATGCTGGTGAAGGACAAGGGGCACGACATCGCCATCCTGCGCACGATGGGGGCTTCGCGCGGCGCCATCCTGCGCATCTTCCTGATGACGGGGGCGGCGATCGGTGTCACCGGCACCATTGCCGGCGTGCTGCTCGGCATCGTCATCTGCACCAACATCGAATCGATCCGCCAGTTCTTCTCCTGGATGACCGGCAGGATCCTGTTCAATCCTGAACTCTATTTCCTCAGCCAGCTGCCGGCGAAGATGGATCTGCGCGAGACGACTTATGTTGTCATCATGGCGCTCGTGCTCTCCTTCCTGGCAACGGTGTTTCCGGCATGGCGGGCAGCACGGCTCGATCCGGTCGAAGCCTTGAGGTACGAATGAAGGCCGAGACCCTTATCGAGCTGAAGAGCGTCGAGCGGCACTATGTCCAGGGACCGCGCAAGCTCACCATTCTCAATGGCGCCGATTTTTCCCTGAAGCGCGGCGAGATGGTGGCGCTGGTTGCGCCGTCGGGCACCGGCAAGTCGACATTGCTGCACACGGCGGGTCTGCTGGAGCGGCCCGACGCCGGCGACGTGATCCTTGCCGGGCGCGCCTGCGGCCGGCTTTCCGACGAGGAGCGCACGGCGATCCGCCGCAACGATGTCGGCTTCGTCTATCAGTTCCATCATTTGCTGCCGGAGTTTTCCGCCCTGGAGAACATCATGATGCCGCAGCTGATCAAAGGGCTGTCGCGCAAGGAGGCTGCCGAGCGGGCGGCGCAGCTGCTCGACTATATGCAGATCGGCAAGCGCGCGCATCACCGCCCGTCGGAGCTCTCCGGCGGCGAACAGCAGCGCGTCGCCATCGCGCGCGCCGTCGCCAATGCGCCGCTGGTGCTTCTGGCCGACGAGCCGACCGGCAACCTCGACCCGGTCACCGCTTCCTATGTGTTCGAGGCGCTGGAAGCACTGGTTCGGCAATCGGGCCTGGCGGCGCTGATCGCCACCCACAACCACCAGCTGGCATCGCGCATGGACCGGCGGGTGACGTTGGCCGAGGGCAAGGTCGTCCCGCTTTAGGGTACATTGATATTCAGGTGAGGCCGGCCTGCGAAAGGCGGGCTCCTGCGCTTCCGGTGTACTTCAAGTACGCTCGGTTCCGGTTTTCGGACCCACCATCCTCGGCTCAGCCTGACCTGAATCTCAACGCACCCTGGCTCATCGCCAAGGCTGGTGGTCCGCAGTCCGGGCAACTGGCACCCGTCAACCTTTCCTTAACCGTGCCGATCTGATCGCCGGAGAATTCCGTCGCTGGCTCGGATTCCGGCCGTTGACATTCGAACAAAAATAGAACAAAATACGAACATACTAACAACTGGAGAGAGTTATGACCGATCTTGTTCAGGATGTTGTGTCGCTCGTGTGCATGAGCACGTTTCTGATTTCCATGGCGATCTGGATCGGAGCCATGTGAGGAGGGGGCTAAAGATGTGCGCCAACGCTGACGCCCCCCTCTCCCCGTTCTTCACGGGGAGAGGGTAAGGGTGAGGGGCAGCGCATGCGTGGACCGGAAATCGAGACAACGAAGCGGGCAAGACGCTTGCGCCAGTCGGACAACGACGCCGAAAGCGCACTTTGGCTCGAACTGCGCGGCCGCAGACTGAACGGCCACAAATTCGTGCGGCAGTTTCCGATAGGCAGTTACTTTGCTGATTTTGCCTGCAGGGAATGCCAGCTGGTCGTCGAGGTCGATGGCAGTCAGCATGCCGACAACAAGTATGACCAGATCAGGGATCGCTTCATGGTTTCAAATGATTGGTCCGTCATCCGCTTTTGGAATGTTGACGTCTTGAAGGGCCGGGAGGAAGTGCTCGAAACCATACTGGCTGCGATTGAGGGCCGCCTCGAACACTGTATCGAAACGCATGATCTTCGATTTATTGCCGCCAGAGGTTATGGGGAGACATGTCCTTGACCCGTTGCGCTGCCCCTCACCCTTACCCTCTCCCCGTGAAGAACGGGGAGAGGGGGGCGTCAGCGTTGAGCCAGGTCCTTCACCGACATGCTGGCGCGGTTTTTCCGGCAGGCGAGAATGGGGTCTCGCCGTTAAGCCTTTCTTGCCGTCCCCAACGCTAGGTTTCCTCAAAGGCAGGGAGTAGCGTCACGTGTCGCCCATCGTCATGGCCATCCTGGTGGCCAGCAATCTTGGACTGATCTTTCTGCTGATGACCGTGCCGCTCGGGCTGCGCACGGTCAGGCTCAGCCGGCTGGTGGCGGCGGACCGCCACCGCCTCTGGCAGGCGCTGTGGCCGCTTGGCAAGGATGCCGGCTGGTCGGGCGAGATCATCTCCGCCGAGGCGCTTGACGGGCAGGGCACGGCCCGGATCAGGCTGTCCTGGGAAGGACGCGACGGGCAGCCGATCGAGCGCAAGGTCATGCTCGAGGATGTCGCGGAAGGGAGTCGCTTTTCCATGCGGGTCCTCGATGACGCATCGCTCGACGCGTCCTTCTGGGCCGATTATCGCGAAACCACGGAACTCGTTTCCGAGGGGAGCAGAACGCGGATTGTCCTTAGTCAGACCGATCGCTATCGCGGCGTCGCCTTTCTGGTCTTCCGCTATTTCGCCATGCGGCGTGAACTCGGCAAGCTGCAGAAATGGGCCAGGACCGGACAGTATCGCAAAGGCGGCTGGTTCGAGCATCCGCTCAGCCAGGTCGGCTTCGCCATCCTTTCGGCTTTCATCCTGTGGCCGTTCTTCGGGCTCAACCTCGGCGGCTTGGCGCTGGCCGCGATCCTGACCTCCGTGGTGGCCCTGCATGAGCTCGGCCATATGGCGGCATTCCGGCTGATGGGGCATCGCAAGGCGCGGATGATCTTCATCCCGCTGCTCGGCGGCATCGCCATTGGCGGCAGGCCTTATGACAGCCGGTTCGAAGTCGCCTTCGTGGCGCTGATGGGCGCCGGGTTTTCCGCCTTCCTGGTGCCGGTGCTGATCGCCGCCAGCGGGTTTGCCAGGGGCGAGGGGCATTATCTCGCCGCGGCGCTGCTGGCCACGCTTGCCGGCTGCTCGGCGCTCTTCAACATCGCCAATCTGGTGCCGGTGTGGAAATTCGACGGCGGTCAGGTGCTGCGCCAGATCTGCCCTGGTCCGCTCGCGCTGGCGCTGGCATCGTTTTTCCTGCTCTCGGCCTTGCTGGCACTCGGCTGGCGCGCCGGCTTCTCATCCGGTTTCCTGCTTGCGGCCGGCGCCGTCTTTTCCGCGCTCAGCCTGCTGACCATGGGCAGTGCGGTGAAGCCGCGCCATGAGCTGAAGCCGATCCGCGCCTTCGACCGTTTCGCCATGGCCGGCGCGCTGCTGGCGGTGTTCGCCATCCACGGCTATGGCGTCCTGTGGGCGTCCGCGCTGCTGGCCTGAGCCGCTGCTCCAGAGCGGTTCGTTGAACCGCTCTAACCTTTTGTTTTTACGCAATTCCGGACGGAAAACCGCTACGCACTTTCCCTGGAACTGCTCCAGGGAAAACGTCAGCCGGCCTTGCGGGCCGCTTCGACGCCCAAGATCGTGGCCGGGCCGAACACCTCCTCGAAGGCGGACTTCAGCGCCAGGTCGAGGTCGGCAATCGTGACGGGAAGGCCGAGGTCGACCAGGCTGGTGACGCCGTGATCGGAAACGCCGCAGGGCACGATGCCGCTGAAATGGCCGAGCTCCGGCTCGACATTGATGGCGATGCCGTGAAAGCTTACCCAGCGCCGCAGCCTGATGCCGATGGCGGCGATCTTGTCCTCGGCCGGCGACCCGTCGGCAAGCGGCGGACGATCCGGCCGCACCACCCAGACGCCGACGCGGTCCTCGCGCCGTTCACCGCGCACATTGAAGGCCGCGAGCGTGCCGATGATCCACTGCTCGAGCGCCGCGACGAAGGCGCGGACATCCTCGCGCCGGCGCTTCAGGTCGAGCATCACATAGGCGACCCGCTGGCCCGGGCCGTGATAGGTGTATTCGCCGCCGCGCCCGGCGGCAAAGACCGGAAAGCTGCCGGGGTCGATCAGATCCTCGATGCGGGCGCTGGTGCCGGCCGTGTAGAGCGGCGGATGCTCGACCAGCCAGACTATCTCGCTGGCGGCACCGCTGCGGATCGCCTCGGCGCGCGCCTCCATGAACGCGAGCGCGTCGGGATAGGCGGTAAGGCCAGGTTCGACGCGCCATTCGACCGGCGCGGAACCGGGCAAAGGCAGGAACGACGTGGCGATCTGGCTGCGTTCTGTCATGGTCTATCTCGTCTGAAGCGTGCCTGGTTGAAGCTGCGCTCCAGAAGTTTCCTGTGCCTGTCGCATTCCCAAAACCGCTCAGCACTTTCGGGCGACATGCATCAGCCCCTCATATGGCTGCAATCGGCCGAAACGTCCAGTTCCCCGCATTTTCCGGGGCTATGGAGCATTGCACCGATCCGCGGCGATTATTCCTCGCCGCGCACTTGTTTCGCCGGAAACGATTTGCTACAGGCCCCGAGCCGGTTCGTTCCGGCTCCTACCACGTGCGGTCGTGGCGGAATTGGTAGACGCGCAGCGTTGAGGTCGCTGTGGGGCAACCCGTGGAAGTTCGAGTCTTCTCGACCGCACCAGAACATCCCTGACAATTCGCTTCTGGCAAGCTTGCGGGATCGGAGCAGCTAAGCTCACATTGGCATGCCAGGGGCTACATGCAGCCGCCTGGCTTTTGCGAGGACCGAAACGAAAGCGGCGCTCCACATGGGCGCGTTACCGTTTTCGCTTTTGCAGGTGCCCGCAGGACAGTGTGCCCTTGGGGATCGCGCAGCCTTCTTCGTCCGCGCCAGCGTGTCCGCGCGGTGGACGATGAGCCTCGAACGATGACGCGAGGTGGCGTTGGTAGCTTGACGAAAACCGGGCCTATCCCGTCCACCCAAGGCCAGCCGAGATGCAATTGATCGATACAAGCAGGGCGTCGGTCGCCCGCTTTTGATTCGCCGTGCCGGTATTTGCCCGAACTTCACGCAGCAGATCGACCTGCAGCCGATGAATGTCGTCCATCTGTCGCCGCAGATTGTCGAAACGTCGCTTGAACATCGGGAAGCGCGCGGAAAGATCGCCTCCCGTGAGGTCACCAATCAGGCGTCGCGTCAACTCGTACTCGGCGGCGATGCGGGCGTAGATTCGTCGGGCCGCATCGCTGTCGGCCACCAGGCCGGCGTAGAGCCGCGCGATCTCCATGTCGGACTGGTAAAGCGTCTTCTCGGCCTCGTCGACGATCAGCCGGAAGAAGCGCGAGTGCTCGAACATGCTAGCCAGAAGTTCACGCCCGGCCTCGCCGCGCACCGCGACGAATGAGCTGAGTGCGCTGCCGATACCATACCAGCCGGTCAACAGATGACGGTTCTGGCTCCAGGCGAACACCCATGGAATGGCGCGCAGGTCGGCAATGCCGCTGGCGCCGAAACGGCGATCCGGCCTCGAGCCCATTTTCAGGAGCGCCAGTTCCGCGACCGGGCTCGCCTGGTTGAAATAATCGAGGAAGCCGGGCTCAGCCATCAGCCTGGCATAGGATGCCTGCGACATGCCTGCCAGCGCTTCCAGCGCTTCGTCGAACTCCGGCGTTTCCTTCGGCTCGACATCACTGCGCGATCCGACACTGTGGGCCAGCACGCCGGCGGCGAGAACCTCGAGCTGGTGGAGGCCGGTGCCGCGATTGGCGAATTTCGACGATACGACCTCGCCCTGCTCCGTCACCCGCATGGTTCTGGCGACAGTGCCTTGCGGCTGTGCCGCGATCGCCCGGCCGGTCGGCGCACCGCCACGGCTGACGGAGCCGCCGCGACCGTGAAAGAAACTGATCCTGACGGTGTGCTTGCGGCCGACGGCGGCGAGGCGCTTTTGCGCTTTTGCCAGTTCCCAATTGGAGGCCAGGAAACCGCCGTCCTTGTTGGAATCCGAATAGCCAAGCATGATTTCCTGGCGCGCGCCGAAATCCCGCACCGTCCGCCTCACGAGCGAAACGCCGAGCAATCCATTCAGGATGCCAGGGGCGGCCTGTAGATCGGCGATGGTCTCGAACAATGGCACGATCCGCAGCCTGATTGTGCCGCCGCCACCGGGCGCGGTTGAAAGTCCGCAATATTGCGCCAGCAGATAGACCGCGAGCAGATCGTCGGCCGAGCGGGTCATGCTGAGAACGAAAGAGCCGACAGCGTCGGCATCCGAGCTCGAGATGTGCTCGCGGATGACGGAGAATGTCGACAGCAGTTCACCTGCTTCAGGCGAGAGCCGGTCTGCGTCGATCTCCAGCCGCTCGCCCTGGCTGATGGCTGCGCGAATGCGCGCCGACCATTGCGGCGTGCCGACTGCGACCGGATCGGCGGGATTTGTCAGCGCAAAGAGTTCGGCCAGCACCCTGTTGACGACCGTGGAGTTCTGCCGGATGTCGAGCGAGACTGTACGGAAGCCGAAGCTTCCGACTTGCCAAAGCAGAGGCTGGACGAAACGCCCGGCTACCGCGCGCCCTCCGATCGCTTCGAGAACGCAAGTCAGCGCGTTCAGATCAGCACGAAACGCCTCCGCCGAGAGGTACGCCGCCACACCGCCGTCCCGCGTGGCCACCAGCCGGGCAAGCAAGGCCGAAGCGAACTGGCGAAGCGGTTCGTCGGGGTTGCGGGCGGCGATCACGTTCGCCTGACCGCTTTTATCAAGCGCCGTTTGCAGCACCGGCCTGAAGCTGGCCGGCAGGTCAATGACGTTCGAGCTGGCGCTGAGCACCGTCACCAGCCGCTGCATCTGCGTCAGATACCAGCCTATGGCGGTATTGCGATATTCGGCCATGGCATGGGCGGTGACTGCGGCCGTCACATTTGGATTGCCATCGCGGTCGCCGCCGATCCACGACGCGTAGCGCATGAAGGAGGGAATTCTGACCGGCTCTCCCGGATAGTGACGCTCGAAGGCGCCTTGAAGCTTGCTATAGAGCTGCGGCGTCGCCTCGAAGATGACTTCGCGAAAGAAATGCAGGCCCCAGGCGATCTCGCGTTCGACCGTCGGGCGTTCCAGTCGCAGCTCGCCCGTCATCCACAGAAGCTCGATCTCGCTCTCCAGATCGGCGACCAACAGGTCGCGTTCGCGCGGCGCCCAGCGCGGCTGGTCGAGCTCGGTCAGCTTGCGATAGATACGGCGGTGGATCTCCAGCACCGTGACGCGTTTGGCCTCCGTCGGGTGCGCGGTCATGGTCGGGCCGACGCAAAGCTCGTCGAGCGCCGCCTGGACTTTCTCCGCCGAGTGGCCGTTCGCTGCCATCTGCGCGATCACGCTGGCGAAGGATCCGGGCACTTCGTCGACGCCCGCGCCTTGTTCGAGTTCGCGACGCGCCCGCATGGCAAGCAATTCGTCGGCAATTGTCAGCAACTGGAACCATACGCCGCTCGCCTGCAGCGCCGGAATGCGCTGCTCCGCGGCGAGGGAGACAAGCGACCTGCGTCCGCTCAGAACGGCGGCGATCTCGGGCTCGCGCGCGCTTGCGACCTGAAGCAGCAAGCGCAACAAAAGGCTGCGCTCGTCCTCGCGAAATCTGATGGGTCTGCTCTGTTCCAAACCGCTTTCCTATTCCGTCCGCATCGGTTGCCGCTGCTATCACGCGGCCTTCTTCGTCCGGGACAGCGTTTCGGCCACGACCTCGCCGAACGACGACGGCGTCGGCACGATGACGACGCCGGCCTCTTTCAGGATTTCGACTTTCTCCTGCGCCGACTCGCCGAAGGCCGAGATGATCGCGCCGGCATGGCCCATGCGGCGGCCTTTCGGTGCGGAAAGGCCGGCGATGTAGGCGATCAAGGGCTTGCGCATATTGTCGCGCGCCCAGATCGCTGCCTCGGCTTCCTGCGGTCCGCCGATCTCGCCGATCATGACCACGGCGTCGGTGTCGTCATCCTGCTCGAACAGCTTCAGCATGTCCTTGAAGGACGAGCCGTTGATCGGATCGCCGCCAATGCCGACGCTGGTCGAGACGCCGATGCCGAGCGCTTTCATCTGCGAGGCCGCCTCGTAGCCCAGCGTGCCCGAGCGGCCGACGATGCCGACGCGACCGGGGAGATAGATGCTGCCGGGCATGATGCCCATCAGCGCCTGTCCGGGCGTGATCACGCCGGCGCAGTTCGGCCCGATCAGCCGCATGCGGTCCTCGAAGCGGTAGCGGAGCATGTAGCGCTTGACCTGCATCATGTCCTGCGAGGGAATGCCGTCGGTGATGCAGACGCAGAGCTTTATACCGGCATCCGCGGCTTCCATGATGGAATCGGCGGCAAAGGGCGGTGGCACGAAGACGATGCTGGCTTCGGCGCGGGTCTCGCGCACCGCGCCCTTGACGGTGTTGAAGATCGGCAGGCCGAGATGCGTCTGGCCGCCCTTGCCGGGCGTGACGCCGCCGACAAGTTTGGTGCCATAGCGCTTCATGTCCTCGGCATGGAAGCTGCCGATCTTGCCGGTGAAGCCCTGGACGATGACCCGCGTGTTGCGGTTGAGCAGGATTGCCATTTTCTCGACCCTCAGTTTGCTTTTTTCTTGGCGGCCGCGCGCCAGGCGGCGACGGCTTTTTCGGCGGCTTCGGCAAGTGTTTCGGCGACGATCACCGCCTCGCCGGAATCGGCCAGGATGCGGCGCCCTTCCTCGACCTTGGTGCCGGCCAACCGCACCACCAGCGGCACGTTGACGCCGACCTCGCGGATCGCCTTGACGACGCCCTCGGCGACCCAGTCGCAGCGGTTGATGCCGGCGAAGATGTTGACGAGGATGGTCTCGACATTCTTGTCGCCGAGCACGGCGCGGAACGATTTCGCCACCCGCTCGGGCGAAGCGCCGCCGCCGATGTCGAGGAAGTTGGCCGGTTCGCCGCCGGCGATCTTGATCATGTCCATCGTCGCCATGGCGAGGCCGGCGCCATTGATGATGCAGCCGATATTGCCGTCGAGGCCGACATAGGAGAGGCCGCGGTCGCTGGCGAAGGTCTCGCGCGGATCTTCCTGGCTCTTGTCGCGCAGCTCGGAGATTTCCGGCCGCCTGAACAGCGCGTTCTCGTCGAACGACATCTTGGCGTCGAGCGCGACGAGGTTGCCGTCGCGGGTCACCACCAGCGGATTGATCTCCAGCATCGAGGCGTCGTAGTCGCGGAACACCTGGTAGCAGCTGAAGATGGTTTCGGTCGCCTTGCCGATCAGGTTCTGGTCGAGGCCGAGCCCGAAGGCGATCTCGCGCGCCTGGAAGCGCTGCATGCCGACGCCGGGATCGACGGTGGTGCGGATGATGGAATCCGGCGCCCGCTCGACGATATCCTCGATCTCCATGCCGCCGGCGGCCGACGCCACGATCATGACGCGCTCTTCCTTGCGGTCGAGAACGAAGCCGACATAGAGCTCCTGCGCGATGTCGACGGCTTCCTCGAGGTAGAGCCGCGAAATCAGCTTGCCGCGCGGCCCGGTCTGCTGGGTCACCAGCTTGCGGCCGAGCATGGCTTCTGCCGCGTTGGAGATCTCGTCGTCATTGGCGCACAGCTTGATGCCGCCGGCCTTGCCGCGGGCGCCGGAATGAACCTGCGCCTTCAGCACCCATTTGCCGCCGCCGATTTCCCTGGCACGATAGGTCGCCTGCTCGGGGCTGTAGGCGAGGCCGCCGCGCGGGACATGGACCCCATGCCGGGCGAGCAGTTCCTTGGCCTGATATTCGTGAATGTCCATTTTGTCCTCCCGGTAACCGTCAATGCGCGGCGGAGCGCGGCTGGCTGGCGCGTTCGATCGCTTCGTTGACCACCAAAACATTCCGCGCCATGCGCTCCGACGCAGCGTCGATCATCTTGCCGTCGAGGGCGGCCGCTCCCTTGCCCGCTGCCTCGGCCTCCTTCAGCACTTCGAGGATGCGCCTGGCGCGCGTGACCTCCTTTTCCGGAGGCGAGAAGACGTCGTTGGCGAGCGCGATCTGCGAGGGGTGGATCGCCCATTTGCCCTCTATGCCGAGTGCGGCGGCGCGCTTTGCACCGGCGATATAGCCCTCCGGATCCGAGAAATCGCCGAACGGCCCGTCGATGGCGCGCAGGCCGTAGGCCCGGCAGGCGACCGTCATGCGCGACAAAGCGAAATGCCACTGGTCGCCGGGGTAATCGGGGTTTAGCCCGCCGATATTGACGGTGCGCGCCTTGCAGCTGGCCGCATAGTCGGCGACGCCGAAATGCATTGCCTCCAGCCGGCCTGGCGTGGCGGCGATGGCCTCGACATTGGCCATGCCGAGCGCGGTTTCGATCAGCGCTTCGAGGCCGACTCGAGTTTTGAAACCCTTGGCCATCTCGATCTGGTTGACCATGGCCTCGACCATGTAGAGGTCGGCTGGAACGCCGACCTTCGGCACCAGAATCGTATCCAGCCTGTCGCCGGCCTGTTCCATCACGTCGACCACGTCGCGATACATGTAGTGCGTATCGAGGCCGTTGATGCGCACCGAGACGGTCTTGCCCTTGGCGCGCCAGTCGATGTCGTTGAGCGCCTGGATGATGTTCTTGCGAGCCCGTTCCTTGTCCGGCGGCGCGACGGCATCTTCGATGTCGAGGAAGATGAAGTCGGCGGCGCTGTTCGCCGCCTTGTCGATCATCCCCGGGCTGGAACCGGGAACCGCCAGTTCGCTGCGCTGCAGCCTCAGTTTCTTCAGGTGGTTGATCGTGTGGCTCATGGTGCGCTCCGGGATCAGGCGGCTTCGGCGATGGCGGACTGAGGCGAGCGACGGAAATGCGCGATCGCGGCTCCGACGCCGGAGCCCGGCGCCAGCTTGACGCCGCAGTCGAGCAGCGCCAGTTCGGCGGCGGACAGCGAGGCCAGCACCATCACCTCGTTCAGCCAGCCGAGGTGGCCGATGCGGAAGACCTTGCCGAACACCTTGTTGAGGCCGCCGCCGAGCGAGGTCTGGTACTTCTGGTAGGCATGTTTGACGACGTCGCCGCTGTCGATGCCTTCCGGCACGAGGATGGCGCTGACCGTGTCGGAATGCCATTTCGGCGCCTTGGCGCAAAGCTTCAGGCCCCAGGCGTCGACTGCCTTGCGCACGCCTTCGGCCAGGCGATGGTGGCGGGCGAAGATGTTGTCGAGCCCTTCGTCGGCGATCAGGTCAAGCGAGGCGCGCAGGCCGCGCAGCAGCTGCGTCGCCGGCGTGTAGGGGAAATAGCCGGCGTCATTGGCGCGGATCATGTCCTCGAAGGAGAAGAAGCAGCGCCGGTGGGTAACCGTCCTCGAGGCGACGAGCGCCTTCTTGCTTACCGACAGGAAGCCGAGACCGGCAGGCAGCATGAAGCCTTTCTGCGAGCCGCTGACGGCGCAGTCGACGCCCCATTCCTCCTGGCGGAAATCGATCGAGCCGATCGACGACACGCCGTCGACAAAGAGCAGCGCCGGGTGGTTTGCCGCGTCGAGCGCGGCGCGGCAGCCGGCGACGTCGCTGGTGACGCCGGTGGCGGTCTCGTTCTGCGTGCAGAAGACCGCCTTGATGCGGTGCGCCTTGTCGGCCTTCAGCCGCTCCGCATAGAGCTCGAGCGGCACGCCGGTTCCCCATTCGCAGTCGATCACGTCGACCTCGAAGCCGAGACGTTCGGCCATGTCGACCCACAAATGCGAGAACTGGCCGAAGCGCGACATCAGCACACGATCGCCGGGGCTGAGCACATTGGTCATCGCCGCTTCCCAGGCGCCGGTGCCGGACGAGGGATAGATGAAGACGCGGCCGGTTTCGTTCTTGAAAACTTTCTTGATGTCCTCGAACAGCGGCAGGGTGAGATCGGGGAACGAGGCGGCGCGCATGTCCTCCATTGGAAGGTTCATCGCTTGCCGGACCTGTTCGGGGATGTTGGTTGGCCCCGGAATGAAAAGATGGGTGAAGCCGGCCATGCTGCGAACTCTCCTCTGATCCAGCAAAATTGATGAGGGGAGTCTCGTTTTTACGGCGGGCGGCAACAACACCTTGCCGGGTAAGATCTCGCCGCGCGCGGGTGGGGAAAGCCTACCCGGTCGGCCTACCCGAATGGCTGCCCTGACTGCGGCGCCTTTCGCTCGAATAGAGCGCGACAGCCATCGCCCGGTTGCGGACGTCGAGCTTGTCGTAGAGATTCTTGAGGTGGTACTTCACCGTGTTCTCGGAAATCCCTGTCCGCGTTGCGATCTGAAGGTTGGTCCAACCGTCGGAAAGCACCGCCAGCAGTTCGCGCTCGCGAACCGTGAGTTGCGACAGCGGCGTGTCGTTGACCTTGTTGATGTCGATATAGGGGATGCAGATGCGGCCATGCGCAACCGCCAGGATCGTCTCGAAGATGATCGGCGGGTCGTCGAACTGGAAGCAATAGCCATGCGCGCCGAGCCGCACGCATTGCTTAAGGATGCCGATATCGTGGTCGTTGGAAAACACCGTGATCCGCACGTCGAGCCTGCGGCTCTGGATCTCGGCCAGAACATCGGCGCCGTCCATGTCGGCGAGCTTCCAGCCGATGACGGCGACGTCGAATTGCGGCTCTGCCGCCAGGTCCAGGAGTTGCTTGCCGCTTTGCACGGAGCCGAAAAATTCGAAGCGCCCGTCGCATTCCAGCATTTCGCGCAGCGCCGATACGACGAGCGGATTGCGTTCGGCGACGACGACGCGCACGCGCCGCTCGCCGATTGCCTCACTCATTCTCTGCGACTTGATCTTCAAGGGCTTCCTCTGGACCAATTTGCGGGCGTACGGGTTCCGTCGCGTCTCTGGATCCCCGTGACGGTAATTCTGCCCCAATGGCAAATGGGTGCTCTTTCCCTAGCGACATGCATTGTCGCGCTGCTTGAACCCGGTTTTGCATCTCGGGCAGGCCATAAACCACGGCCTGGCACCGCGGAAAATGGTCGGATTTCGTCGGGGCTTCCCTGACCGCTCAGTAACGCAAATGTAAGGTCGACACGCTATTGCTCACTTGGTCACGCATGTTCAATTTCGGCGGATCAGCATGTCCTTATCTTCTGAAGTCTCGGACTACAGTCCGGCCGGCAAATGGTCGCTGAGATTGGCCTTCTTCATCGTCACATACGTGCTGATCTCATTTTTCTTGAGTCCGGCGACTTTTCTCACCCTCGGCCTGATCTACGTCGACAAGTTCGCTCGTGCGGTCCCGATATTGCTGGTTGGCAGCGCCGCTGTCGCGGGACTGCTTTATGGCCGGGACGCGCCGACGAAATATGCAATCAACTGGGTTCGGACGAGATGGTGGAACTGCCTGCCGGTGCTCCTGTTCTTTCTCGCCGGCGTGACAGCGTTCTCCAACTTCAAGATCCTGATTCCGACGGTCCTTCCGTTTTATGCCGACGCGTGGCTTGCCGATCTGGACGAGTGGATACACGGCGCGGCACCGTGGGAATTGGCGCATCGCCTCGACAATGGGCTTTGGGCGTTTTTCATCTTCAATATCTATGAGGTGGTGTGGTTCGCGCAGTGGTTCGGCACGATCCTGCTGGTGGGCATGTGGTCGAACCCGATCGCACGCATCCGCTATCTTTGGGCGGTGGCCTTGACCATCTCGATCGTCGGCACCTTGCTTGCGCTCCTGTTGTCGTCTGCTGGTCCCATCTACTACGACCACTTTGTCGGCGGCGATCGCTTCGGCGGTCTGAGGGTCGCCCTGGCCGGCCTGGAGTCCAGCGTCGTCGTGCGCGAATATGCCGACTATCTCTTGATGCTCTATACGACGGGACATACAGGCCTGGGCGGAGGCATTTCGGCCATGCCCAGCCTGCATGTGGCGCTTGTCGTGCTGAATGCCCTTTTCCTGTCGTCCCTGAACCGTTGGGCTGGCGCTGCCGGCTGGATCTTCGCGGGTCTGATCCTGTACGGGTCGGTCTATACCGGATGGCACTACGCTGTTGACGGCTACGTCGCTATCGCCGTGGTGTCGGTGATCTGGTGGGCGACCGGGCGCCTCGTGCGCGAATAGCAAGCGCCGCATTGCCGGCTTCGAAACGCTGGCCACGCGGGGCAGGGCGCGTTTCGCTTGATATTCCCATGCGTTAGAGCAAAAGCTTCTCAAGCCGAATCGTGCCGCCGCCCTATCTTGGGTCCGAGCATCGGATTTTCCCAAAACCGGTTTCCCCTTTGGGTCCAATGCTCTAGACCTGACAAGCACCCTTTCCGGAATCGTGATGGCGGGAGGCGCTTGTGGAAGGCCAGAACGAACAGGAGATCCGGTCCGCCGAGGGCGCCGATATCTATGGCGAGGACGGCGCCGTTCAGTCGTCGTTTCTGGCGCATGTCGGCGCGGCGATCGCCGATCGCGATACGCTGACGCTGAAGCGCGAAGTCGGCGACCTGCACCAGTCGGAACTCGGCGATCTGCTCGAAGCGCTTCATCCCGAGCAGCGTCGCGCGCTGGTCGAGCTGTTGGGCGCCGACTTCGACTTTTCCGCGCTGACCGAGGTCGATGAAGCGATCCGCCTCGACATCGTCGACAATCTGCCCAACGCACAGATCGCGCAGGCAGTGCAGGAGCTCGATTCCGACGACGCCGTCTACATTCTGGAAGACCTCGACCAGGAGGACCAGGACGAGATCCTGTCCCAGCTGCCATTCACCGAGCGGATCAGGCTGCGCCGCTCGCTGGACTATCCGGAAGAGACGGCCGGCCGCCGCATGCAGACGGAGTTCGTCGCGGTGCCGCCGTTCTGGACGATCGGCCAGACCATCGACTACATGCGCGAGGACAAGAACCTTCCCGATCGCTTCAGCCAGATCTTCGTCATCGATCCGAGCTTCAAGCTGCTTGGCGCCATCGATCTCGACCAGATCCTGCGCACCAAGCGGGCGGTGAAGGTCGAAGAGGTCATGCATGAGACAAGACACGCCATCCCGGCCACCATGGACCAGGAAGAGGCGGCGCGGGAATTCGAGCAATACGACCTTCTCTCCGCTGCCGTTGTTGACGAGAACGAGCGGCTGGTCGGCGTGCTGACCATCGACGACGTGGTCGACGTCATCCAGCAGGAGGCCGAGGAGGACCTCTTGCGCATGGGCGGCGTCGGTGACGAGGAATTGTCGGATACCGTGCTCGCCACCTCGCGCTCGCGCGTGCCCTGGCTGCTCGTCAATTTGCTGACGGCGTTCCTCGCTGCGTCGGTGATCGGCCTGTTCGACCATACGATCGAACGCATCGTGGCGCTGGCGGTGCTGATGCCGATCGTGGCAGGCATGGGCGGCAATGCCGGCTCGCAGACGATGACGGTCACGGTGCGGGCACTGGCGACCAAGGATCTCGACATCTACAATGCCGGCCGCATCATCCGCCGCGAGATGGGGGTGGGCTTCATCAACGGCATCGTCTTCGCGGTGCTGATCGGCATCGTCGCGGCGGCATGGTTCCGCGACCCCAATCTGGGCGGCATCATCGCGGCGGCGATGATCATCAACATGTTCGTAGCGGCACTGGCCGGCATCCTGATCCCGCTGCTGCTCGACCGGTTCAAGGTCGACCCGGCGGTGGCTTCCGCGGTTTTCGTCACCACAGTCACCGATGTCGTCGGCTTCTTCGCCTTTCTTGGGCTGGCGACATGGTGGTTCGCCGTACCCTGAAGCTTCAATTGACTTTTACGTAAATGCCGTGCGAGGCTCGCCAGGGGTTTTATGCCGATTCCGGCATGGAACGGGTTTTGATCGGGATGGCAGGCGGCTGCGCATGGCGGGCGTCCTGGCCATCCGGCATTGGGAGCGAGAATGCGGGAATATTATTCGATCACCGAACTGACCCGCGAATTCGATGTGTCGACGCGGACGCTGCGCTTTTACGAGGACGAGGGCCTGGTGCAACCGGTGCGGCGCGGCCGCACCCGGCTGTTTCGTCCGTCCGACCGGCATCTGATCCGCCAGATCATGCGCGGCAAACGGCTCGGCTTCTCGATCAACGAGATCCGCGAAATCATCCAGATGTACAAGGAGCCGCCCGGCGAGGTCGGCCAGCTCAAGCTGATGATCAAGCGCATCGAGGAAAAGCGCGAGGATCTCAGGCAGAAGCGCCGCGACCTCGAGGAGACGCTGGCCGAACTCGACCAGGCTGAAGAGTCCTGCGTCGAGCGGCTGGTGGAGCTCGGCGTCAACACCTGAACACGGCCGTTTTGATAATTCTACTCCAGCGGCCTTAGCGAGCCCTGAACTCAAATCCAGCGCCGCACGCGTTTGGCGTAGTCGCGGTATTTCTTGCCGAATTTTGCCGCCAGTATCTTTTCCTCCTTTTCGATCGCCAGCTTCTGCGTCGCAAAGGCGGCGATGAAGGCGAACAGCAGGAACCAGACGATCCCAGTGATAAAGGCGACGCCGATCAAAAGCAGCGTGTTGGCGAGATACATCGGGTTGCGGCTGACGGAGAAGGGGCCGGAGGTGACCAGATGGTCCGGCACGGCGTTCGGATTGAATGTGGTCTTTGCCCGCAGCATGACGCGGATGGCGGTGAACCACAGCGCGGCGACGCCGAACAAAGCCACCCAGCCGGCGGCGAAGAGGATCTCGCCCAGCAGATCGCCGATCCATGGCAGCGGATAGAGCAGGCCGAGCATGACGCTGATGATGATTGCCGCGACATAGATCAGCGGCGGCCATGGGATGAGCCCGGGTTTCGGGGTGACGTCGGTCATTGTTGGCCTCCCTCCATCAACGTGCTGTCGGTCTTGGCGGTGCAGACACCGGCGAGATCGCCCAGATGTGCTTTGAATTCCGGGGTCTGGTCGCCGTTGTAGAGCCGGTCGAATGTCGCTTCGCTCTGCAGCGTATCGAGCATGCACACACAATAGCTGGAGCAGAACTCGGTGTCGCGCTGCTGCTCGCAGGATATCTGACAGGATTTCAGGAAGGTGACTTCGCGCGTTTCGACCGGCGCCGGCGCGATCTGCGAAAGCAACCAGACGGCGCCGAACAGCAAGGGCTGGTGGATCAGATAGAAGGCGAGGCTGTGCCGGCCGATGAAGACCAGCGGGTTCGACCAGCGGCCGGGTGCAAGGTCGGCCAGCCGGGCAAGCAAGCCAGACGCTGAAGCGAGCTTCGCCGCGGCTATGCCCAAAAGTACGGCGCCGAACCAGGGGAACAGCGGCACATAGTCGTTGGAGCGCGGATTGGTGGCCGACAGGCCGACCCACCACAGCGCCGGATGGTCGAAGAATTCGGACCGCAGATAGAATGGCGCTGCAATGACGAGCGCCGCAACGACGATCGTCAGCAGCGCCGGCAGCCGCAGAAAGGCAAGGCCGAGCAGGCTGGCCAGCGCGATCTCGTGCAGGATGCCGAAGAAGATGACGCCGCCCGGCGTAACGAAGTGGGTGACAGCCGATATGGCGAGCGCCGCCGCGGCGACCATGACGAACCGTTTCCAAAAACCCGGCCAACGAATTTGCCTGCCATGGGCGAGGAACAGGCTGACGCCGACCAGGAATAGGAAGGTCGAAGCGATGCAGCGCGCATAGATCTTCCACCAGCCGAAGGCGGTGAGGCCGGGATCGGTATAGCCGAAATTCTCGAGATCCCAGGTGAAATGGTAGCTCGCCATGGCCAGCAGGGCGATGCCGCGCACGATGTCGATGGTTGTGATGCGCCTCGACTTCGACGGGTCCTGAACGGGTTCTGCCGGCGTTTGAAGGCTCATCGTCTCGCATTCCGATTCACTGGTGCCAAACGACTATCACGGTTGCACAGGGCAAAAGAAGGCGGGCCGCCGCCGCTTCCGCGTCAATCTCCCGTTTGACTTCTTCCTTCCGGTTCGAAGCCGCATCGGAATTCGCTTTAGGCCAGTGGCGGAAAGCCTTTGGCCGGTTTCGCTTTTCGGCTTGAGCGGGTCGATTTCCTGCTACCGGCTAGCCACTGGTCCGGCCAGATTTGACCGGCGATTCCACGGCCGGAGGGTCAATGTCCACCCATGTGCGCCATCCGATCTGGCTTCCGGCTCTCAGGCCGGCGGATGCGCGCACCTTCGCCTCGCTCTATGCGGTCGAGTCCTTCGCCCGCGCCACTATTTCCAGCGTCATCCCGATCCAGGCCTACGAGATCCTGCACAACGAGCAGGTCGTCTCGATCCTCTACACCATCGTGGCGCTGCTCGGGCTCTCGGTGACATTGTTCATGCCGATGCTGATCCGCCGCTTTGCCCGGCGCTGGGTCTACACAGCCGGCGCCTGCCTGCTCGCCGTAGGCTCGCTGTTTTTCGTCACGCATACGCTGACCGGGCAGCTCATCGGCATGCTCTGCCGCGTCATGGGCGCCAGCGCGCTGTCGATCACGCTCAACCTCTACATCATGGATCACATCCGCAAGACCGACTTCATGCAGGCGGAATCGCTGCGCATGGCGTGGTCGATGTTCGCCTGGACCGGTGGACCGACGCTGGGAATCTTCCTCTACACCAGCTTCGGCATCGCTGCCGCGCATGGCGCGGTCGCGATCTTTGCCCTGGCGCTGCTCGTGCTGTTCTGGACCTACCGGCTCGGCGACAACCCGTCGATCCGCCCCGGCAAGAGCCGACCGGCCAACCCGCTTGCCAATATCGGTCGCTTCGTCGCGCAACCCAGGCTGAGGCTTGCCTGGCTGATCGCCTTCGGCCGCTCCTGCTTCTGGACGACGTTCTTCGTCTACGGGCCGCTGTTCATGGTCATCGCCGGCGAGGGCGAACTCGCCGGTGGCCTGCTGGTGTCGGCAGGCAACGCGCTTCTGTTCACGGCGATCTTCTGGGGCAGGGCCGGAAAGCGCTATGGCGGCCGACGGACGATGACATTTGCCTATTTCGCCATGTCGGCCACGCTTCTGGCGGCGGGTGCGGTGGGCGAAACCGTGCCGCTGCTTACCGGCGCCTTCCTGCTGTGCGGGGCCTTCTTCGCCATTGCGCTCGACGCACTCGGCTCGACCGCCTTCATGCGTTCGGTCAGGTTCTATGAGAGGGCGCAGATGGCGGCGGTCTATCGCACCTATCTCGACTTCTCCGAGCTGACGCCGCCGCTGGTCTATTCGGTGGTGCTGGCGTTTTTCGGTCTGGGCTCGGTCTTTGCCACGCTCGGGTTACTTGCCGCTGCCTGCGGGTTCGTCACCTGGCGCTATCTGCCCAAATCGCTTTGATGTTCAGGCCTTGGGTGAGACTGCGCTGTGACGCACGCGCACCCAGTTGTGAAAACGGTGCAGGTCATACTCCTCGGGCATCAGCACGCCGGCCGCGTGGCGCAGCGAGCGCAGGCCCTTCTGGTTGACCTCGCAGATCGCTGCGTCTTCTTCCAGAACCTGCCGGCCGAAGGCGACGATGTTGTCGATGTCGGCCTGGGGTGCTGTCAGCGCTTCGGCCGGAAACAGCCATTCGGCGGTGAGTTCGGTCTGCTCCGGGCCAAGCGGCACCAGCCGCACTGTGCGGACATAGTCGACATGGCCGACGATGAACATCGACGGCAGGCTGGTGGCGTAGGTCTGCCCGGCGGCGCGTTCGGCCGGCGTCAGGCCGGCAAAGACCGGGCCATGTGCTTGCCCGTCGCGCGACCAGGTTTCGGCGCCTGCGCGCAGGCCGCCGGAAAATTCCGGCGCATCATTGTCGGCGTGACGGGCCCATTCGGGGTCGTCGTGCCTGCCCATCAGGCCGCGGCCATAGATCGGCACCAGCCGCGACAGATCCTTGTGGACGCCGGGGCAGTGCAGGCACTCGTTGAAGTTCTCCCAGAAGATCTTCCAGTTGCAGCTCATCACCTTGCGCAGCACATGACCTGATACCAGCGTTTCCAGCGGCCAGTTGGCGACGTTGCCGGAAGCGGGATCGAAGGAGGTTTCCGCTGAGCCGCCGGCATCTTCCTCGAGATTGACGAAGACGAAACCGCGCCATACCGACAGCGCCACGCGGTAGAGCGGATGATCGGCCTTGTCGAAGTCCTCGGGCAGCGACTTCGACGTCACGCGCACCAGATCGCCGCGCAGCGAATAGGACCAGGCGTGGTAGGGGCAAGTGATCAGCCGCGCCTTCAGCCGGCCCTCGCTCTCCTGGCAAAGCTGCGAACCACGGTGACGGCAGGTGTTATGGAAGGCGCGCAATTCGCCGGTGTCGTCGCGCAGCACGACGATCTCCTGGGTGCCGACACGAAAGGTCCTGAATGCCAGCGGCTGGCCAAGGTCGGCCTCGCGGCAGACCAGCAGCCAGCTTTTGTACCAGATGGCGTCGAGATCGCGTTGGTAGGCATGAGCGTCCCAATAGGCCGGCGACGGCAGCGTCGGCTCGAGACGCGTCAAACAATTATAGAGGTCGCGTTCCGTCTGATCGGGTTGCATGGCTGGCTCCCTGGATGGAGCAGCCGACACCCGGCCGGGACCTTTGTCAATTGGCGCGCGCCGCCGCCATTGTGGCTCGCGATCGCGAACTTTATGGTCGATTCATCCTCTCCGGCATTCCGTTGGTCGCCCAGGTCGCAAGTCATGTCCGCAAGAACGATGTCGCTCACGCAAGAGCTGGTCGCCCGCTGCCATCGGCAGGTCGAGGACACCGGACCAGACCCGGACGCCGCGCATCTGGGCGACAGCGACTATGAGGCGATGGTGGACGCGCTCGAGGCGGAACTGCCCGCCACCGAGCCACTGTGGCTGTTCGGCTATGGGTCGCTGATCTGGAAGCCCGAAATCGATCATGTCGAGGAGCGGGTGGCGGTGGCGCGCGGCTGGCACCGCTCCTTCTGCATGAAGATGACCCGCTGGCGCGGCACCAAGGATCAGCCCGGCCTGATGATGGCGCTGGACCGCGGCGGGCAATGCAAGGGCGTCGCCTTTCGGCTGGGCGATGGTGATCGGCGCCAGCAACTCGACAAGCTTTTGCGGCGCGAAGTGACGCTGAAGCCGACCAGCTACCATCCGCGCCTGCTCACGCTGGCGAGCGACAGCGGGCCGCTCAAGGGCTTGGCTTTCGTCATCAACCGCAAGGGCACTACCTATGCGGGGCCGCTCGACGAAGACGAGGTGGTCGAAAGGCTGGCGACGTCGTGCGGGCACTGGGGCTCCGGCGCCGATTATCTCTACAACACGGTGAAGAATCTGGAGCAGCGCGGCATTCACGACCGCCATCTGTGGCGGTTGCAGCATCTGGTGGCTGAGCGGATCGCTGCATTGCGGGGATAGAGCTATGCGCCGCTTTCGCGATGGCCGGTGGCGGAATTTGGTTTGCCGGGCGCGGCGATTCTTCGTATAGTCACGAACTGTCGTCGGTTCCGTTTGGAGCCAAGAGGGAATGCGGTGCGGGCAAAAAAATCGCCCAATGCCGTGGCTGCCCCCGCAACTGTGTGCGGTAGTCCTCTCCATAAGCCACTGAAGATATTTCTTCGGGAAGGTGGGGAAGGGCGCTGATCCGCGAGCCAGGAGACCTGCCGGCGACAGGGAACTGACTTCTGTGCCCTCGGGTGGAGGGCGAAAGGACAAGACATGAATACCGCTTCGGTCTCTCTCGGCGCTTCCGTCTCCTCGCAGTCGCGTTTCACGCAGCTCGTGCTGAGCGCGTTTCTGGGCATTTTCGTCATCGGCGTTGTCGGCTTCTCGCATATCGATGCGGTCCACAATGCCGCGCACGACTATCGCCATTCGATGGCGTTTCCCTGCCACTGACGAGGATTTGACATCATGAATCTGTTTCGCAACGTCGTGTTCATCGCGGCGATCGCAGGGCTCGTGGCCGGCGTCGTTCTCGCCTGCATGCAGGCCTTCGCCACCGTGCCGCTCATCCTGAAGGCCGAGGTCTATGAACAGGCCGGAGGCGGCCACCAGCATGAGCATGCCGCGGCGCCGGCGGCGCCGGCCGCCAACGCTACGGATACCAATGCCATGAGCAGCGCCGCACCGGCGCCGGCTGAGGCGGCGGCTCCGGCGGAGGGCGAAGGCTGGGCGCCGGCCGATGGATTCGAGCGCTTCGCCTTCAGCGTGCTGGCCAACATCGTCACCGGCATCGGCTTCGCACTGGTCCTGGTCGCGGTTTCGGAGTTTGCCGGCGGCATCGGCAACTGGCGCCAGGGCGTGTTCTGGGGGCTGGCCGGTTTTGCCGCGTTCACGCTGGCGCCGGGCCTCGGCCTGCCGCCGGAACTGCCGGCCATGCCGGCAGCCGACCTCACCGAACGCCAGATCTGGTGGTGGGCAACGGTGGCGGCGACCGCAGCCGGTCTCGGCCTGATCGCCTTCCGCAAGTCGCTGCCGCTGGCGATCCTGGCCGTGGCCTTGATCGTAGCGCCGCATATCGTCGGCGCGCCGCAGCCCGACAGTTTTGAGACGCCGATCCCCGAAGGCTTGCATCACCAGTTCGTGGTGGCGGTGACGGTGACCAACCTGGTGTTCTGGCTGGTGCTCGGCGCCGTCGTCGGCGTGGTGCGCGGACGCTTCACCGGCACGGCGACCAGCCTGCGCGACAGCTTTGCCTGATCGCAAAGGATTGACCTTCATCATCGGTGGTGCGCGCTCCGGCAAGAGCGCGCATGCCGAAACTCTGGTGACGGCAGGGCCGGCGCCCTGGACTTATATCGCCACCGCGGAAGCCTATGACCAGGAGATGCGCGAGCGCATCGCGCTGCACCGCTCGCGGCGTGGTGAAGGCTGGGCGACCGTGGACGCGCCGCTCGATCTTGTCGGCGCGCTCACGGCTTTGCCCGACGGGCAGCCGGTGCTGGTCGACTGCCTGACGCTGTGGCTGACCAACCATATGCTGGCCGAGAACGACGTCGAGGTCGAATGCCTGCGGCTGGCGGATGTGCTGTCGCGGCCGCGCGGGCCGTGGTTTGTGGTTTCCAACGAAGTCGGCCAGGGTATCGTGCCGGACAATGCGCTTGCCCGTCGGTTTCGAGATGCCGCGGGCCGCCTCAACCAGCAGGTTGCGGCAATTGCCGACACGGTGCTGCTGATGGTGGCGGGGCTGCCGCTGAAGGTGAAGTGAGATGACCGATATCGATCCCAAGGACGAGGAACGCCATCGCGCCAAGATGGCCAAGCGCAAGGCGGTGCAGGATGCCGAGGTGGCGGGCAAGACGATCGAGAAAGGCCTGCTGATCGTCAACACAGGTCCGGGCAAGGGCAAGACCACGGCCGCTTTCGGGCTGGCGCTTAGGATGCTCGGCTACGGCAAGCGTGTCGGCGTCGTCCAGTTCATCAAGGGCAAATGGCACACCGGCGAGAAGGAAGCCTTCGCTGCCTTCGGCGACCGCGTCGTCTGGCATGCGATGGGCGAGGGTTTCACTTGGGAAACGCAGGACCTGAAGCGCGACATCGCCGCCGCCGAGGCCGCCTGGGCGAGGGCGCTGGAACTGATGGCCGATCCGTCGATCAGCCTCGTGGTGCTCGACGAACTCAACATTGCGCTGCGCTATGACTATCTCGATCTCGACAAGGTGGTCGCAGCGCTGAAAGGCCGGCGTGAAGGCCTGCACGTCGTCGTCACCGGACGCAACGCCAAGCCGGCGCTGGTCGAGGCCGCCGATCTCGTCACCGAGATGGGCGTGACCAAGCACCATTTTTCGGCCGGCGTGAAGGCGCAGCAGGGGATCGAGTTCTGAGTGCCTTACCCTCCCACAAGGGGGAGGGTAAGGCGCGGCTCAGAACGTCAGGTAGATGAGCACCACCGATAGGATCGCAAACAGCCCGATCAGCAGATAGTCGGCGATCCGGTAGAGCTTCAGTGCCCGCCTGATGTCGGTGCTATCGGCCTCGCGCCGGCCGCCTTCGCCCATGAACGCGTCGTCGACGACAACGCCGCCATAGCTGCGCGGTCCGGCCAGCGCCAGACCAAGCGCGCCGGCCATTGCTGCTTCCGGCCAGCCGGCATTGGGCGAGCGGTGCTTTCTCGCGTCGCGCCGCACGGCCTGCCAGGCGTTGCGCGGGTCGGTGCCTTTGACGATGAAAGCGGCGAGCACGATCAGCAGCGCCGTCAGCCACGAGGCCGGCAGGTTGATGAAATCGTCGAAACGGGCGGCCGCCCGTCCAAAAGCCTCGTGGCGCGGGGTGCGGTGGCCGATCATCGAATCGGCGGTGTTGGCGGCCTTGTAGGCGACGCCGCCGGCCAGCCCGCAAACACCGGTCCAGAAGGCGGGGGCGACGATGCCGTCGGAAAAATTCTCGGCCAGGCTCTCGATCGCGGCGCGGGCAATGCCCGGCTTGTCGAGTTTTTCCGGATCACGGCCGACGATGTGCGAGACGGCGATGCGGCCGAGCGTCAGCCCGCCTGTATCGAGCGCATCGGCCACTGCCTCGACATGCTCGGCGAGGCTCTTCTGCGACAGAAGCGACGATGCCAGAATTGCCGTGACGAGCAGGCCGGCGGGAAAGATCTGCCAGAGCAGGATTTGCACGGCGAAAGCGATGGCCGCCGGCACCAGGACGATGACCAGCAATGCCTTGACGCCCCGGCGGCGACGCAGCGCGTCGGAATCAGTGGCGTGGTTGAGCCTGCGGTCGAGAAAGGATATCAGCCTGCCAAACCAGGTGACGGGATGGCCGATGGCGCCAAACAGCCAGTCCGGGTAACCCAGGATACGTTCGATGGCTAGCGACAGGAAGGCAATCAGGATCGACATGAAGCTTTCTGATGGAGCGATGGCTGCAGTGGATCATGGCGGAAGCCTTGGCCGGGCGAGCGCGCTCTTCCCTCGCGCGCCACAGCCTTTCGTCGATCTCTCGACGGGTATCAATCCGCACTCCTATCCGCTTTTCGATTTGCCCGCCACCACCCTGTCGCGATTGCCGGAAGCGGCGCGTGCCCGTGAACTGGCCGAGGTCGCGGCGCGCGCCTATGGGGCGCCGTCGGCGGCCAATGTGGCGGCGGCGCCCGGCACGCAGATCCTGTTGCCGCGCGTCGCCTCGCTGGTGAGCCCCGGCAAGGCGCTGGTGCTTGGGCCGACCTATGCCGAACACAAAAGGGCGGCGGCGATCGCCGGCCATGCGGCGGCCGAGGTCGATGATTTCGAGGCGCTGGCCGGGGCCGACCTCGCCATCGTGGTCAATCCCAACAATCCGGATGGCCGTGTCGTCGGCCGCGGCAGGCTGCTCGAGCTTGCCGGAAGATTGCGCGCCAAAGGCGGGCTGCTGGTCGTCGACGAGGCGTTCATGGATGTCGGCCCACGCGCCGAAAGCCTGGCCGGCGATGTCGGGCAGGGCGGTATCGTGGTGCTGCGCTCCTTCGGCAAGTTCTTTGGCCTTGCCGGCCTGCGGCTCGGCTTTGCCTTGGCCGACACGCTGGCCGTCGAGAGGCTGGAGGCGCAATTAGGGCCGTGGGCGGTCGCCGGCCCTGCGCTCGACTACGGCCTCCGCGCGCTGGCCGACACGGATTGGCAGACCACCATGCGGCAGCGCCTGGCGCAGGATGCGGCGCGGCTCGACGCGCTGTTCGGCCGCTTCGATGCGCCTGTTGCTGGCGGAACGACGCTGTTTCGTTATCTTCGCCTTACGGATGCGGCCGGTTTGTTTTCCGCGCTTGGTGGGCGCGGCGTGCTGCTTCGGCATTTTGCCGACCGGCCACAGGTGCTGCGTGCCGGGCTGCCCGGCTCCGACGAGGAATGGCAGCGGCTCGAATCGGCGCTTGCCGACTGGGCCGCGCGGCGCGACGATGGGCCGAAGGAGATCGCGCCATGATCCATGTCTGTTCGCTGGCGAAAGTCGAGGAGACCGTGGCGAGAACCGGCGCCGAGCGTCTGCTCTCGCTGCTTGCCGCCGGCACCGAAGTGATACGACCGGCCTCGATCGCCAGGGAGAACCATCTGCATCTGGTGATGCACGACATTGCCGTCGCCCAGGAAGGCATGACCATGCCGGGCGAAGAGCATGTGCGAAACCTGCTCCAGTTCGCGCGCCAGTGGGATCGTGCGAAGCCCATGGTCGTCCATTGCTATGCCGGCATCAGCCGCTCGACCGCCTCGGCCTACATCATCGCCGCAGCACTGGCACCGAAGCGCGATGAGGCGGAATTGGCGCAGACGCTGCGGGCGCTGTCGCCCTCGGCTACGCCCAACCCGCGGCTGATCGCCGTCGCCGATGCCTTGCTTGATCGCAATGGCCGCATGATCGGGGCGATAGAGGCGATCGGGCGGGGCGCTGATGCTTTTGAAGGCACGCCCTTCGAGTTCAGGATCGATGGCTGAACGTCTCGCAGGACTTTGCTGATTTAGGTCAGCCAGTCGACGAGCTTCGCCTTGCGGACATCCTTCAGCAGGCTGATGAAACCGTCGGCCTGGTGTTCGGCGGTCAGCCGGCCTTTCTCCGCGGAGGCGATGCTGGCGTCGCCGACCACGCCGTTCGGGTTGAGGTCGCTGGCGATCCAGGCGAAGGCATGCGTGCCGGTGTGGCGCAGCAGTGCGAATTCCTTTTCCGCTCGGCTGACGTTGGAAACGAAATTGTCGGCCTTGCCCATGTCGACCAGATCCGGGCGGAAGTGCAGCATCAGCGAGGTCTCGACATCGCCGCCATGGATGCCGTGGCGGTCCTCCAGTTCGGTGTACATGCCGGCCGGGCGGCCAAAGCGCTGCCAGCTCGTCTTCACCGCCAGCATCCTGGCGCGCACGCGCAGTTCGCGCGTGATGATGCCCATGATCTCCTCATTGCCGCCATGCGAGTTGACGACGACCAGCTTTCTCACGCCGGCGCGCGCGACCGACAGGCCGAGTTCGGTCCAGGCATCGACCAGGGTCGTCGCCGGCAGAGTGAGGGTGCCTGGCGCATGCAAATGCTCGTTCGACTTGCCCACCGCTTGCACCGGCAGGACGCGGATGTCGAGATCGGCGGGCAGGCGCGATATGACAGTTTCCAGCATGCCGTTCATGATCGAGGTGTCGGTCGAGACCGGCAGATGCGAGCCGTGCTGCTCGATCGCCGCCACCGGCAGGACGGCGATCGTCGCTTCCGGGTCGATCGTGGCGTATTCGGTGGTTCGGTAGTCGCCCCACCACACGCGTCTGTTTGCAACGGTCATGTTTGCCTCTTTCATGTGACCGAGACCTAGCGCGCCAGACAGCGCCTGTCGATCATGCCGCGGCGATGACCTCGATCTCGACCTTGAATTCGGGCCGGGCAAAGCCAGAGACGATCATCAGCGTCGAGGCCGGCGCCGGGCTGGAAAACAGCCGATCGCGGACGTCCATGTAGGGTCTGAGAAATGCGCGGTCGGTGACGTAGGCGTTGATGCGCACGATATCCCCGAGTCCGAGCCCTGCTTCGCCGAGGATCGCCGAAATGTTCTGGAAGCAGAGTTCGGCCTGGGCGCCGGCATCTTCAGGGATCTGGTCGTCAGCGGTGATCGCGACCTGACCGGAACACAGCACCAGGCGTTTTCCTGCAGGCACTTCGACGCCATGGCTGTAGCGGGCGAAGGGCGGCTTGATCGACTTCGGCGTGAGGAATTTGAACATGGCAATCTCCGGTTTTCGGCAGCCTAAGGCCGGATCGCACGCCGCTTCAAGATGCGGTGCATGTGATCGGGGCGATTGTGGACAGCCGTTCAAAAAATAGGCACGATGCCTCCCATACAGCATGACCCGTCATGGCTTGGCGCACGCCTGCTGCGCAGGCTGGCGGCCCCCGGCGGTGGCATGTGTCTTGCTTCTTGAACCAATGGTGTCCAGCCCGGCGCGCGGCGCGCCGGAGCAAACAGAGGGTGGTGTCGATGTACGGAAAAGAGAAGATCACGGCGGGCGCAATCGTCCTGCTTGCCGCCAGCACGCTTGGGGCTGCGGCGAACGAGAAAGTCACCTTCGGCACCAATTGGCTCGCCGAGCCCGAGCATGGTGGCTACTACCAGGCGGTGGCGGACGGCACCTACGCCGCCTGCGGCCTCGACGTCACCATTTCGCAGGGCGGTCCGCAGGTTAGCGGACGGCCGTTGCTGCTCGCCGGCAAGCTCGATTTCTATATGGGCGGCAATTTGCTGTCGGCTTTCGATGCCGTGCAGCAGGGCATTCCGATGCGCGTCGTGGCCGCCGACTTCCAGAAGGACCCGCAGGTCATCATGTCCCAGCCTGGGCAGGGGCTGGACAAATGGGAGGACCTGAAGAACGCCGAGCAGTACATCCTCGGCGACGAGGGCGCGCAGACCTTCTTCCAGTGGATGGTCACCGAGCTCGGCTTCGATGCCGCCAAGCGCGTGCCCTACACATTCAATCCCGCGCCGTTCATCGCCAACAAGAAGTCGATCCAGCAGGGCTATGTCACGTCTGAACCATTCGCCGTGCAGAAGCAGGGCGGCTTCGTGCCGAACCAGTTCCTGCTCGCCGATTATGGCTGGGACACTTATGCGACCACGGTCGAGGTGATGCAGGAGACGATCGACAAGCGGCCGGAGGTTGTTCAGTGCTTCGTCGATGGCTCGGCCAAGGGCTGGTACAACTATCTCTACGGCGACAACAAGGCCGCCAACGACATGATCAAGAAGGACAATCCGGACATGACGGATGAGCAGATCGCCTTCTCGATCGATCAGCTGAAGAAATTCGGCGTGGTCGATTCCGGCGACACGGAAAAGCTCGGCATCGGCGCGATGACCGAAGCGCGCATCCAGAGCTTCTACGACAAGATGGTCAAGGCCAAGGTCGCGCAGCCGGGCATCGACATCAAGAAGGCCTATACGCTCGCCTTCATCAACAAGGGTGTCGGGCTGGACCTGAAGAAGTAATCGTGAAGCTGGAGACAGTGGCGCAGGCGCCTGAAGTGGCATCGGGTGAAGGCCCGATGCTTTTGGCGCTGCGCAATGTCGGTAAGGTCTTTTCCAACGGCGTGACGGCGCTGAGCGACGTCGATCTCACCATCCGGGAAGGCGATTTCCTCAGCCTTCTCGGACCGTCCGGCTGCGGCAAGTCGACGGCGCTGAGGCTGATCGCCGGCCTGTCGACGCCGACCTCCGGCGTGCTCGACTGGCGCGGTTCGATCGACCGCTCGAATATCGGCTTCGTCTTCCAGGAGCCGACGCTGCTGCCCTGGGCTGATGTGTTCGACAATGTCTGGCTGCCGCTCAGGCTGAAGGGCGTGTCACGGGCCAAGGCGGCGCCGGCGGTGATGGAGATGCTGGAACGCGTGCATCTGACCGGCTTCGAGAACGCCGTGCCGCGCGAGTTGTCCGGCGGCATGAAGATGCGCGTCTCGATTGCCCGTGCCATGGTGACCAAGCCGCGTATCCTGTTGATGGACGAGCCATTCGCCGCACTCGACGAAATCACCCGTTTCAAGCTCAACAACGATCTTCTGGAACTGTGGCAGGACGAGCGCTTCACGGTCGTCTTCGTCACGCACAGCGTCTTCGAAAGCGTGTTCCTGTCCAACCGGGTGGTCGTCATGGCGGCGCGGCCTGGCCGCGTTCATGCCGAACTTGCCGTCGATGCGCCCTATCCGCGCGACGAAGCGTTTCGCACCTCGCCCGACTATGCAGCACTTTGCCGGCAGGCGTCCGACGTGCTGGTCGGCGCCATCAACTCAACCGCCGGACCGCATCATGACGGCCATTGACGACAGCGCGCTCAAGCTCGATCCCGAGGAGGCGCGTCGCGTGCGCCAGGAGCGGCTCGAGCGGATCGGTCGCTGGGTGCTGCCGCTGGCGATCATGATCCTGGCGATCTGGCTGTGGGACCGCGTCTGCGTCTGGAACGAGATCCCGAAATACATCCTGCCGCGCCCGGGCGTCGTGCTGCAGACGCTCTATGACGATGCCGGGCTGTTGTTCTCCTCGCTGCTGGTGACGCTCAGGATCACCTTTCTCAGCCTGCTTCTCGCCGTGATCGGCGGAGTCGGGCTGGCGGTGCTGTTCGCGCAGTCGAAATGGGTGGAAATGTCGTTCTTTCCCTTTGCCATCGTGCTGCAGGTGACGCCGATCGTGGCGATCTTTCCGCTGATCAACATCTATGTCGACAACCAGACGGTGAAGCTTTTGCTCTGCGCCTGGATTGTCGCCTTCTTCCCGATCCTGTCCAACACCACTCTCGGCCTCAATTCCGTCGACCGCAATCTGCGCGACCTATTCAAGCTCAACGGTGCGACCCGCTGGCAGCAATTGCGCTACCTCAGGCTGCCGGCGGCAATGCCCTATTTCCTCGGCGGGCTGAAGATCGCCGGCGGCCTGTCGCTGATCGGCGCTGTCGTGGCCGAGTTCGTCGCCGGCGCGCAGGGGCAGTCGTCGGGGCTCGCCTCGCGCATCATCGAGGCCGGCTACCGGCTCAACGCGCCGCGCCTGTTCGCGGCGCTGATCCTGATCTCGCTCGCCGGCATATTGATCTTCCTGGTGCTGTCGCTGGTGTCGCATCTCATTTTGCGGCGCTGGCATGAGAGCGCGCTGAAGCAGGAGCGATAGGGTGGTTGCCTTTCTTATCCCAGGGGGCGGAACTTGATCCCGGACTCTGCCTCGTATCGCCTTACCAATGTCCGGCTTCACGCATCGCTGACGCCGGGCTTGGCCGCGACCTTCGATAGCGACGACTTCGCGCTTGCCGACATCACCGTCGCTGACGGCAGGATATCCAGCATCGTCGCGCATGGCCGGTCGAAGGTGCCGGCGGACGCCACCGACCTTGGCGGCCGCATCGTGCTGCCGTGTTTCGTCGACTGCCATACCCATATCGACAAGGGCCATATCTGGCCGCGCAGACCCAATCCCGACGGCACCTTCATGGGCGCGCTCAGCGCTACAGGGGCCGACCGCGCCGCGCGCTGGAGCGCCGAGGACGTCGCGCGACGCATGGATTTCTCGCTGCGCTGCGCCTACGCGTACGGCACAAAGGCCTTGCGCACCCATCTCGACAGCGTCGCGCCGCAGGAGGAAATCTCCTGGCCGGTGTTCGAGACGATGCGGGACAAATGGCGCGGCCGCATCGAGTTGCAAGCCGCCTGCCTGCTTGGCATCGAAGGCGTGCGCGAGACAAAATGGTTCGAGAAACTGGCGAAACGTGTCGCCGCGGCCAAGGGCGTGCTCGGCGTCGTCACCTATATGGTGCCTGACCTCGAGGAGCTTCTCGACAAGGTGTTTTCTGAGGCGATCAAGCACGGGCTCGACCTCGATTTCCATGCCGACGAGACCGACGATATCGCGGCGATCTCGCTGAAGAAGATCGCCGAGGCGGCGCTCTGGAACGGTTTCGAGTGCAACATCCTGGTCGGCCATTGCTGTTCGTTGGCGCGCCAGCCCGACCTTGCCGTGCTCGACACGCTGGACAAGGTGGCGAAGGCGGGGCTCGCCGTGGTGTCGCTGCCGATGTGCAACCTCTATCTGCAGGATCGGCGCGGCGACAACACCACGCCGCGCTGGCGCGGCGTGACGCTGCTGCACGAGATGAAGGCGAGGGGCATCCCAGTCGCGGTGGCATCGGACAACACGCGCGATCCGTTCTATGCCTATGGCGATCTCGACATGCTGGAAGTCTACCGCATGGCGACCCGCATCCTGCATTTCGATCACCCGGTCGGCGACTGGCCGCAAACCGTGGCGTCGACGCCGGCCAAGGTGATGCGGCTCGACGGCTTTGGCACGCTTGCCGCCGGCGGTGCGGCGGACTTTATCGTCTTCAAGGGACGGAGCTGGACGGAATTGCTGTCTCGGCCGGAATCGGATCGCATCGTCGTGCGCGACGGCCGGGCGATCGAAGGCAAGCTGCCGGACTATGCCGAACTCGACGAATTGATGGTGGAATGATGGACATTGCGGCGCTGAAGCGTGACCTCGACGGGCTGAAGATCGACGACCATCCGGCGATCGTCCAACAGAAGAGCCGCGATTTCTACTGGTACAGCCCGGTGCTGAAGCAGCAGCTCGACCATGTCACTGGCGACCTGATCGTGACGCCGAAAAGCGAGGACGAGGTCATCCGCGTGCTCGCCGCCTGCCACCGGCATGGCGTCCCGGTGACGCCGCGCGGCAGCGGCACGGGCAATTACGGGCAGGCCATGCCGCTATCGGGCGGCGTGGTGCTTAACCTTGCCGAAATGAACGCGGTCAAGGCAATCGCGCCCGGCCGCGTCGTCACCGGGCCGGGTGCGGTGCTGGCGGACATCGACAGAGCGACGCGCGCGCATTCCGGCCAGGAGCTGCGCATGTCGCCCTCGACCTACAACACCGCCTCGATCGGCGGCTTCGTCGCCGGCGGTTCGGGCGGCGTCGGCTCGACCCGCTGGGGCGGGTTGCGCGATCTCGGCAATGTCATCCGGCTCAAGACAGTAACGATGGAGGCCAAGCCGCGCGTCATGGAGCTTACCGGCGAGGACGTGCTGAAGGTCATGCACGCCTATGGCACCAACGGCATCATCACCGAGGTCGAGATGCCGCTGACGTCGAGCTATGACTGGATCGACGTCATTGTCGGTTTCGACGATTTCATGGAAGCAGCCGGCTTCGGCAACGACCTCGCAATCCAGGACGGCATATTGGCGAAACTGATCACGCCGATCGCAGCGCCTATCCCGTACGACTATTTCAAGCGGCACCAGAAATTCTTCCGGCGCGAGCAGAGCATTGTCGTGTGCATGATCGCGCCGCATGCGATGGCTGCGTTTGACGCCTTCGTCAGGAGCAGCAAGGGCGAGATTGTCTTCCGGGCCGACAAGGAGGCTGACCTCAAGGGACTGCCGCCGGCCTATGAGCTGACCTGGAACCATACGACGCTGCGTGCGATCCGGGTCGATCCGACGATCACCTATCTGCAGGTGCGCTATCCGTCGCCGGACCATCTCGCCCACGTCAAGGCGATGGTCGACCGTTTCGGCGACGAGGTGCCGGCGCATCTCGAATTCATCCGCTTCGACGGCGCCATCGGCGCGGCCGGCCTGCCGCTGGTCCGCTTCACCACGGCGGAACGTCTCGACGAGATCATCCGCATCCATGAGGACAATGGCTGCTGGATCTTCAACCCGCACCGCTACACGCTGGAAGAGGGCGGCATGAAGCGGACCGACGAGGTGCAACTCGCCTTCAAGCGCGAGACCGACCCGCAAGGGCTGCTCAACCCCGGCAAGATGATCGCCTGGGAAAACCCTGATTACGACTACCGCTCGGGCAAGTCGTTCCTGTTCAAGGGGCTGCAAAAGGCGGGCTGATGAAGATCCTGGTCCTCTACGCGCATCCGGTCGAGACCAGCTTCAATGCCGGCCTGCACCGGACGATCGTGGAGCGGCTGACGGCGGCCGGCCATGCCGTAGACGATTGCGATCTCTATGCCGAGGATTTCGACCCGCGGCTGACACGGGCCGAGCGGCTCGGCTATCACGACCAACGCGGCGAGGGCGACGCGGCCGCCTTCTATGTCGAGCGCGTGCTGCGCGCCGAGGCGCTGGTGCTGTCTTATCCGGTCTGGAACTTCGGTTTTCCGGCAATGCTGAAAGGCTTTTTCGACCGCGTTTTCCTGCCCGGCGTGTCGTTCAGGCTAGTCGATGGCAAGGTGCAGCCGTCGCTGCACAACATTCGCAAGGTGGCCGCCGTCACCACCTATGGCGGCAGCCGGTTCCGCGCCATGCTGATGGGCGATCCGCCGCGCAAGCTGGTCAACCGCATGCTACGTGCCACCATCAAGCCCGGCGCCTCCGTCTCCTATATCGCGCATTACTCGATGAACCTGTCGACCGATGAAACGCGTAGGGCATTCATGGCCAAGGTCGGCGCCAGCATGGATGCGTTCTGATGCGCGTTCTGGTGGTCTATTGCCATCCGGTACCCGAAAGCTTCTGCGCCTCGATCCGCGACTGTGCCGTCGAGGTGCTGAAGGCGAAGGGCTGGGAGGTACGGCTGCTCGACCTCTATGCCGAGAATTTCAATCCGGTGATGAGCTGCGAGGAGCGGCGCTTCTACAATGAGCGCGCACCGCAGGATCCGGCGCTCAAGCCGCATTTCGATCATCTCGGCTGGGCGCAGGCGATCCTCTTCGTCTATCCGACCTGGTGGTACGGACTGCCCGCAATGCTCAAGGGCTGGCTCGACCGGGTGTGGGCGACCGACGTCGCCTTCCAATTGCCGCCGGGCAAGGGGCGGATCAAGTCGCTGATGACCCATGTGACCAGGGTCGGCGTCATCACCACCTGCGGCGCGCCGACCTGGTGGAGCGTCGTCGTCGGCCAGCCGGGCCGCAAGACCATCCTGCGCGGCATGCGGGCGCTGTGCGCCACGCGCTGCCGGACGTTCTTCCTGGCGCACTACCTCATGGACTCCTCGACGCCGGCGACCAGGGCGGCGTTTCTGGGCAAGGTGCGGCGCAAGCTGGAGCGATTCTAGCTGCTTGCCGTATCGGCTGCGGACTTCGAACGTTACAGTCCGAACCAGCGGGCACGGCGGCTCGATCCGAAAACCTCCTTGTCCGCGCGCAAGGCAACCGACGGCTCGTGGTAGGTTCCGGTCGGCTTTGCGCCGGAGAAGAAATCCACCTCGACTTTGCCGACGCGTCCGCCGCCGAACTCGATATAGCAGGTGCCAAAACCATCATATTGTGTCCCGCTGCCGGTGTTGCGCAGCCTGGCGATCAGGTCGCTGGCCACGGCGCGCGCGGCCCCTTCGGCGAACACACCGGCCTTCGGCGTGCCGGTGTTGGCGCCGTCGCCTACTGCGTAGACGCCGGGATAGCGGGTTTCCAAGGTTCGCGGATTGACCGGGATCCAGCCGTTCTCGGCCATGCCGCTGTCAATCACCACGTCGGGCACGCGGTGCCTGGGGACGCCGAGGAACAGGTCGAATTGCATCTCGACCCCGTCATCGAGAACGGCCACCTTCCGGGCATTGTCGATCGAGGCGACGCGGCGGCCGGGTATGAAGCCGATATTGCGCTCGACGAAGGCCGCCACCAGCGCTCGCGACGTTTCCGGCGAAGGTGGCACCGGGCTCGGCAACGGCAGCACGAAGCTGATCTCGCAGGCACCACGAACACCGCGATTGACGAGGTAGTCGTGCAGCATAAGGGCGCATTCGCTGGGCGCCGGCGGGCATTTGTAGGGTGCGCCGCAGACTCCGACGAGGGTCTTTCCCCCGGTGAAGGTGGGCAGCACGTCGCGCAGGCGCTCGGCGCCTGCGACCGAATAGAATTCGTTGGCGCCCGCCAGCCCCGGCGTGGCGTCGAAATCATAGTCGGCGCCGAGCGCCAGGATCAGGAAGTCGGCCTCATGGACGCCGCCATCGGTGGTGACCCGCCGCCCTTCGGCATCGATGGCGGTGACCGTCTGCCTGAGCAGGCGCACGCCTGGTTTCACGAAGTTGCGGTACGGCATGCGCACAGCATCCGCCGTCTTGTGGCCGAACATGACGTCGAGCTTTGAAAAACCGAAGACGAAAGCATCGCTTTTGTCGATCAAGGTCACGTCGATGTCCGCACCGAAAGTCTCGGACAACAGGGTGGTGAGTTCGAGGCCGCCGAAGCCCGCCCCAAGGACAAGGACGCGCGGCTTGCTTGTTGTGTTCATTTTCCCCTCCGTTGTGTTGCCGCATGCAAAATGCGGTCCCTGCGGCCGTCCGGTATTATGCGATGCCGGTTGGGCCAGGACAGCAGCGTAGCAGTGTCCTCGGCAAAGATCACGGTAAGGAAAATTTCGATCGGCGTGGAAGGGGCGCAGCCAGCTGGGCGATGCTACATGCGCATCCGTTCCGCCTTCGGATCATACATCGGCTTCAGCGAGGCTTCGGCGGCGAAGCGCTCGCCGGCGATCTCGATCTCGTAGGACGAGGCCAGCACCTCTGCCTCGCTCTCGCCCTTGCAGGGCACGTAGCCCAGCCCCATGGCGCCACCGAGATGATGGCCGTAACTGCCCGAGGTGATCGGGCCGACGATCTTGCCGTCGCGCAGGATCGCCTCGTTGTGGAAGAGCAAGGGTTGCGGGTCCTTTAGGCGGAACTGTACAAGCCGCCGTGATAGGCCAGCCTCCTTCTTCTTCAGCACCGCATCGCGGCCGAGGAAATCGCCCTTGGCCGTCTTCACCGCGAAGCCGAGACCGGCCTCCAGCACATGGTCCTCGTCGGTGATGTCGTGGCCGAAATGGCGGAATGCCTTTTCTATGCGGCAGGAGTCCAGCGTATGCAGGCCGCAGAGTTTCAGGCCGACATCGGCACCCACATCGGCGATCGCCTCGAAGACATGGGGTGCCTGATCGGTCGAGACATAAAGCTCCCAGCCGAGTTCGCCGACATAGGTGACGCGATGGGCGCGGGCGAGGCCCATGCCGATTTCTATCTCCTGAAATGTCCCGAACGGATTGGTTTCGTTGGAGAAATCGCTTGGGCTCACCTTCTGAATCAGTTTTCGCGCATCCGGTCCCATCAGGCAGAGCACGGCTTCGGCAGCGGTGACATCGGTGATGACGACGAATTCATCGGCCAGATGCTTGCGCAGCCAGGCGAGGTCGCGCTGCAGCGTCGCGCCGGGCACGACGAGGAAGTAGGCGGTTTCAGACAGACGCGAGACGGTGAGGTCGCTTTCGATGCCGCCGCGCTGGTTGAGCATCTGGGTGTAGACGATCTTGCCCGGCGCGACGTCCATGTCGTTGGCGCAGAGCCTTTGCAGGAAGGCGCAGGCGTCCCGACCCTCGACGCGGATCTTGCCGAACGATGTCATGTCGAACAGGCCGACGCCGATGCGGACCGCGAGATGTTCCTCGCGCTGGTTGTCGAACCAGTTCTGCCGTTTCCAGGAATAGCGGTATTCGCGCTCCTGTCCCTCACGCGCGAACCAGTTGGCGCGCTCCCAGCCGGCGACTTCGCCGAACACGGCGCCGCGCGCCTTCAGCTGTTCATGCAAGGGCGAGCGGCGAACGCCGCGCGAGGTCGCCATCTGGCGATACGGAAAATGGTCGGCATAGAGCAGGCCGAGCGTTTCGGAGACGCGCTCCTTGAGATAGCGGCGGTTCTTCTGGAACGGCTGGGCGCGGCGGATGTCGACTTCCCAGAGGTCGAACGGTGCTTCGCCGTCGTTGATCCACTGCGCCAGCGCCATGCCGGCCCCGCCAGAGGAGACGATGCCGATCGAATTGTAGCCGGTCGCCATCCAGTAGCCCGAAAGCTCGGGCGCTTCGCCGAGATAATAGCGGTCGTCAGGGGTAAAACTCTCGGGACCGTTGAAGAAAGTGTGGATGCCGGCGGTCGCCAGCATCGGCATGCGGTTGACGCCCATTTCGAGGATCGGCTCGAAATGCTCCATGTCTTCGGGCAGCTGGTCGAAGCAGAAATCCTCGCGGATGCCGTCCATGCCCCAGGGTTTTGCCACCGGCTCGAAGGCGCCGAGCATCATCTTGCCGGCGTCCTCCTTGTAGTAGGCGCATTCGTCCGGCACGCGCAGCACCGGAAGGCGCGAGAGGTCGGGGATCGGCTCGGTCACCAGATAAAAATGCTCGCAGGCATGCAGGGGTATGGTGACGCCATTCTGTGCCCCGAGCTCGCGCGCCCACATGCCGGCGCAATTGACGACGATTTCGGTATCGATCGTGCCTTGCTCTTCGCCTTGCGCCCAGGACACGCCGGTGACGCGGCCATTCTTGTTGTGGACCTTGGTGACTTTCACATTCTCGATGATGGTCGCGCCGCGCTGGCGTGCGCCCTTGGCCAGCGCCATGGCGATGTTGGCCGGGTCGCATTGCCCATCGAGCGGCAGGTGCACCGCGCCGACCACATCGGAAACATTGAGATGTGGGTACATCTGCTTGACTTCATTAGGCGAAATCTCGCGCACATCGACGTCGAAGGCGCGGGCCAGCGATGCCTGCCGGTAGATTTCGTGCTTGCGCTCCTCGGTCAGCGCCACGGTGATCGAGCCGACCTGGCGCATGCCGGTGCCGACCTCGGTCTCGGCTTCCAGCTTGACGTAGAGGTCGGCCGAATATTTCGCCAGCCGGGTCATGTTCTGCGAGCCGCGCAACTGGCCGATCAGGCCGGCGGCATGCCAGGTCGTGCCCGATGTCAGCTGCTTGCGCTCGAGCAGCACGATGTCGGTCCAGCCGAGCTTGGCGAGATGATAGGCGACCGAGCAGCCGGAGACGCCGCCGCCGATGATGACCGCGCGCGCCTTGGTGGGGATGGTCTTGGCGCTCATGCGGCCTCGCGGCGGTAGCTGGACACGAAACGGCGCAGGCGCCGTGCTGCTTCCAGCAGCACCGGTTCGGGCTGGCAGAGGCTGACGCGGATATGGCCGGCGGCGGCCTCGCCGAAGCTGGAGCCCGGCATAACCCCGACCTTTTCCGCGTCGAGGAAGGCAAAGGCGAATTTCTCATCGTCGGGCTCGATGGCACTGATATCGAGCATGACATACATGCCGCCCTCGGAGCCGCGCACGGTGACGTCGTTCATGCCGCGCATGGCGTCGAGGAAGACGGTGCGCCGCACCGCATAGCGTTCGGCGATCTCCCTGACGCCATAGCCGTTCTCGAGCGCCTCGGCACAAGCGATGCTGATGAAGGCCGGCAGGCCGTAGGTGGTCACCAGATTGAGGTTGACCAGCAGCGAGATCATCGTCTCCGGGCCGGTCAGCCAGCCCATGCGCCAGCCGGTCATGCCATGGCTCTTGGACATCGAATTGATGACCAGCGTGCGCTCGGCCATGCCGGGCAGGGCGCGCGGCGACAAATGCTCACCGCCGCCCAAGGTCCAGTAGACCTCGTCGGACAGCAGCCAAAGATCATGCTCCCGGCATATCTGGGCCAGCTCTTCGAGGTGCTGGCGCGAATAGACCGCGCCCGTCGGGTTGTTCGGCGTGTTGATGAGGATGGCGCGCGTGTTCGGCCGGATTGCCGCACGAATGTCGGCGGCGTGTGGCTGGAAACCATCAGCAGCAGGGGTCTCGACGACGGTGAAGTCGGCGCCGGCTGCGCTGAAGGTGTTGGGATAGGTCGCGTAGTAAGGGGCGACCACGATGGCATGGTCGCCCTTGTCAAGCACGGCCTGCACGGCGGCGTAGAGCGCTGCCTGACCGCCGGGTGTAGCGATGACCTGGTCGGGGCTTGTCGGGATGCCGGTGCAAGCGGTCGAGGCCGCCGCCATTGCCTTGCGCAGGCGCGGCAGGCCGGGAAGCGGCGTGTAGTGATGGTTGCTGCCGCGAACTGCGGTCACGCAGGCTTCGATGGTCTGGTCCGGCGTATCGAAATCATGGTCGCCGACCGACAGCATGATGATGTCCTCGCCGGCCTGCTTACGGGTCCAGGCGGCGAAATGAACCTCCCAGCCGTCCTTGCCCGAAGGCACGATGCCGTTAATGCGCGAAGATGGTCTGGGCATCATTGAACTCCCGAAATCTGGTAGCCGGCCTGTTCGAGCCGGTCGCGCAGCGCGGCGATGTGGGTTGGGCCGACCTCGCAGCAGCCGCCAACGATGCTAGCACCGGCCTCGACCCAGCCGATCGCCTGGTCGGCATAGGCCGCCGGATCGAGGTCGTGGCGCGCATGCAGAACCTCGACGGTGCCGCCATGCTTGAGCGCCTCGACCGACGTGAAGCCATTGGCATAGGCGCCGACGGGGCCGCCGAGCGCGATCAGGTCGGGGAGCGCGGCGCTGACGGCTTCGGGCCGGCAGCAATTGATCAGCCGTGCGGCGAGGGGCAGGCCGTCGAGCGCGCCGGACGCCGCCGCGATCGCCTCGCCGCTGCGCAGGCGCGGCGCGCCATGGTCGGCGAGCGTCCACGACACCCAAACCGGCTTGCCGCTTTCCGTTGCCGCGGTGACGGCGGCGCGGGCCTCGTCGGTCGAGGCCATGGTTTCGCACAGGAAGAGATCGACGCCTTCCGCCTGCTCGGCAACGATGCGGCGATAGGTGTCGAGCGTCTCTTGGTAAGAGATGGTCAGCGCCGGTGCATAGCTGCCGAACAATGGCGACAGGCAGCCGGCGATGGTTGCCTCTCCGGCTTGCTCGGCGGCCTGCCTTGCCAGCTCGATGCCGCGCTTCTGCAGCGGCTTGAACAGGTCTTCCGCGCCTTCCCGCGCGAGCCGCTCCGGTGTCGCCGAATAGGTGTTGATGGTGATGACGCGGGCGCCGGCACGGATGAATTCCGCATGCAGGTCGCGCACCAGATCCGGTTCGTCGATCAGCACCCTGGCCGACCACAGCGGCGTCGGTTCGGACTTGCTGCGGCGGACCAGTTCCTGGCCCATGCCGCCATCGGTGAGGATGACCGTCTTCATGCGCGCAGCCTTTCGTTCTTCGCATCCCACAGCGGCTCGTCCTTCTGCACGACCGCCTGAAAACGGTCGCCGAAGATCTCGACCTCGACAGCGGTTCCGGGCTCTGTCAGGTCGGCGCGCAGCATGCCGAGCGCGATCGACTTGTCGATGCGATGACCCCAGCCGCCGGACGTCGTCTCGCCGACGATCTGGCCGTCATGCCAAAGCGTCGACATATAAGGCGCATCGCAATCGCCAGGATTCTCGACGACCAGCGTGACGAAACGCTTCTTCACGCCTTGCTGCTTCTCGTTCAGCAGTGCTGCCTTGCCGCGGAAGGCGGGCTTGTCCCATTTGACGAAGCGCTCCAGCCCACCCTGCAAGATCGAATAGTCGGTCGACAGATCGCCCTTCCAGGCGCGGTAGCTTTTTTCCAGTCTGAGCGAATCCAGCGCATACATCCCGAACGGTTTCAGGCCGTGCTTCTGGCCGGCGGCCCAGACGGCGTCGAAGACCGTCGCGGTGTCGCCGACTTTGGTATGGATCTCCCAGCCGAGCTCGCCGGCGAAGGACACGCGCACCAGCTTCGCCCAGCGTGCGGCAATGCTGGTTTCCTGATGGGTGAGCCAGGGGAGCGAAAGGTCAGCGGCACAAACCTCGGCGAGGATCTTGCGCGAGTTGGGGCCGGCGAGGATCTGCGTCGAATATTCCTCGGTCCGGTCGATCAGCGTGAATGGCGCATTCTTCGGCATGCGTGACTTCAGCCATTCGAAATCGTGCCATTGCGCCACTGCCGCAGTGATCAGCGTCATGTGGTCCTCGCCATGGCGCACGACCGACATTTCGGTGACGATGCGGCCCTTGTCGTCCGAGAAATAGACGAGGCCGATGCGGCCCGGCTTCGGGACCAGGCCAGTGACCTGTAGCGCCAGCCATTCAGCGGCACCCGGCCCCTCGAGGTTGAAACGGGAGAAGCCCGGCAGGTCCAGAATGCCGGCAGCATCGCGCACCGCCAGGCACTCTTCACGCACGCGGTGCTGCCACGGCCCGTCGCGGCGGAAGGTCAGCGTCGATTCCTCCGAGACATCGTCGCCCGGCTGTGCATACCACGTCGCACGCTCCCAGCCATTGTAGGCGTCGAAGCGGCCGCCGAGCGCCTTGATGCGATCATGCAGCGGCGAAAGCTTGCGGTCGCGTGCCGCGGGCCAGGCATGGCGCGGGAACTGGATGGCATATTCATTGCCGTAGATCTCCATGCCCTTGGCGACGCAATAGTCGGGTGCGGCGGCAAAGCTGGTGAAGCGGCGCGGGTCGCAGGACCACATGTCCCATTCCGTCTGGCCTTGCGTGACCCATTCGGCCAGCACCTTGCCGGCGCCGCCGCCTTGAGCGATGCCGAAGGTGAAGACGCAGGCCTCGAAGGCGTTGGGGACGCCCGGCATCGGACCGATCAATGGGTTGCCGTCCGGCGCGTAGGGGATCGGGCCGTTGATGACCTTGGACAGGCCGGCGGTGCCGAGGATCGGCACGCGGGCGACGGCGTCGGCGAGGTAGTGCTCGAGACGGTCGAGATCGTCGGGGAACAGCTGGAAGGAAAAATCCTCCGGCATCGGGTCGTTGTGGGTCGCCCAGTGCGCGCGGCAATTGCGCTCATAGGGCCCGAGATTCATGCCGGTCTTTTCCTGGCGCAAATAGTAGGAGGTGTCGACGTCGCGCAGCAGTGGCAGTTTTTTCCCCTGTTCCTTGCTCCAGGCGGCGAGCTCGGGGATCTCCTCGAACAATATGTATTGATGGCTCATCACCATCATCGGCACTTCGCGGCCGAACATTTTTCCGACCTCGGCGGCACGGTAGCCGGCGGCGTTGACGACGATCTCGCAACGGATCTCGCCCTGCGCCGTCTCGACCACCCATTCGTCGTTCTCGCGGCGCACGCCGGTGACCGGGCAGAAGCGGATGATCTTTGCCCTCATGTCGCGCGCGCCCTTGGCCAGCGCCTGCGTCAACTGCGCCGGATCGATGTCGCCGTCGCTCGGATCGTAGAGCGCGCCCTTCAGCTCATGCGTTTCGATGAACGGGTAGCGGCGCTTGATCTCGTCGAGCCCGACGACGTCGATGTCCATGCCCTGGTAGCGGCCCATGCCCTTGGCGCGCTGGAACTCCTGCATGCGCTCGCTTGTGTGGGCGAGCCTGAGCGAGCCGGTGACGTGGTAGTTCATCGGATAGTCGACCGCGTCGGCCAGCCCGCGATAGAGCTCGGTCGAATAGCGCTGCATGTTCATCAGCGACCATGATGAGGAGAAGGTCGGCACGTTGCCGGCGGCGTGCCAGGTCGAGCCGGAGGTCAGCTCGTTCTTTTCCAAGAGCACGCAGTCGGTCCAGCCCGCCTTGGCAAGGTGGTAGAGCGAAGAGGTGCCGACGACACCGCCTCCGATGATCACCACGCGTGCCGTGGTCGGCAAACCGGCCATGTTCTCCTCCAACTTCAATCAATATACAGGCGGCGAAACCACCCAGATGACCACCGCCGGCTCGGCGCCGGGATTGCGCCAGCGGAACGGCTTGCCGTCGAAGCGAAAGGAGTCGCCCTCGGCAAGCCGGTGCCAGACGCCCGATATCTCTATGTCGAAGGTGCCGGACGCGACATAGCCCGCTTCCTCCGTCGGCCGACGTGCCTCGATCTTCAACTCAGCGCCCGGCGCGAAGACCGAACGCAGCATCTCGAAGCTACCGCCGAGATCGGGTGACAGAAGCTCCTCCACCAGCCCGGAATCGCTTGTGCCAAGCCTGCGGCGGTTGCCGGCGCGCACCACCACGCCGCGCTCTTTTTCAATCGGCACGTCGTGGCTGAAGAACAGGCTGACCGGCACGCTGAACAGGTCGGCGAAGGCCCTGAGGTCACCGAGCGAAGGGATCGACAGGCCGCGCTCGACCTGGCTGACCCAGCCAACGGAGCGGCCGAGCTTCAGGCCGATCTCGGCCAGCGTCAGCCCGCGCGCCTTGCGCAACGCGCGGATGTCGCCAGCCAGCAGCCGTTCGCTGTTCTCCTGCTCCGATCTGACGGCGGTTGAGGTCAAGCCATTCTCTCTATGAAAAATTCCGGACAAATTTCATGAGAGACCAGCATGATGAAAAAATCAAGAGGATTTTCACAAGACCACAAGATTTGCTTGCGCCATTTTGACGGTTCATGCAAAGGCTCGACCCACGAACGGCGGATGGGGACGTCGGGTCGAGGACCAGGTATTTGGAATTCGCGCGTGGGTCCTATCCGGAAGCCGGTCCCGGTTTTCCGAGGCCATGCGTCAAGGGACGGCCCATGCTGGAAAACAACGCCCGGATTGCCAAGGACGCGGCGATCGTAGACGAGGCGATCACGTCGCGTCGATCGGTTCGCGCCTTCCTGCCCGACATGGTCGACGACGAGACCATCCGCGCCATTCTCGGGGTCGCCGCGCGCGCGCCTTCGGGCACCAACATGCAGCCCTGGCGGGTCTATGTGACCAAGGGCGAGATCAAGCAGCGCATAACCGACGCCATCCTCAACTCGGGCATCCGCGCCGAGAAGGCCGAATGGGACGAGTACCGCTACTATCCCACCCAGTTCTTCGAGCCCTATCTCACCCGTCGCCGCGCCAACGGCTTCGGCCTCTACGGCGCGCTCGGCATCGGCCGGCGCGAGGTCGACAGGATGCGCGCCCAGCACGACCGCAACTTCGTCTTCTTCGACGCGCCGGTCGGCATGATCTTCACCATCGACCGGCGGCTGAACCAGGGCTCGTGGATCGACTACGGCATGTTTCTGCAGAACATCATGGTGGCGGCGCGGGGCAGGGGCCTGCACACCTGCCCGCAAGCCGCCTTCGCGCCATACCACCGGCAGATCAGGCCGGTGCTCAACATTCCCGACGAAGAGATTGTCGTCTGCGGCATGGCACTCGGCCATGAGGACACGTCGAAGCCCGAAAACGAGTTCCGCACCGACCGCGTGCCGCTGGAAGAATGGGTGACGTTCAGCGAGTGAGGCGGTGCCTCGGCCGACTTTTTGTTTTGACGCAATTCCCTGGGGAAAGCGCTACGCGCTTTTCCCGGGAAAACTGCCTCACACTTTTCCTGGATTTGCTTTACTCCACGCTCATTTGCGCGCCATGGCCGCTGACATGGGCGCCGTCCTGCGGCGTCAGCCTGAGATAGGCGAACAGCGCGCACAGCGTGATGACGCCTTCGATCACGAACAGGATGCGGAAGTCGTTGGTCACGGCCGGGCCGCCGCCGGCCAGGAAGGACAGCAACGCGGCCGCCAGTCCGACGCTGATCGCCACCGCCAGCTGCCAAAGGATGTAGTAGAGGGCGCTGAAGCGGGCGAGCTGTTCCGGCGCGATGTCGGAATAGGCGAGGTTGCCGGTCGAAGCCCACTGCGCCGAGCGCAAAACACCGAAGGCGAAGATATAGGCAAGCACGATCCATACGGGTGTGGTCGCCTGGATCAAGGCGAAGCCCGCAACCATCGCGGCAACGATCGGCGTGTTGATGACCAGCACACGGCGGAAGCCGAAGCGATTGAGCAGGCGCGGCATGAAGACACGCATGATCAGCGATCCGATCGCAGCAACGAAGGTCAGCGATCCCGCCTGCACCGCGCTCATGCCGAAGCCGAGCTGGAACATCAGCGGCAGCAGGAAGACGACCGAGCTAAGACCGATCGTGTCCAGCCCGCCGCCGGTAAGAAAGGAGATGCGGAAGGTGCGGATACGCAGGAGCTTTAGGTCAAGCAGGGGGTTGCGGGCACGCAGGCAGTAGAAGGAGGCAAGCGTCAGGATGACGATCGCCAGTGCCAGCTCGGCCGCGATCATGCTGCCGGCTGCATCTTTCGCCGCAAGCGAGTCCATGCCGAAGACCAGCAGGACCATGCCGCTGCCGACCAGCAGGAAGCCCGCAAAATCGAACGGCGTGCGCACCGGTTTGGTGACCGTCGGAAACAGCGAGGCGGCAAGGACGGCCGCCGCCAGCGCGAATGGCACGTTGATGAAGAAGATCCAGCGCCACGAGACGTAGGTGGTCAGCGCGCCGCCGACGAGCGGGCCGACCAACGGTCCGGACTGCCCGGCCAGCGAGATATACATGTTGATCTTCAGCGTGCGGCTGCGCGGGAAGGTCGACAGGATCACGACCTGGCCGAGCGTACCCATCAATGCGCCGCCGAAACCTTGCAGCGCGCGGGCGCCGACCAGCGTCCAGATGTCGTTGGACAGTCCGCAGAGCGCCGATGAAGCGGCGAACACCAGCAAGGCGAAGCAGTAGACGTTGCGCAGGCCGAAACGGTCGGCGGCCCAGCCGCCGACCGGCATCGAGATGATCAGGCTGGCGACATAGACGGTGATCAGAAGCCCGAGCTGGCTCGGTGGCCGGGAAAGGCTCTCGCCGATGCTGGGCAGTGCGGTGACCACGACATTCTGGTCGAGGCTGGTCATGAACACGCCGCAGGCGACCGTCGCCGGCAATAGCATCGACGCCTCGCCCGCCGGGGCAAAGCGGGTTGTGGCTGTCGCCGAAGTCTCTGCGGTCATGGAAGGATATTGTCGAGCCGGTTGCCTGGACGAGCGCATGCCTCAGCATGTGCCCGTGATTCCTATCTATCCTCCCAGCTGGCCCAACGCTCAAGCAGCAGTTGTGCCGGTCGATAGTGCCAAGCGGACAGCCGGCAGAGTTTTATTGCACCTCGTAGCCGACTTCCTCGCTGGCATGGCAGAGCGCCTTCCAGAACGAGCGGGCGAAGGAGCGGAACACGTAGATGTCGAACTGGTCGGCGCCGGTGCGCTGAATCTGCGCGAAGACATCGTGATGGGTGGTCGAGCGGCCGGCGCCGATCGGGAAGGCCGGCAGCGCAAAGTCGATGGCGAAGAATTTCGCCAGCACCCATTCGGCCTTCGGCCCGGCGATGCGGATCGCGGTGCGGCCGTGCGACAGGTCGGTGACGGTGCCGATGGCCGGGGTGACGACGCCAGAGAACGCCGCAGCCAGGCCCTCGGCTTCGTCGACCACGGTGAACTTGCCGGGTGCGAAGCCGAATGCCGATCTGGCGCCGTCGGTGACGCCGCCGCCCGCGCCGTCCGGCAGGGCAAGACCCGTGGCCTTGTATATTGCCGACATCAGCCGCTTCTCTTCGCCCGGCCATGCGGCGAGCTGCAGGATCGAGCCCGGCCGCGTCTCGGACAGGATTACGTCGACGCCATGTTCGAAATTTCCATGCGAGCCCGGATGGTACTCCGGCTCAAGCGGCGATTGACGTTCAACCATGCATGCGGCTCCCGTCCGGATCGTAGAAGTGGTTGGAGACGATCTCGATCGGCCCGAACCGGTTGCGCAGCGGATCGGAGACGAAGGCGCGCGAGCCGTGCCGCGCCTTGCCGCCGCTGACCAGCGCCAGCGCGATGTGCTTGCCGAGCGCCGGCGAGTAGCAGCAGGCGGTGATGTGGCCGATGGAACCGTGCGGATTGGCTTGGTCGAGCTCCTCGACGATATGCGCACCGCCGTTGAGCGGCCGGTTGTCGAGCGAAACCAGGCCGACGAGCTGCAGCCGGTCAGGGGCGATCAGGCCCTCGCGGTCCATCATCGCCGAGCCGATGAAAGGTTTCTTCTTCGACAGCATCCAGTCGAGATGCAGGTCGCGCGCTGTGGTGCGGCCGTCGATCTCGGCGCCGGTGACGTGGCCTTTCTCGATGCGCATCGTGCCCAGCGCCTCGAGCCCATAGGTGACCAGTCCGAACGGCTGTCCGGCCTCGATCAAGGCTTCCCAGACATGGGTACCATAGCCGGCGCCGGAATAGACTTCGAAGGCCATTTCGCCGGAGAAGGAGAGCCGGCAGATCATAACGGGCACGTCCGCGATCTCGCCGTGCACGATGCCCATGAAGGGCAGAGTGGCATTGTCGACGGCAATACCCTTGACGCAAGCGGCGAGGATTGCGCGCGCGTTCGGGCCGCCGATGGCAGCACCTGCCCATTCGTCGGTGACCGAAGTGACAGTGACCTTCAGCTCCGGCCAGATGACGTCGAGGAAATATTCCAGATGCTGCATCACCTTGCCGGCATTGGCCGTGGTGGTGGTCATCAGGAAATCTTGCTCGCCGAGCCGCCAGGTGGTGCCGTCGTCGAAGGCCAGCCCGTCCTCGCGCAGCATCAGCCCGTAGCGGGCCTTGCCGACAGCGAGCGTCGAGAACATGTTGGTGTAGACGCGGTCGAGGAACTCGGCCGCGTCCGGCCCTTGCACGGCGATCTTGCCCAGCGTCGAGACGTCGACGATGCCGGCGCTATCGCGGGTCGCTTTGGCTTCGCGCACATAGGCTTGCTCGATCGTCTCGCCGGCATGGCTGTAGATCATCGGCCGATACCAGAGCCCGGCCGAATACATGGTCGCGCCATTGGCGATGTGCCAGTCATGCATCGGCGTCAGCCGCTCGGGCTTCAAATCGCCGAAGCGCTCCGCTGCGAGCGAGCCGATCGACACCGCCGAATAGGGCGGGCGGAAGCGCGTCGTGCCGACTTCGGGAATCGGCTTGCCGAGCGCCTCGGCCATGATGGCGAGGCCCGGCACGTTGGAGCTCTTGCCCTGGTCGGTCGCCATGCCGAGCGTGGTGTAGCGCTTCAGGTGCTCGACCGAGACGAAGCCTTCGCGATGGGCAAGGCGCACGTCTTCGGCGGTGACGTCGTGCTGGAAATCGACGAAGCTTTTTCCCTTCGCCCTGATCTCGAACACCGGCGCCGGATCGGGATCGCCGGGAGCGGCGTCCACGACCGGCAAGGCCGTCGGCGCGCCTGTCGCTCCGGCGGCCGAAAGACCGGCGGCGCGGCCCTCGGCGATGGCCTCGGCGGTCGAGAAGCTGCCGATGAAGGCGCCGGCGCCGACCCATTTCTGCGTCGGCTTCGGCGGCAGGAAGGCCTGGCGCGCGGCGTCCCACTCCGCCTTGGCGCCGGCCTGGCTGGCGAGGTGGATGGTCGGCGACCAGCCGCCCGACATCAGCAGGCAGTCGGCATGGATGCTGCGCGCATCGCCGGTCAGCGCGCCGCTCACCATGTCGAAACGCTGCACCTTGAGGCCGGAAAGCGCCTTGCCGCCTTCGGTGGAGACCACGGCATGACCGGACAGGATCTCGGCCTCGGCATCGGTGGCCAGCTTGCGCATCTCGCTCGACAGGTCCTGGCGAACATCGATGATGGCGACGATCGCAGCGCCCGCCGACTTCAACGCCAGCGCCGAGCGATAGGCGCTGTCATTGTTGGTGAACAGCGCGATCCTGTCGCCGGGCAGCACGCCAAACTCGTTGGCGTAGCGCTCGGCGGCATGCGCCAGCATGACACAAGGCCGGTCGTTGCCGGGGAACACCAGCGGCCGCTCGAAGGAGCCGGTGGCCAGCACCACCGATTTGGCGCGGATCGCCCAGTAGCGATGACGTGGCTCGCCCTTGGCGGGGGCCTCCTTGTGGTCGGTGACTCGTTCGAGTGCAGCCAGCGTGTTGCCGTCATAGTAACCCCAGACCGTGGTGCGCGGCAGCAGACGGACATTGTCATGGCCTTCGAGCTGGCCGACGGCGCGCGCCGCCCAGTCCGCCGCCGGCGTGCCGTCGATGGTCTCGCCGGACCAGTTGGCCGAGCCGCCGAAATGCGGCTCCAGCTCGCAGAGGATGACGCGCTGGCCCTGATCGGCGGCGGCCCTGGCGGCCATCAATCCGGCCGGGCCGGAGCCGACCACCAGCACTTCGCAGAAGGCGTTCATGCGCTCGTAGCGCTCCGGATCGGCAGCGGTGCCGGCTCTGCCGAGGCCGGCGGCGCGGCGGATGAAGTGCTCGCAGAACATCCAGAAGCGGGTGCCTTTGAGCGGGCCGATCACCGGACCCATGAAGGTTTTGTAGTAGAAGCCGGCCGACAGGATCTTGCCGCCGAGCTGGTTGATGGCGTTAACGTCCCAGGCAAGCGACGGGAAGCGGTTCTGGCTGACGGCCACCAGCCCGTCATAGATCTCGACCATGGTGGCGGCGATGTTCGGTTCGCGAACCTCGCCGCGCAGCACCGTCACCAGCGCGTTCGGCTCCTCGACGCCGGCGGTCAGCACGCCGCGCGGGCGATGGTACTTGAACGAGCGCCCGAACAGCGTGACGCCGTTGGCGAGCAGTGCCGAGGCCAGCGTGTCGCCGGCATAGCCGGTGTAGGGCGTGCCGTCGAAGGTGAAGCGGATGGTGCGCAGCCGGTCGATGCGGCCACCGGTTTCGGCGCGGCGCGGGCTCACGACTTGGCCTCCGACTTGTGCCGCGCGGCGGCTTTGTGGTCGCCGCGCGCGAAGCCGCTGCTCGAAATCTCATGCGTCAGTGTGTTGCGCACGACCCTGAGATGGGCGCGGCAGCCGCCGGAGTGCTGCCAGATCTCGTTGTGGTCGCCGGCCGGGTTCAGCCGGTCGTAGACATAGGCGTTCCAGGCGTCGAGGTCCTGCGAAGAAGGTTGCGGACGCTGGCGGTTGCCGTCACCCTGATACGTGAATTCGATAACGTCGCGCGGGCCGCAATAGGGACAGGTGATCAGCATTTTTTCTTCTACCTAATGCAGCCGGGGCGTCGCGCCTTGGCCTTTGTCGTCGATGACAAGGCCGCGATAGAAGCGGTCGAGCGTGAAGGGCGCGTTGAAGTCGTGCGGCTCGTCCTTGGCAATGGTCCAGGCAAAGCACCAGCCGGATGCCGGCGTCGCCTTGAAGCCGCCGTAGCACCAGCCGCAGTTGAGATACATGCCGGGCAGCGGCCCGGTGGTGATGATTGGCGAACCGTCCATCGTCATGTCGCAGACGCCGCCCCATGAGCGCAGCATGCGCACGCGGGCGAGGCCCGGAAACAGCGCCAGCATCTCGCTCATCACCTCATCGACAATGGGCAGACTGCCGCGCTGGGCGTAGCTGTTGTAGCCGTCGAGGTCGCCGCCATAGACGAGGCCGCCCTTGTCCGACTGCGAAATGTAGAAGTGACCCATGCCGAAGGTCAGGATCGTGTCGATGATGGGTTTCAGCGATTCCGTCACGAAGGCCTGCAGCACGTGGCTCTCGATCGGCATTTTGTCGATGCCGGCAAGCTGCATGACCCGACCGGTGCTTCCGGCGACCGCAACCGCCACCTTCTTGGCGCGGATTTCGCCGCGCGTCGTCGACACGCCGGTGATGCGGTCGCCGTCGCGCAGGAAGCCTTTAACCTCGCAATTCTCGATGATGTCGACGCCGCGACGGTCGGCGCCGCGCGCGTAGCCCCAGGCGACGGCGTCGTGGCGGGCGCTGCCGGCACGCGGCTGCATCAGCCCACCCAAGATCGGGAAGCGCGCCGACCCGGAAACGTCCAGAGCCGGGACCAGCCGTTTGATCTCGGCCACCGTCATCAGTTCGGCATCGACGCCAAGATGGCGCATGGCGTTGCCGCGCCGGGCGTAGTCATCGAACTGGGCCGGCGTATGCGCGAGGTTCAGGCAGCCGCGCTGCGAGAACATGACGTTGTAATTGAGGTCGTGCGACAGGTTCTCCCACATCTTCATCGAGTGCTCGTAGAAGCGCGTGTTGGACGGCAGGAGGTAGTTGGAGCGCACCGCCGTGGTGTTGCGGCCGACATTGCCGGAGCCGAGCCAGCCCTTTTCCAGCACCGCGACATTGGTGATGCCGTGCTCCTTGGCGAGGTAGTAGGCCGTCGACAACCCGTGACCGCCACCGCCGATGACAATGACATCGTAGGACGCCTTCGGGTCCGGCTTGCGCCATGCGGGCTTCCAGTCCTTGTTTCCGGTGAAAGCGTTCTTGAGGAGCGAAAAGGCTGAGTATTCGGCCATTCTTTGGAGCCTGTCATGAGCTTCGGATGGGACTGCGTGGCAGCCATCCGTTTGTGCAATGCGGCAGACTATAGAGCAGGCCGCTGCCGCAAAGCCAAGATTGCGCCATCGCTTTTCGACTGGCCGACTCCGAAAGCGCGCCAGCCGGGATGGCTTGCCCCATCATAACAGCGTCTTTATCAAGGATGGGTTTTCAGAACCGGCCTTTGCCGCGAGTCGCCAGACCACAGATGTTTTTTCGATTGCTCCGCCTGATCCTGATCCTTGCGCTTGTCGTCGCGGCGATGCCGTCGTTCGAAGCGCTGGCGCAGGCGATCGGCCAGGGCGCGGCAGGCCTGATCACCGACCAGCAGAAGGCGATCCAGGATCTGACCGCCAAAACCGACAGTCTCGAGAAGAAAATCGAGCAGGACAGCGAGGACGATGCCTCGCTGGTGGAAATCCGGCTGCAGCTGGAGGAAATGTCTCGGGCAGCGCTGACCAGCGCGCTCGCCTTCCGTTCGCGTCTCACCGACATCAACAACCGGATCGGGACGCTCGGCCCGCCGCCGGCCGCGGGGCAGCCGCAAGAGCCCGACATCGTCACCGGCGAGCGCCAGGCCCTGGCGTCCGAAAAGGCCGAGATCAATGCCGTCATCGCTTCCGCGCAGAACCTGTCGATCCGCATCAACGGCCTGATCGACAAGATCGGCAACATGCGCAGCGAGCTGTTCCGCAATCTGCTCACCAAGCGCTACGAATTGTCCGATGCGCTGAGCCCGCAGGTCGTTTCCGACGCCCAGGACGAATACGCCAACTTTTACAAGGCCGTATCATCCTGGCTGAGCTTTGCCTTCAAGTTCAAGTTCAAGGCGATGCTGGCGGCGACCTTCATGGCGCTGGCGCTCGCAGTGGTGCTGCTGGTCGGCGGCCGCCGCCTGTTCGGGCGTATCTTCGAAGCCGATGCATCGATCGAGGATCCTTCCTATCTCAGCCGATTGTCGGTGGCTTTCTGGTCGACATTGCTGCCGACTCTGGCCGTCGGCGCCTTCCTCGCTTCGACGGTTTTCCTGTTCAATTATTACAACGTGTTGCGCGGCGATATCGGCGTTTTCCTCAATGCGCTGGCTGCCGTCATCGCGGTGGTGTTCTGCGTCAATCGGCTGACCAATGCGGCCCTGGAGCCGCGGCTGCCGAACTGGCGCCTGATACCGGTCGAGACCGGTCCGTCGCGTTGGCTGGTGCGGCTGACGACGGCCATGGCGATTGTCATCGGCGTCAACAATTTCCTGGCGGTGGTCAATGACAAGATGGGCTCGCCGCTGTCGGTTACCATCGTCAGAAGTTTTGTCGCCACGATCATCTTCGGCGTCATCCTGATCCTGATGGCGTTGCTGAAACCGTTCAAGGCGCGCGACGAAAGCTGGCGCCCCTGGCCGGCATGGCTGCGCTACACTGCCATTGCGCTCGGTCTTTTCACCATCGCGGCGGCGCTGTTCGGCTATATCGGCCTGGCTCTTTTCGTCGCGCTGCAGGTCGTGGTCACCGGCACCATATTGATCACCGCCTATATCGGCTTCCTATCGGCGCGGGCGATCGGCGAGGAAGGCGGCTTTGCCGACACCTCGGTCGGGCGCTGGCTTTCGACCAATTCCAGCTACGAGGAAACCGCACTCGACCAACTAGGCCTGGTCGTCAGCACCGCCATCAACGTGATGATCGTGCTGGTGTTCCTGCCGCTGATTCTTTTGATGTGGGGGTTCCAGCCGGGCGACATCCAGGCCTGGGCCTACAAGCTGGCGACCGGCATCACCATCGGTTCGGTGACCATCTCGGTCCTTGGCATCCTCAGCGGCATCGTCGTTTTCGTCATCGGCTACTTCCTGACGCGCTGGTTCCAGGGCTGGCTCGACGGCTCGGTGATGGCGCGCGGACGGGTCGACACCGGCGTGCGCAACTCGATCCGGCTGGCGGTCGGCTATGCCGGCGTCGCACTGGCAGCACTCGTCGGCGTCTCGGCGGCGGGCATCGATCTGTCCAATCTGGCGCTCGTTGCCGGTGCGCTTTCCCTCGGTATCGGTTTCGGCTTGCAGAATGTCGTGTCGAACTTCGTTTCGGGCCTGATCCTGCTCGCCGAGCGACCGTTCAAGGTCGGCGACTGGATCGTTGCCGGCGAAATCAGCGGCACCGTCAAGAAGATCAGCGTGCGCGCCACCGAGATCGAGACGTTCCAGCGACAGTCGGTGATCCTGCCCAATTCGAACCTGATCAACAACGCGGTCGGCAATTGGACGCACCGCAACAAGCTCGGCCGCGTCGACATCAAGGTTGGCGTCGCCTATGGCAGCGATGTCAAGCGGGTGCATGCCCTGCTGCTCGAGATCGCGCGCAGCCATCCGCTGGTGCTGAAGAATCCGGAGCCGTTCGTGCTGTTCACAAATTTCGGCGCGGCAGCGCTCGAATTCGAGATCCGGGTGTTTCTCGCCGATGTGCTGAACGGCGCCATCGTGCAGAACGACATCCGCTTCACGGTTCTCGATGTTTTCGACAGCGAGCATATCGAGATCCCCTCGACGCCGCGCGCCGAGGTCAAGAAGCACGAGGCATGGCCGATCGACGACGACAAGATCGAGGCCGAGTTCGCCGAGCGCGAGGAGGCGGAAGCCGCAGCAGCGATCGATAGGGAACGCCTGGCGAAGTCGAAGCGCAAGAGCCGCAAGCCCGACCCGGATTAGGTCCATTGATCCCGTCCCGCGAGCCCGCCTTCTCGTGCTACCAAACCAATTGCGGCATGAATGCGGCATTCAGTTGCGGTTCAGCTTGCAAGTCATATAAGCTCGCATGCAAAGGGCGAGAATGCCTTGCAAGGTGCAACCAGAGGCGGTGTTGAAACACCGATATTGCAAAATGTGGAAGTCTGTCGTCGCCGCCATCGCTTTTCTTGCCTTGGACGGTTCGGCTTTCGCCGCCAGCGCGATCAACAAGGACGCCGAGACCCGGACGCTGATCGTGACCGAGGGTGGCGGCAAGACGGAGCTGGCGCTGGCCGCCGGCGAGACCGTGGAATTCTGCCCGAACGGCTGTTTCGTCACCTTGCCCAATGGTGACCTCGAAGCCCTGACCGGCTCCGAAACGGTCGAGATCTCGGGCGGCGTCGCCCGCATCAAGTAAACTTCGGGCAGCATCTCTTGCAAAGGCCGGGCAATGCCCGGCCTTTTATTGCTTCCGGTAGGACTTGTTTAACAATGACGCGGGAAATACCGGCGCGCCGCTCGGCCACAACCGGGCGTTTTAACGATCGTTACGTCATCTCCCGCTATGTCCGATACGAAGACGCCGAAACATGGCGCGGGTGTATCTGCACATGACTCCATCCGAACCGGCATTCGGTGTCATGCGCTTCAGGCAGGGCAGGAAAAAATGGACGCGAGGTCGGACAGGAACGCGATCCCGCTTGCGGTCGATCTCGACGGCACGCTGATTGCAACGGACCTTTTGTGGGAAGGTCTGTTCATCCTTCTCAAGAAGAATCCGCTCTATGTTTTCCTGGTGCCGTTCTGGCTGGCCGGCGGTCCGGCACGGCTGAAGCAGGCGATCGCCGACCGCATCGACATCGATCCAGCCTCGCTGCCCTACCGCGAGGTCCTGCTCGAGCGGCTGCGCAAGGAGCATGGCGAAGGCCGCAAGATCGTGCTGGCGACCGGTACGCCACGCAAATTCGCGGAGGCGATCGCAGCCCATCTCGGCATTTTCGATCGCGTGCTGGCGACCGACGGTCCGCACAACATGACGTCGGGCAGGAAGCGTGCCTCGCTCGTTGCCGCCTATGGCGATGGCGGCTTCGACTATGCCGGCAACAGCCGGCACGATGTCAGGGTGTTCGACGCGGCGCGCAGCGCGATCGTCGTGGCGCCTGACCGTCACGCCGCGCGCTGGCAAGCCGCTCATGGCGCCGAGACGGTGCCGACGCCGAAACCGACGCTCAAGACCTTCGTCAAGATGCTGCGTGTGCATCAATGGCTGAAGAACGTGCTGATAGCGGTGCCGATGGTGCTGTCGCACGAATACTTCAACATCGATATGATCTGGGAATGCGCGGTGGCGTTCGTTTCGTTCTGCGCGGTGGCGTCCGCCATCTACATCCTCAACGATTTCTTCGACCTCGCGCTGGACCGCAGGCATCCGACGAAGCGCAACCGACCTTTCGCCAGCGGCGCGCTGTCGATCCCGTTCGGCATGGGCGCGATCCTGGTGCTCCTGTCGATCGGCATCGCCGCCGGCCTGTTCCTGTCGCTCGAATTCCTTGGCGTGCTCGGCGGCTACATAGTCGTCACGACGGCCTACTCGCTGTCGTTCAAACGCATGCTTCTGGTCGACGTGCTGACGCTGGCCGGCCTCTATTCGATCCGCGTTCTGGCGGGTGCGGCGGCGACCGGTGTCGACGTCTCGTTCTGGCTGCTCGCCTTCTCGATCTTCTTCTTCCTGTCGCTGGCGCTGGTGAAGCGCTATGTCGAATTGCGCACCACCGCCATTCCGGCCGGTGAGCGCATTGCCGGCCGTGGCTATCGCACCGAAGACCAGGAGATCGTCGCCCAAGCCGGCATGGCCTCGGCCTTTTCCTCCGCCCTGGTGCTGGCTCTCTATATGGACAGTGTCTCGGTGCGCGAACTCTATCCGCATCCCTGGCTGGTCTGGCCGCTGGCGCCGATCGTGCTGTATCTCACCATGCGCGTCTGGATCCTCGCTCGCCGCAACGAAATGCACGACGATCCTGTCGTCTTCATCATCCGCGACTGGCGCAGCCAGATCGTCGTGCTGATCGGCGCCGCGCTGCTGGTCGCCGGAGGCTGGTAGGGATGACGGCGGAGCGCTTCGGAAGTTTCGGCCGCGCCACGCCGCCGGCGCCGCGCGTGATTGCGGCTAATGACGCCATCGCGCTGCTCAAGGGCCGCGCGGCGAAGAACGGCTCGCTGCTCGGCTATGGCAATGGCCGTTCCTATGGCGATTCCTGCCAGAACGAGGCGGGCTCGGTCGCCGACATGCGGCCGCTGAACCGCATCCGCGCCTTCAATGTCGAGACCGGTGTGCTCGATGCGGATGCCGGCATGCTTTTGTCCGACATCATCGCCCATGCCGCGCCCTGCGGCTTCTTTCCGGCAGTGGTTCCCGGCACGCAGTTCGTGACGCTCGGCGGGGCGATTGCCAATGACGTTCATGGCAAGAACCACCATCGGCGCGGCACGTTCGGCTGCCATGTCGTTTCCTTCACGCTGCTGCGGTCGGACGGGCGCAGCTACCGCTGCTCGGATGCAAGCAATGCAAGGCTATTCCGGGCGACGATCGGCGGCATGGGGCTGACCGGCCTGATCCTGTCGGCCTCGATCCGGCTGATGCGGGTGCCTTCGCTCGATATCGTCGAGAAGGCGACGCCGTTTCGCGATCTCGGCGAGTTCTTCGACCTGGCGGAAGCCGCCGACCAGGCCAATGAATATGCCGTTGCCTGGATCGACCAGCTTGCCGCCGGCCATGGCCGCGGGCGCGGCCTTTTGCTCACCGGCAACCATGCCGAGCATGGCTCCCACAAGGCCTCTCGCGCCGGCGGGCGCCTTTCGGTGCCGTTGCAGCCGCCGTTCAATGTTCTCAACCGGCCGTTCCTGACCGCCTTCAACGCCGCCTATCGCTGGAAGAAGGGCCGCTCGCCGGCGCCGCGCCAGGTCGGCTACCAGGGCTTTTTCTTTCCGCTCGACGGCGTCGGAGACTGGAACCGGCTTTATGGTCCGAAGGGGCTGTTCCAGCACCAGAGCGTGGTGCCGGAAGACGCTGCCCGCCGTGCCGTGCCGGCGCTGCTGGAGGCGGCGAGACGGGCCGGGCAGGGGTCGTTCCTCACCGTGCTCAAGCGCTTCGGCACTGTCCGCTCGCCGGCGCTGCTGTCGTTCCCTCGACCGGGCTGCACGCTGACGCTGGATTTCCCCAACCGGGGTGAAAAGACGCTGGCGTTGCTCAGGGAACTCGACCGTATCACCGTCGATGCGGGTGGCGCGGTCAATCCTTACAAGGACGCCCGCATGAGCGCCGAAACGTTCGCGGCATCTTTTCCGGAATGGCAGCGGCTGGAAGCGCTCCGCGACCCTGCCTTCATGTCTGACTTCTGGGCGCGGACGGCGAAGAAACTGGATGTGCGGCGAGGAACGGTCGAGGCTGCGGAATAGATAGACCTTGAATAAATCTTGGCAAATGAAACGTAAATACCAAGATTTACTCAAACTTTCTTGTGACTTCACGAAATCTTTGCAGGTTTGTAGTAGGACCGCTGCTGGGCGGGTGGCAACTATGAAATACATCGTCTTCATTCTCTTTACAGTCATGACCAATGCCGCGGCGCAGCTGATGCTGAAGCAAGGCATGATGTCGCTCGGGCCGATTTCGTTCGAAGGCACCAATCCGCTTTTGAAGCTGCTGCAGATCGTCTTCAGCCCTTGGGTGTTCTTTGGGCTGTGCACCTTCGTCATCTCGATGGCCTCGCACCTCTATGTGCTGTCCAAGGTCGAGCTCAGCTTCGCCTATCCGTTCCTCAGCCTTGCCTATGTCGCGGTCGCGATCTTCGCCTATTTCGTCTTCCGCGAAGACCTCAACAGTTGGCGCATCGCCGGCATTGCCTGCATCTGCGTCGGCACGGTGCTGATCGCGCAGAGTGGTCGAGGGCATGAGGAGGAAACGGCTTCCCTTTCGTCCGACAAGATTCACAGCGAGATCGTTCGATGAGACATGTGATTTTCGGCGGCGACGGTTTCGTCGGCCGTCATCTTGCTCCCAAGCTCGTGGCCGACGGCGAGGAGGTGGTCGTCGCCGACATCGTCAAGAGCGACCTGCCGCACTACCGCCCGGTCCGCTTCGTCAAATGCGACGTGACCGATCCGGCCTCGGTCGCCGCGGTTGGGCTCAAGGGCGACGACATTGTCTACAACCTCTCGGCGAAAATGTTGTCGCCGATCCAGGTGCGCGCCAAGCGGCACGATTTCTTCTTCCCGGTGAATTTCCACGGCACCGAACACGTCATGCAGGCGATGGACAAGGCCGGCGCCTCGAAGCTGGTCCACTACACGACCGACATGATCTACGGCCATACGGTGACGATGCCGATGACCGAGGAGCACCCGGTCGCGCCGCTCGGTGAATATGGCTGGTCGAAGCAGAAGACCGAGAAACTGGCGGCCGAATGGCGCAAGCGCGGCATGTCGATCTCGCTGTTCAGGCCGCGCCTGATCATCGGCCCCGGCCGCCTCGGCATCCTGGAGAAACTGTTCAAGCTGATCGACTGGAATTTTCCGGTGCCGATGATCGGCTCGGGCAGGAACCCCTATCAGTTCATATCGGTGTTCGATTGCGCCGAAGCGGCGCGCGCCGCCTGGAAGGCCGGCGTGCCGAACGAGGCCTACAATCTGGGCTCGCTCAACCCGCCTCCGGTCAAGAAGCTGCTCGGCGACCTGATCAAGCATGCTGGGTCGAAATCGCTGCTGATCCCGACACCAGGCTGGGCCGTCAAGCGCACGCTCGACCTGCTCGACCTCATGAACCTGCCGATCATGGATCCTGAACAGTACCTGATTGCCGACGAGGAGTGCGTGCTCGACGTGTCCAAGGCCGGGCGCCAGCTCGGCTGGGTGCCGCAATATCGCGACGAGGACATGCTGATCGCCGCCTACAGCGAATACCGCGCCAAGAAGGACGGCCACGCCGTCGCCGCCAAACATGTGCCTGCCGAATAACGGGCTCCGCCGAACAGAGGATTTTTGAGATGACCGTCATGGCCAAACCCGAGCACACGAACGCGCGCACCATGGTCGACGCGCCGTCGCTGTCACCCGCCACCATCGCCAAGCCCGACCTGATCAGCGTCGAGCAGGCAAAGACGATGGACGTGGCGCGGATGACCGACCTGTTCAAGGCGCATCTCAATCCGGGCCAGCTGCATTTCATGAAGCTGCTCGGCTTCCACAAGATCAAGATCGAGCGTGCCGAAGGCATGTTCTACATCGACCAGAACGGTCGCAAGATCCTCGATTTCTTCGGCGGCTTCGGTTCACTGGCCTTCGGCCACAACCATCCGCGCATCCTCGAAGCGCGCCGCAAGTTCCAGGAGGAAAAGCGCCAGGAAATCGCCATCGCGTTCATGTCGCAATATGCGGCGGCGCTGGCGCACAACATCGCCAAATGCTCGCCCGGCGACCTCGACATGGTGTTCCTCGGCTCGTCCGGCTCGGAAGCGATGGAAGCGGCGGTGAAGCTCGCCGAGCGCGCCGCCGGCCCGAAGCGGCCGAAGGTCGTCTATGCCGAGAACTCCTTTCACGGCAAGACCAAGGGGGTGCTGGGCATCACCGACGGCCAGCTCTACCGCGCCGAGTTCAAGATGGCGGACAATACGGTCCGCATCCCCTTTGCCGACATCGAGGCGGTCGAGCGTGCGTTCCGCAACGATCCCGAGATCGGTGTCATCGTGCTCGAAACCATCCAAGGCGGCGGCGGCATCATCCAGGCGCCGGCCGAATACTGGCAGAAGCTGCGCGCGCTGTGCGACCAGTATGGCGTGCTGTGGGTCGCCGACGAAGTGCAGTGCGGTTATGGCCGCTCAGGGCGCTTCTATGCCTTCGAGCATTATGGCGTCGTTCCTGACGTGACGGCGCTGGCCAAGTCGCTCGGCGGCGGCAAGGCGGCGGTCGGCGCCATGATTGCCCGGCGCGAAATCTACATGAAGGCCTATGGCACGCCGAAGACGGCGATGATCCATGCCATGGCCACCTTCGGCGGCATGGGTGAGGCCTGCGTCACCTCGATCGAGGCGCTCAATGTGCTCTATGACGAGGGGCTGATCGACAATGCCGCCGCCACCGGCGACTACCTGCTGCAGCGGCTGCAGGCGCTGAACGAGAAATATCCGAAGATCATCAAGGACGTGCGCGGCAAGGGCCTCATGGTCGGGCTCGAGTTCCACGACTTCTCGCAGACCTTGCCGATGGTCCTCAGGCCTATCGTCAGCGTGCTCGACGACAAGCTGAAGGGTTCGCTGTCCGGCTTCGTCGGTGCGCTGCTGCTGCGCGACTACGACGTGCTCGTCGCCTTCACCGAATACAACCGCAATGTCATCCGTCTCGAGCCGCCGCTGATCTGCCAGCGCGAGCATGTCGATCGTTTCGTCGATGCTTTCGACAGCCTGCTGTCGCGCGGTATCGTGTCGATCGTGAAGGATTTCGTCAAAAGCCAGGTTCGCTGAGTTCGACAATGCTGACCAAGTCGCCCGTTCCGAACAACCCGCTCGACCGGCTCACCGAAGCCGGCCTGGCGTGGGGCGAGGGGACCTATGCGCGGTTCGCAGCACCGATCGGGGCCGTTGCCTTTTCGCTTTACATCCTGCTGACAGCGATGATGGCGTGGATCATGCCCGACGCCAACTGGGACATGCTGCCCTATCTGGCGATCGCAGAGGAAGGCAACTATCCCGACCCGCAGGCCTTGCACGACTATGCCTACAGCACGGTCAAGGCCGGTGTCTCGGCGGCCGACTACAAGATGCTGATCGATGATGGCGGCGGTTACCGCAGCCACATGGCGGAGAACGCCGCCGATTTCCATTCGCTGCTCGGCATGTACCGGATCAAGTTCCTCTATGCCGAAATACTATCGACCATGAGCTCGGTCATGTCGCCGGTCGAGGCTATGCGGGCGCTACAGGTATTCTCGGTGCTATTGTTTGGCACTATTGTGCTGCTCTGGTTGCGCGCTGAGGGCGCGCTGGCGCTGGCGCCGGTGGTCGGTGCGGTGCTGATCATGGCCGAATTCGGCGACGCGGCGCGGGCATCGACGCCGGACCTGCTGTGCTCGGCGCTGTTCCTCGGCGGGCTGCTTGCCTATGTGCGGGGACGCGAGGCGGCAACCGCGATCCTGCTCTTCCTCGCCTTCATGGCGCGGCCGGACAATATTGTTTTCCTTGCCATCTTCGCCGTGATGCTGATCGCGTTCCGGCAGAGGGCGTGGGGCGCGTTCGCCGGCTTTGCCGCGTCCTTCGTCGCCTACTTCGCCATCTCGCACTGGGCTCATCATCCCGGCTGGTGGCCGCATTTGTGGTTCTCCAGCATCGAGCAGCACTACAATATGGACGGGTTCGAGCCGCCATTTTCGCTTGCCGCCTATCTCAGGGCGTTCGCCGTTTCACTGCTTCGCGCCGTCGACATGAACAGCTGGGTCGGTGTCTCGGTGCTGGCCCTGGCCGGATGGTATGGGTTGGGCTGCGCCGGTTTCCGGCTCGACCGTCGCGCCGGCATCCTGCTCGCGGCACTGGTGCTCGGCGTGCTGGCGAAGTTCGCGGTGTTCCCGATCCACGACACGCGTATCTATTTTCCCAATCTGCTGCCACCCTATCTGCTGCTTGCCGGCCCGCTGATGGCATTGTGGGCATCGGCGAATCCTCGCCGCGCTGCGCTGCACGCAATTCCCGGAGACAAGCCATAGGTTCGAGGCCCGCTGGGCTTCTCGATCGCTGACCCTCGCTGCACGGCACGAAGTTCCTGGCCAAGGCGGCGCTGAAGGCGCGCTTCTGAGGCGGCAGACCGTTCCAGACTGTCCTCTGACAGCGAGCTTGTGGGCAGGGTCGCGCCGTACCTGCGGCGTGTCGCAAACAGGCGGTAGCTCAACCGCCGTCCTCTGCATATTGTGCGCCAATCGAACGGGCGCCGGCGCGCCCGCATGTCATCTTGGAGTCGCGGGCAATGGCAGGGTTTCCGGAAAAGGCGAAGGTCGTCATCGTCGGGCTGGGTGGGATCGTGGGCGCGTCGGTCGCCCATCACCTGATCGAGCGCGGCTGGAGCGATATTGTCGGCATCGACAAATCCGGCATCCCGACCGACATCGGTTCGACGGCGCACGCCTCCGACTTCTGCTACACGACCAGCCATGATTTCCTGTCTTGCTGGACGACGCTCTACTCGATCGATTTCTACGAGAAGATGGGCCATTACGCCCGCATCGGCGGTCTCGAGGTCGCTCGCGTCGGTGACGATGGCCGCATGGCCGAGATCAAGCGCAAGATTGCCTCGGCCAAGGCCTTCGGCACCCGCGCCCGGCTGATCGAGCCGGCCGAGATCAAGCAGAAATTCCCGCTGATCGAGGAAGAGATGGTGCAGGGCGGCCTGTGGGATCCCGATGCCGGTCTGGTCATCCCGCGCTCGCAGACGGTGGCCGGCAAGCTGGTCGACCAGGCGGAAGCGTCCGGCAAGCTCAAGGCATTCGCCAACACCTCGGCCAGGTCGCTCATCGTCGAGAACGGCCGCATCAAGGGCGTGGTGACCGACCGCGGCACGATCATGGCCGACTACGTCGTGGTCTGCACGGGCATATGGGGCCGGTTGACCGCCGAAATGGTGGGCGAAGACCTGCCGGTGATGCCGATTGATCATCCGCTGACCTTCTTCGGCCCGTACACGGAATTTGCCGGCACCGGTAAGGAGATCGGCTGGCCGCTGCTACGCGACCAGGGCAACTCGGCCTATATGCGCGATACCGGCGACCCCAAGACCGCCGAAGGCGGGCAGATCGAGTGGGGCTATTACGAAGAGAACAATCCGCGCCTTTGCCATCCGCGCGACCTTTTGGAAAAGGACCAGGCGCGGCTGTCGCCGTCGCAGCGCGACCTCGACATGGAGCAGATCCTGGCGCCGCTCGAACGCGCCATGGAACTGACGCCGATCCTCGGCGAACTCGGCTACAATGAGAGCCATTCCTTCAACGGCCTGCTTCAGGTGACGACCGATGGCGGCCCGTCGATGGGCGAAAGCCAGAAGGTGAGGGGTCTCTGGTATGCCGTCGCCATCTGGGTCAAGGACGGCCCCGGCATGGGCAAGCTGATCGCCGACTGGATGACCGACGGCCGCACGGCGATCGACCATCATGCCATCGACTATTCGCGCTTCTATCCGCACCAGACGACAGAGCAGTTCATCTGGGATCGTTGCACCGAAACGGCGATGAAGGTCTACAATCCGGCGGTGCATCCGCGCGAGCCCTTCTCCAAGGGCCGCAACATCCGCCGTTCGCCCTTCTGGGAGCGCGAGAAGGAACTCGGCGGCTACTTCATGGAGCTTGGCGGCTGGGAGCGCGCCCACGGCTACGCCGCCAACGAGCATCTCCTCGAGAAATACGGCAACCGCGTTCCGGTTCGTGAGGATGAGTGGGACAACCGCCATTTCTGGCGCGTCTCCAATGCCGAGCATCTCGCCATGAGCGAGGATTGCGGTATCGTCAACCTGTCGCATTTCTCCATGTACGACGTCGAAGGTCCAGACCATGTCGCGCTGCTTGAGTGGTTGTGCGCGGCCAAGGTCGGCGGCGACAACAACATCGGCAAAGGCATCTACACCCATTTCCTCGACGAGGAAGGCATGGTGCGCGCCGACTTCACGGTGATCCGCATGGCCGATCGCTGCCGGGTGATCGACGGCGCCGATGCCGGCCCACGCGACTTCCAGTATATGCGCCGCACCGCGCAGGATAAGGGCTTTGATGTTACCATCACCGACGTGACGGAAAAATTCGTCACCATAGGCATCTGGGGCCCGAATGCGCGGACGACCCTGCAGAAGGTGGTCGAGAATCCGGACGGGCTCTCGCTCGAAAACTTCCCGTTCGCGGCGATCAAGCCGGTCAGGATCGGCGGCAAGGATGTCACCGCCTTCCGCATCTCCTATGTCGGCGAGCAGGGCTGGGAGCTGCATATGCGCTACGAGGACGGGCTTGCCGTCTGGGACGCGCTGCGCTCGACCGGCGTGATGCCTTTCGGCGTCGAGACCTATGCCAACACGCGCCGCATGGAAAAGAGCCTGCGGCTGCAGAACGCCGATCTGCTGACCGAGTACAATCTGCTGGAAGCCGACCTCGCGCGCCCGAAGGTCAAGGAGAATGATTTCTGCGGCAAGACCAAGCACGTGGAGTATCGCGCTCGCGAGCACCAGCCTGCCGTGCTCTGCACGCTGGTCATGACCGATAACAAGGACTCGAAGGGCGTGGCCCGCTATCCCGTGGGGACCATGCCAGTGATGGACCCGGACACGGGCGAAACGCTCGTCGACGAGCTGGGCCGCCGGTCCTTCACCACGTCGATCGCCTATGGCCCAACGATCGGCAAGAACATCGCGCTCGCCTATTTGCCGTGGGCGTATTGCCAGGAAGGCCGCAAGCTCAAGGTCGAGTATTTCGGCGAGACCTATCCGGTCGAGGTCGTTTCCGTCGGCTACAAGCCGCTCTATGACCCGGAGAACCTCAAGCCGCGCAGCTGATGGTCTCGACCTTTCCAAGGCAGGCCCAGACGAGCAAGGAATGACAATGCAGGAGCCCGGCCAGGCGCCATCTTTTGCTTTTGCACGATGCTCCCGCCGGAAGACCCATGTCGAATTTGCTGCTCGACTTGCGGCCCGTTGTTTTCTCTAAAATAAAGAGTATTATTTTACATTGACCCGCTCTTCTGGAGCTGCGGATATTTTGCCCGGGGGGGTACAATCATGCAGTGGCTAACCGCGTTGCTGGCGTTCGCCACGACGATGCTTATGTTTGCGATCGTCGTGTCGACACTGGTGGAAATGATCCATCGCATCTTTGGGCTGCGAGCCAAGGGCATGCAGCTCATGCTCGGAAATCTCTATTCGCGCGTCATCTTGCCAAAGCTTACTAAGTCGGAGGGGGATGCGAAGGAGTTGCTGACACCGCAGCAATTCGCCGCGCTGATCATGGAAAACCGGGCGACCACCGAGAAGGGCGATCCATCAACCGGATGGATCAGCGGATTTCTGCGCTGGTTTGTCGATTGGGCCGTGGTCACCGACATTCCGGTGGAGGTGTTTACGCAAAAGCTCGCCTCCAGCCGGCTCGTAGGCGCAGCCGACGTTCTGACCGACGAAGTGGTCATGGATGTTTCGCAGAAATACGAGGCATTCGGCAAGGAAGTCAGCCTGTATTTCGAAAGCCGGGCGCGCCTGTTTTCGGTCTGCGTCGCGTTCTTCGTGGCCTGGACATTCTACGTTCACCCTAACAAGCTTGCCGTCGCTTTTCTCAAGAATCCTGAAATCGCCGGGACCGTTGCCGAAAAGGCCGCGGACGTTCACGCCCAATACGCCGTGCTGATGGAGAAGTTGAACACCGCTGCCGCGGCCAAGCCGGAGACCGGCGCCGGAAGCACGGAAGACCTGAAAGGCGCGATTGCCGCGCTGCAGGAAAAACTGACGGAAGCTGAAAACCAGACCAAGGAGCTAAGGACCCTCGGCGCGCCGGTGGGTTGGGAAGTCAATCCCGCATTGAAGTCCTGCGCTTTGGGTGCCGTCACCGTGGATTGTTCATTTGGCGCCTTCGGCACCAACTGGACCTTGCCCTCGATCGCGAACGCCTTCTGGCTGCTGGTCGGCGGGCTTCTGGTTGGATTGGGAGCGCCGTTCTGGGCGCAAGCGGTGTCGTCGCTGACCGCATCCCGCGTGTGAGCCGCCGGATCGCCGAAATCGTTACTCCCAACGGGGTCGCGACTGCGAAAGCGGCTGTCCCGCAGGATGCCGCGCCGCAGCCGGATTCCGTTCCCGTCACTACGTTCAAGGTTGCGCGCGCGGCCGAACAGAAGAACGTCGCGAAGTAGGGGCTTCCAGCGGGTTCTCATCGGGAGAAGGGGCAGTTACCTGGGCAAGACCGAGCCTCGGTCGGGCGTTTTCGCTTTGTAGCGCAACGATTCTCGCTTACCGTTGCGTCATGTCCGCCTCTGGTCATGCAGGGTATTTTCTCCCTAGCGCCGCCGCATTGGCGCTGTTGCTCAGCCTGACCTCGCGAACCCTCGCAGCGGAACCCGTCGACATCGAGCTTGTGCTGGCCGTCGATGTTTCGCTGTCGATGTCGCCGGACGAACTCGAAATCCAGCGCCACGGCTATTCGGCGGCGTTGACGCATGACAGTGTTCTGAAGGCCATTGCCGACGGCGCCTATGGCAAGATCGCCGTCACCTATGTCGAATGGGCCGGCGCCACCTGGCAGCAGGTCGTCGTGCCATGGACGGTGATCGCCAGTCGTGCTGACGCCGAGCGGGTGGCCGCGCAGCTTTCCGCTCATCCGCCGGGCAGCGCACGGCGTACATCGATTTCCGGCGCGCTGCAGTTCGGCAGCGACCTTTTCGCGGAAAGCGGCTTCCAGGGCGTCAAGCGCGTCATCGACATTTCCGGTGACGGTCCCAACAATCAGGGCGCGCCGGTCAATTTCATCCGCGACCAGGTGGTCAGGCAAGGCATCACCATCAACGGGCTGCCGCTGATGACGCGAGGCGGCTTCAGCGGTGCCTATGACGTCAACAATCTCGATCGCTATTACAGCGATTGTGTCATCGGCGGCCCTGGCGCTTTCATGATCCCGGTTAATGACTGGACGCAGTTTCCCGAAGCGATCCGCCGCAAGCTGGTGCTGGAACTTGCCGGCCCGGCCTCGCCGCAATGGGCGGAAGAGGCTGATCATCCGCCTGTTGTCTTGGTGCAGGACATACAAGTCGCCGATTGCCAGGTGGGTGAGAAGATGTGGCGCGACCGCAGCTGGATGTTCGACGCCCGATAGAGCAATTCCAGGAAAAGTGTGAAACGGTTTTCCGTCCGGAATTGCGTCAAAACAAAGAGATAGAGCGCGCAGAGCGGATACGCTCAATCTGCGCATGTTTCCGTTCTTGGCTGATGCGGTGGGTTGCCTGTTTGGCCTGCGCAATGGCAAACTCGCATGCGCCGGGCGAGATCAAGCGGCTTGCGGCAAATGCGGTTGAGGAGAAGAATGCTTATGAAGAAACTTGTCATCCTGACGGCTATTGCCTCGGTGCTTTGTGCCGGCACCGCCAGCGCCCAATATGAGGGTGAGACCGGCTGCGTCATGTTCGAGCATGCAAATTTTCGCGGCCGCGCGATTGAGATGGGGTCCAATGACTCGGTGAGTTTTCGCGGCGGCCAGTTTTGGAACGACCGCGCATCGTCGGTGATCGTGCGCCGCGGCTGCACGTTCGTCGCCTATGAGCATTCGAGGATGCGGGGCGAGTCGATCGAGCTCAATCGCCGGGTCCGCGATTTCGGTGGCAGCGGCTGGAACGACCGCATCTCGTCCGCCGAGTGTTATTGCGACGACCGGTATTGAGGCAGGCCGCTGCACCTGAATTGACCAAGGTCTGACAGGGCTAGAGCAGTGCTCTAGGCCGCCAGCAATTGCTTGCGGTCGACGCGCTCCTGTTGCGGCGAGCGGGCATAGAGTTCGCGGTAGCATTTGGAGAAGTGCGACGCCGACACGAAGCCGCATGCGACCGCGACTTCGACCACCGGCAGCGACGACTGGATCAACAGGTGGCGGGCTCGGTCGAGGCGGATCTCCAGATAGTAGCGGGCCGGCGAACGGCCCATTTCGGTGCGGAACAGGCGCTCGATCTGCCGGCGCGACAGGTCGACATGGTCGGCGATCTCGATTAGCGACAGCGGCTCGGACAGGTTTGCTTCCATCAGTTCGATGATGGTCAGCACCTTGGAGTTCTGCACGCCGAGGCGGGCGCGCAGCGGCAGGCGCTGGCGGTCGGTCGGGCTGCGCACGCGGTCGGTCAGCACCTGCTCGCACACCCGGTTGACGAGACTTTCGTCGAAGTCGTCGCCGATCAGCTTCAGCATCATGTCGAGGGCGGCGGTGCCACCGGCGCAGGTGTAGATGTTCTGGTCGATCTCGAAAAGGTCGGCAAAGACGTTGGCCTTGGGGAAGGCCTCGGAAAAGCCGGGCAGGTTCTCCCAATGGATGGCGCAGCGCTTGTTCGACAGCAGCCCGGCGGCGGCCAGGATGTACGCGCCGGTGCAGAGCCCACCGACGGCGACGCCGCGATTGTACTCCTCGCGCAGCCAGGCAAAGGCCGACTTGTTCTGATAGCGCTCGACATTGGTGCCGCTGCAGACGATGGCCATGTTGGGCCGGTCCGGCCCGGCCATCTTCTTGCGCTCTTCCTCAAGCGAGGTGTTGACGGCGCATTCGACGCCGTTCGAGGCGCGCACCGGCTTGCCGTCGATACTGGCCAGGCGCCAGCGATAGGCCTCGTAGCCAAGCATCCGGTTGGCCGACCGCAGCGGGTCGAGCGCCGTCGCAAAGGCGATCATGGTGAAATCGGGAACAAGGAAGAATACAAACGATCTTCTGATCGGATGCTTTACGGCATTCACGGGAAACCTCACGCGGCCATGACGCGAACAGGATGTCGCGAACAGCATAGCGTCATCAGGAAAAACCATTCCTGTCAATCGGGTAGAAGGCTTCGCGGCAACTAAATTTGCGACATGGGTCGCAAATGGGCAATTGTCTTGCGCGACAGGCAGGCCGTGCCAGCGGATCGGGCAATTGCCGAACCGACTGGCCGAAATAGAACGCCGCCCCGGCAAGACCGAAGCGGCGTCAACCTCGAAGCAGCGGCAGGGACCGCTGCGCTTGAAGTCGGTATCTCAGGCGACGAAGCCGAGGCGCGCCGCATTCATGGCGCCGGTCTGGCCAGGCATGGTCTTGGCAAGGCGCTGGCGCTCGAGAGCGGTCGTCAGGTTCATCTCGCGGCGGGCGAAGAGGCGGGCAAAAAGCTTCATGTTCATCTCCATTCGGTTGCTCAGACGGGTCGCCTTCGCTTGATGGAGTGGGGCAGCTCGTTTGCTGGCGGTGATATAGGCTTGTGTGAGCAAAAACTAAATCGCAAATGCGAAGCACTTGATATGAAAAGCGACACGGATTGCGACATTGTTGGGCAAACTGCCCAGAATTTACGATTACTTACAATGCGTTAATTCGAAAACTGGGCTGTTATGCAAGCGGCTCATATGCGTCATGCAACGGCGACATGGCTGCAGAAATCGTTTGAATGCAAATAAAAAGGCCTGCCGGATCTGCGCGGCAGGCCTTCAGACTTTGATACACACGATTTACTTTGCTCCAGCCCAGGATCCGACACCGAGGCGCGAACCGGTTCTGGTATCGGCGGCTTCGGGCCAGCCGATGTCCTTCTGCAGTTCGATCGGCAGCGAATGGATTGCGCGTTCGGTCTGGTAGCGGGCGCGGGCTGCGCTGAATTCGGTCGCGTAGCGACCAATGGATGACAGGATGGACATTTCATTCTCCTTCATGTTGGGGGCCGGACGGGCCGGCATGTTTCAACTTCATTTCATGTCGATTGCAGGTCTGCGTGGTGGTCGTTTCGTGACCGCTTTCGATGCCTGCTGCTTCGATGGAGTTGACTATCCTCCCAAAGTGATGTTCAATCAAACGAAATGGAATGATCGTTCACATCAGAAAAATTGAAGGTCGATCCCGATGAACGCCCCACTCAATCATCCACTGCCGCTGCTCGATCTCGATGTCCTGCGCACGTTCGTGGCTATTGCCGAGACGGGCAGCTTCACCACGGCCGCCAATGCGGTGTTCCGCACGCCGTCGGCCGTCTCCATGCAGATCAAGAAGCTCGAGGACATCCTCGGCCGCTCCGTATTCGCGCGCGACGCGCGTTCGGTGACGCTGACCACGGATGGCGAGATGCTGCTCGGCTATGCGCGCCGGCTGCTGTCGATCAACCGCGAGATAGTGTCGAAGTTCATCATCCCAGACATTGTCGGCGTGGTGCGGCTGGGATCGCCGGACGATTATGGCGAGCGCGTGCTGCCACATGTTCTGAAGCGTTTCGCGCAGTCGCATCCGTCGATCGCGGTCGACGTGACCATCGACCAGAGCGTCAATTTGCGCCGGCGCATGGATGACCGCGCGCTCGACATCACGCTGCTCACCAACTCCTACAAGACCAGTGCGCTCGGCGCCGAGGTCCTGCTCACCGAACCGATCGTCTGGGCCGGTGCCAAGGGCGGCTGCGCGCATCTGCGCGAGCCACTGCCGGTTTCGCTGTGGGAGGAGGGCTGCGCCTGGCGGGCAGGGGCGCTCGAGGCGCTCGGCCGCGAGGGCCGCAACTATCGCATCGCCTATATGAGCGCGCACACGGCCGGCCAGCGCGCCGCCATCATGTCCGACCTGGCGGTGGCGCCGCTGCCGAAATCCTTCCTCGGCAACGACATGGTCGAGCTCTGCCCGAAGGACGGCATGCCCGATATCGGCACCTACAATCTCGCCATGGTGGTGGCACCGGATGCCAGCGCCCCGGTGAAGGCCGTCGCCGACCACATCCGAGCGACTTTCGAAGTGTTCAGGGAAACCGGCAAGTTCTGACGAGCCAGGACATGAACCGTGATTCAGTGCTTAGCGATCTTATCACGTTCGGCAAGCCGATTGATGTTCTGGTCGCAATCGTAGGCGACGTGGGTTGGTCCGAGACGCCAGAGGTCGTCCTGACCACCGATCATATTTTGAGTGTGCTCCGACGGTTCCAGGCAGGAGAACTCACTGCCGCGGACGTGGAGGCATGGGCGGACCTGATCGAATGCAGGGAAGACATCGACTACCAGCCAGAACGAGATGAAGAAATACTGGAAGCGATCTACGTGCTGGCCAATCCGGTCTTGAATGGATTGCTTGATGAAGCTTTGACTGACCAGGTGATCGCTTCGCTCTTGCCCTGACCGGTGGTTCTGTCGCTGTTTAGAAAAGCGACGATACGTTCGCGCGCCCGCCGCGCTTCGGGCATCTCGATCAGCGGCCAGACGTGGAACATGCCTTCCTCGTAGACGACCTCGACGTCGACGCCGGCGGCACGTGCCTTCTCGGCGAAAATCAAATTGTCGGGGCTGAGCAGGTCGTGCGAGCCGGTCAGGAGCAGCGTTTTCGGCAAGACCGAGAGGTCGCCGTAAAGCGGGCTGATATGCCAATCGCTGCGATCAAAGCCGGCGCTATAGAGCCGGACGGCCTCCATCCCCCCCGAAATGCCGAGCCAGGGATCATTGCGCTCGGCCTCGAACACTTCGGGGTTGGAGAGCGACATGTCGAGCCCGGGTGAGATCAGCACATGGCGTGACGGGAGAGCAAGGCCATGTTCCGCGGCCATCATGGTCAGCACCACGGCCATGTTGCCGCCGGCGGAATCGCCCATGAAGACGATGTCTTCTTCCGTCTCGTCGAGCATCTGGCGGTAAACTTCGCTCACCATGCCGAACATGGCGTGGAAATCGTGTTCGGGCGCGATGGGGTAGATCGGCACGGTGATGCCATAGCCCAGCCGCTCGGCCATCTCGGCGATCAGCCCCCAATGATAGGAGGTGATCTGGAAGACATAGGCGCCGCCATGCAGATAGAGGATCCGCTTGTGCTCGCCAGCCTTGGGCGCGATGTCATAGACGGGGAAGCCATTGACGCTGCGTTCGGCAATGTCGAGGCGGTGGCGCAGCGACGCCGGCGGATGATAGTCCTCGGTCTTGCGCGCATAGGCGATCCAGCGCTGCAGGTTTTCCGGGCTGGAAAAAGCCTTTTTGCGGCTATGCCTGAGGACAAAGGAAACGACGTGGCTTTTGAAACTGGGCATGCGGATACGCGAACTTCGGCCGGAGCCGACTAAGAGAAATCCCCTACTCTTCCGAAGATCGTATCTGCGCGAAAAATGTCAAGATTTGCGCCGGGAACAACACGGTGGTGTGATCCTGCCGGCGATCCGCGGCAAGGCTCAGCGCCGCGGCAGCAGCGCGGCGCGCAGCTTGTTGTTGCTGGCCGCCGAGGCCGCGGAACGGCCCCGGCGGGTGCCGAGCAATTTGCATTTGTCGGCGAAGGTCATCAGCGCGCCGAACCCAGGAGCAGAGCCGACAGGGTGGCCTGCGGATCATTGCGCGGCGACACCGGCCAGCCAATGTCCTTCTGGATTTCGGAAGGCAGGCTGTTCAGGGCCCGGATCGCCTTGTTCCTGTTATGCGCATGCTTGAGGGCCGCGCCATAGCGGCCGAAGCTATCGAACATCGACATGCTGGTTCCTCCAGGGTTGCGGCGGCCGGAACATTTCCTGGCTGCCGTTCGATGCCCGGTTAAATGCGCCGTGCATGTATCGGAGGGATTTCGCGAAAACGGGGGGTTTGTTTCAGATCCTGCTGATCTGGAAACATTCGCATACAAATGAAATTGCGCGGGCCTGCCGGCTGCAGGCAGCCGGCTTATTCCCGGCCGCGCCGGGCCGCGTGGCCTTCGCGCGAACGCCGGCGCGGCGTGGCGTCGCCGGCAATGCCGTCCTCGCTGACGGTTTTCCTGGGCGGCAGTTTGACCGCCGCCGACAGTTTCGGGAACGGGTCGACCTTGTTCGGGAGCGCCATGGCGTAGACGAAATGCTCCTGGAATTTCGGCTCCAGCGCGGTCTCGATCTTCTCGATGCGGCTCACCGTTTCCTCGATCTCGCGGCGATAGCCGCGATTGAGCAATGCCATGCGCGCACCGGCGCCGGCGGCGTTGCCGACGGCCGAGACCTTGTCGAGGTCGCAATCGGGAATCAGGCCCAGCACCATGGCGTATTTCGGATCGATGAAGGAGCCGAAGGCGCCGGCGAAATGGATGCGGTCGACATGGTCGGCGTTCTGCTTTTCCATCAACAGCTTGGTGCCGGCATAGAGTGCCGCCTTGGCAAGCTGGATGGCGCGCACGTCGGTCTGGGTGATGGTGATCTTGGGTTCGCCTTCCTTCAGCACGTAGGAGAAGGTGCGGCCATTGGCAACGACACGCGGCGAGCGCGCACTCAGCGACCCGTCGAGGACGCCGTCCTCGGAGATGATGCCGGCGAGATACATCTCGGCGACCACTTCGATGATGCCGGAGCCGCAGATGCCGGTCACGCCGGTCGCCTGCACGCTGTCGAGGAAGCCCGGCTCGTCGGACCACAGTTCCGAGCCGATGACGCGGTATTTCGGCTCCAGCGTGTCGGGATCGATGCGCACGCGCTCGATAGCGCCGGGCGCGGCGCGCTGGCCGCCGGAGATTTCCGCGCCCTCGAAGGCCGGGCCGGTAGGCGAGGAGGCCGCCACCACGCGTGTCCTGTTGCCGAGCACGATTTCGGCATTGGTGCCGACATCGACGATCAGCATCATCTCGTCCTGGCGGTGCGGGCCTTCCGACAGCGTCACCGCGGCTGCGTCGGCGCCGACATGGCCGGCGATGCAGGGTAGCATGTAGAGACGCGCGCCCTGATTGAGCTTCAGGCCGATATCCGACGCCTTGATGCGCACCGCGCCGGAGACGGCGAGCGCAAACGGCGCGCCACCGAGTTCGGTCGGATCGATGCCGAGGAACAGATGGTGCATGATCGGATTGCCGACGAAGACAGAATCCAGGATGTCGCCGCGCTGCACATTGCCTTCGGCGCAGACCTTGTCGACAAGGCCGGACACCGCCTCGCGCACGGCGACCGTCATGCCCTCGCGGCCGTCCGGGTTCATCATCACATAGGAGACGCGGCTCATCAGATCCTCGCCGAAGCGGATCTGCGGATTGGAGGTGCCCGACGAGGCGGCGACGCGGCCCGACAGCAGCGACACGAGATGCATGGCAATCGTGGTCGAGCCGATATCGCAGGCGAGCCCATAGGCCTCGTTCTTGAGGCCGGGCCATAGCGCGATGACACGCGCGGTCTCCGAGTCGGCATCCTTGTGGATGGCGGCCGTCGCAGTCCAGTTGCCCTTGCGCAAAATGCCCTGCACCTGAGGCAGCAGATAGAAATCGAAGTCCAGGCTCTTGAGGTTCCAGTCCTTCATCAAAGCGATCTTGAGGCGGTCGAGATCGCCGAGCGGCTTGTGCATGTCGGGCTCTTCGATCTCGACATAGCACATGCGGATCGCCGAATCGCGGGCGATGACCCTGGTGTCGGCGTCCTTGCGGATGGTCTGCGCGTTGATGACCGTGTCCTGCGGCACGTCGATGACGAGGTCACCGAGGATCTGCGCCGAGCAGGACAGGCGGCGCCGTTCGGGCAGGCCGCGGACGCGCTCATAGCGCTCTTCCTTGGCGCCCTTGGGCGAGATGTGGTCGTTGGAGGAGGTGATCTTGTGCTTGGCGAAATTGCCTTCCTGCACCTCGATCTGGCAGCGACCGCACGTGGCGCGACCGCCGCACACGCTCTCGACATAGACGCCGAGCTGGCGCGCGGCATCGAGCACCGGCGTGCCGACCGGAAACCGCCCGCGCTTGCCCGACGGCATGAACAGCACGAGCGGATCGGTGATGTTGGCAGGCGAGTTCACGATTGCGCGCTTATCCCCTGGCCATGCGGGCTTCACGTCCGCCGCGCCGGCGGCCGCCATTGCCGCCGCCTTCGCCCGGAGCGTTGACCGCGGTGGGCGCTGCGACCGCCTGGCCGCCTTCGGCCGGCTTGTAGTCCTTGTAGGTCCTGATCCAGTTGGTGCAGTTCTCGTCGGTGCCGTTGAGCACATTGGCGCCGCGCACGGCTTCCATTTCCTGCGGGCGCACCGGGTTCATGATCGCCGAGGTCATGCCGGCGCCGATCACCATCGGGATGAAGGAGGCATTGATGCCGTGGCGGTGCGGCAGGCCGAAGGAGATGTTGGAGAGGCCGCAGGTGGTGTTGACCTTGAGCTCTTCGCGGAGCCGACGCAGCAGCGCGAACACCTGGCGGCCGGCATCGCCCAGCGCGCCGATCGGCATCACCAGCGGATCGACGACGACGTCATGCGCCGGAATGCCGAAATCGGCACAGCGCTGCACGATCTTCTTGGCGACGGCGAAGCGCACGTCCGGGTCCATCGAGATGCCGGTCTCGTCATTGGAGATGGCGACGACCGGGACGTTGTACTTCTTGACCAGCGGCAGGATGGCTTCGAGCTTCTCTTCCTCGCCGGTGACGGAATTGACCAGCGGCCGACCCTTGGCGACCTTGAGCGCCGCTTCGATGGCGGCGGTGACCGAAGAGTCGATCGACAGCGGCAGGTCGACCAGGCCTTGCACGATCTCCAGCGTCTGCACCAGAAGCGCCGGCTCGGTGGCATTGGGGTCGACGGCGGTGACGCCGGCATTGACGTCGAGCATCGTGGCGCCGCAGGCGGCCTGTTCCAGCGCGTCCTTAATGACGGTTTCGAAATTGCCGGCCACCATCTCGGCGGCCAGCTTCTTGCGGCCGGTCGGGTTGATGCGTTCGCCGATCACGCAGAAGGGCTGGTCGAAGCCGATGATGATTTCTCGTGTCGCCGAGGCGACGATGGTGCGGGTCATGAAATCTCTCCGTCGTGATATAAAGAGTTCTTTATATCGTTATCTGATTTCGTTCAAGCGAATGGTGACCGTTGGCGCCGTCAATGCGCGGTCTTCACCATATCCACCTGGGTTTCGGTAATTTCGTCGTGCAGTATGTGGCCGAGCCGGTCGGCGACCATCTGGTCGTCGCGACGGATTTCGCGCTTCCATGGCTGGCGGCCCTTGAGCACACCCGATTCATCGACGATCTCGGCGACATATTCCTCCTGGCGGTAGGCCATCACATGGACGCCGGATATGCCGGGGATTTCCTTCACCTCGTTGATGATGTCGATGCAGAGCTGCTTGCCTTCCTTTTTCTGGTCCTGGGCCCCTTCCAGCCGCTTGATGATCGCGTCGGGGATATGGATGCCCGGTACGTTGTTGCGGATCCATTTGGCCGTCTTGGCCGACGCCAGCGGGCCGACGCCGCACAGGATGAATACCTTTTCGGTGTGGCCGAGATCGCGCGCCTTCTGCATGAAGGTTTTGAACATCGGCACGTCGAAGCAATACTGCGTCTGCACGAACTGCGCCCCGGCGGCGATCTTCTTGCCGAGATGGATGGGGCGGAAGTCGAAGGGCGGCGCGAACGGATTGACGGCGGCGCCGAGGAAGATCTGCGGCGGCGTCGTCAGCTTACGGCCAGACAGGAACTTGCCGTTGTCGCGCATGATGCGGCAGGTCTCGAGCAGCGACATGGAATCGAGGTCGAACACCGGCTTGGCGCCGGGCTGGTCGCCCGCTTGCACACCGTCGCCGGTGAGGCACAACATGTTGGCGACGCCCATCGCAGCACCACCCAGCACGTCGCCCTGGATGGCGATGCGGTTCTTGTCTCGACAGGCGATCTGCATGATCGGGGCATAGCCCATGCGGGTCAACAGCGCGCAGATGCCGACCGAGGACATGTGGCAGTTGGCGCCGGAGGCATCGACGGCATTGATGGCGTCGACCCAGCCGTCGAAGATTTTCGCGCGGTTGTAGACGTCTTCCGGATCGGCGCTGTCGGGCGGGTTGAGCTCGGTCGTCACCGCGAATTCGCCGCGCCGCAGCACGCGCTCCAGCCGGCCGCGCGAAGAGTGGCCGGGCAGGGGATCGAGCGGCAGGTGGATGCCGGCGGGGTTCTCGTCGAGCTGGCGGGCGATCATGCCGAGGCTCCGGTCTTAGGTGCCTGGGCGGCTTCACGCGCGGCGGCTGCCTGTGCGGTCACCCGCAGCCAAGCGGAGGTTTCGCGCAGCGACTGGTCGACGGGCTTTTGCACGTCGAGGATCTTGTCGCCATGCACCATGTTCTGCGAGCCTTCCCAGGCCTTGACCCAGACGCAGGGCATATCGGGCTCGACCTCGCAATTGCCGTTGGCGCGCACGCCGCCGCACGGGCCGTTGCGCAACTGCTTGGGGCAGTTCATCGGGCACGACATGCCGGTCGAGGACAATACGCACTGCCCGCACATGCGGCAGTCGAACATGAAACCCTTGACGCGTTTTTCGACGAATTTGATCGGGGCTTCGACGCGGCCGTAGCCGAGGCCCTTCCACAGCGGATGCAGCAGCAGGAACATGTCGGCGAAGCGGGAATAGAACCATTCGAGCAGGCGTGAATGGCGGATCGACCACAGCCGCACCGCGAACGAGCGCTGCACGCGCCGCTGCGGCGATACGTCGGCCGGCTTGTAGTCGGACTTCGGCGCTGCCTTCTTGACCAAAGTGGCCTGGGTAACCGCCGGTTGAGGCTCAGACATGTTCTTTCCCGCCCGCCTTGACCAGAGCGACCAGCCGCTCGCGGTCATATTTCGCATCGAGCTCCTGAAAAGCCTTTTCGACCTCGGCTTCGAGATCGTCGCCGACCGGAACCGGATCGGCCTTGCGCCATTCGGCGAGATAATCATCGGTGCCGCCGGCGCCGGTGCGCATGGCGCACATGTCGATCGCCTCGGTGAAACGCAGCGGCAGCTCGCGCTTGGCGTTCTGCCGGCCCTTCTTGACGATGACCTGGGCGGGGATGTCGCGCCAGTACACGACGATCAGATCGGCCATGAAATTCTCACTCCTCTAAGCATCGAGCATTGCCGCATGCGCATGGGGGCTGCTTGTTATGGGACGACGCGCGCGCATTCAAAAGCGACGCTATTGATTGCTGCAGTGGAAAGGCGAAATTCTTGGGAGTGATGTGGCTACCAGACCCGCTTGGTCACGCCGGTCCAAAGATAGAACCAGATCGTCGGATGGTACCATTGTTTCGAAGGCAGATCCGGATCTGACGTGGCAAGTTTCCCCGCCAGCGCGTCGCTGACCGCCTCGACGCAGATGTCGCGCGAGAACGCCGCCTGACGCAGCACATAGCTCGAAATGGTGTCGCCCGGCTCGGGCCTGCCGCGCGCCTGTTTCAGCACGCCGCCGGTGTCGACGCCGGCGTCGACCAGATGCACGGTCGTGCCGAAGTTCTGCGCGTCGCCTGAGGCAAGGGCCCAGTAGCCGCCATTCATGCCGCGATATTTCGGGGCGATGCCGGCATGATAGTTGAGCACCGGGCAAGGCATCTTCGCCAGCGTCTGCCTGGACAACAGGCGGCAGCCGGCAAGCAGCACCACACCCGGCTGGAGGTCCGTGATCGCCTGCAGGCATTCCGGCGCGTTTGCCGACGGAACGTTGATGATCTTCTTGCCGGGCTTCGGCTCGGTCTGAAGCTTCTGGTCGGCAATCAATCGCGCCGCATGGCTGGCGAAAAAACGCTTGCCGAGCCGGGTCAGCACCATCGTGCCGAGTTGACCTACGGCCGAGATCCAGCCTTGGCGGCGGGCGCGTCCAAGCAGCAATTGCTTTTTGGGTTCAGGTGTTTCGAGGACGACGCTGACAGGGCCATGCCGGTCGGCTATGGCGTTTATGATGGCCCAGATATGCGGCCCGCCTTCGGTGACGACGACGATCGGCCGTAGGTTTGCTTTCGACGGTTCCATGGTTTTCGACGTGCCTGGGGATGACCTGCTATCGGCAGGCCGGATGCTAGGCTGTCCGGGTTAATCCTTGGTGATTGCCCACCCGCCACGGGGTTGCGTCGCCGATCAACGCTTGAATTCCATGATGTCGAGCTTGGATTCGTAATAGGGCGCCGGGAATTCGATGCGCCATTCGCTGGCGCTGTTGCGGAAGGCATAGCCGACCTGGTCGCTCTTCGGACCGCTGCCGTAAGGCTTCGCCAGATCCTCGTTGACGGTGAAGGAGCCGAGATAGATGGCGCGCTTTTCGCCGTCGTCGAAGAAGCGGCCCTTGGTGCGCTGCGAGCCGCTTACCTTTTCCAGCCGCCAGCCGGAGCCGTCATCGCTCACCTTGCACTTGAACCAGCCATAGATGACGAGCGGGCTCAGCCCGCCGGCCTTGATAGTGCGGCACTTCCAGTTGCCGGTCAGGTCCTTGTCGGAAAACGCCACCAGCGGCTTTGCCAGCAGAGCGTCGAGCTGCTTGGCCTCGGTAGGGTCGCCGGCCTTGGCCTCATCGAGGGCCGCCTTGCGCGTCTCGCCATATTTGTCCAGCCGCGCCTTGTCGGCCGCGGTGATCAGTTTTTGCACCTCGCCGTCGGCGTGAGCCGGCAGGACAGCGCAGACGCTCAGGCACAGAGATAGTAGCAACGGCCGAACAGACATGGAAATTTTCCCCTCTTGGTCAGTGTCTCAGGCGATTGCTGAGGCCTCTGCCAACTCTTTCGTCAGGTCGCCATAGCCGGTCGAGCGGCGCTCATAGGCAAGGCCGAGCATCTTCGCGGCCTTCTCGGCCACCTTGTCGAGCTCCGGATCGTCGGTCTGGGCGATATAGACCAGCTTCTCATAATTGCCGAAATAGTCCTTGATCAACTCGGGGTGCTTGTCGAGCCCGAGCGGCTTCATGAAGAAGGCGTCGAACTGGCGGCAGAGGAAGTCGGTCATGTAGAACGACATCATGTCGTCATCGGCGATCTTCGCATAGGCGTCCATGCCCTGGTAGAAGGCGAAGCAGTGCGGGCCGGCCATGCGCTCGACACCGTGCTTCTCGCAGATGCGGTCGAGCAGGCCGCCGGTGCCGCAATCGGCATAGCCGACGAAGATGTGTTCGTAACCGTCCGCCTTGGCCTTCTCGATGGCCTTGTCCATCGCCGGCGGGATGCGGTCCGGATAGAAATGAAACTCCGCCGGCAGGCAGGTCAATTCGAGATGATCCAGTTTGAGCTGTTGCTTGACGGCCAAAACTTCGCGCGCAATCATCCCGCAGGCGATGACGAGCAGCCTGTCCGTTTGATTCGGTTTCGTTTTTTGTATCTCGGCCATGGAACCAGTCGAACTGGCCTTCGTTGCTCTAGGGCTAATTTATCTGTTGAGGGAGACACCGTCCATGAAACTGCTACGCATCGCGCCGATTGCCGTCCTTGCCTGTGCGCTAGCCCTTACGGCATGCGCGAACACAGTCCGTGGCGTCGGCAAGGATGTCAAATCGACAGCCAATGCCGTCGAGGACACGGTCAAGAATCCCTGATCCACGCCTCACCATCATCTGGGAACAAAAAAGCCGCGCTGCAAGGCGCGGCTTTCTCCATGTCCGTGCCGGATTTGCCGATCAGGCTGAAACGCGCACATTGTGCTTGCGCTTCATGAAGTCCTTGGCGGTCTCGACCGCCACCGCCGCGTCGCGGCAATAGGCATCGGCGCCGACGGCCTTGCCGAATTCCTCGTTGAGCGGCGCGCCGCCGACCAGCACGACATAGTCGTCGCGGATGCCCTTTTCCTTCATCGTGTCGATGACGACCTTCATGTAGGGCATGGTCGTGGTCAAAAGTGCCGACATGCCGATGATGTCGGGCTGATGCTTTTCGATGGCGTCGAGGTATTTTTCGACCGCATTGTTGATGCCGAGATCGATGACGTCGAAGCCGGCGCCCTCCATCATCATGCCGACGAGGTTCTTGCCGATGTCGTGGATGTCGCCCTTAACGGTGCCGATCACCATCTTGCCCTGCTTCGGCGCGCCGGTGGCGGCAAGCAGCGGGCGCAGGATGAACATGCCGGCCTTCATTGCGTTGGCGGACAAAAGCACTTCCGGCACGAACAGGATGCCGTCGCGAAAATCCTCGCCGACGATGCGCATGCCTTCGACCAGCGCCTCGGTCAGCACCTTGTAGGGTGCCCAGCCGCGCTCGAGCAGGATCTGTGTGCCTTCCTCGATCTCTTCCTTCAACCCGTCATAAAGGTCGTCGTGCATCTGCTGCACCAACTCGTCGTCGGAAAGCTCGGAAAGGATGATCTCGTCGTCGGCCATTTTGATCCAGCTCCTCACGGCATCGCGACTGCGTCGCAAGGCACAACATATTTGCGTCCATACCTAACCCGCTAGGGGCGGGTATCCATAGCTGATTTGCGACTTCCCGCAAAAGGAAAGCGACCGCAAATCTATTGGAATTCTTGTCGATTTTGCGACAGGCGTTGGCGCTGGCTGGCCGTTTCGAATAGGGTGCATGGCTACGATCCGGGCAGGAGCGGCAAGATGCGGCCGCAGCGGATTTCAGACAAGAACAGATTCAGGGAAGAACCACCATGAGCGAACACGCGGCAGTCGACCAGGAAGCGTCAAACGCGCGGCGCGGGCGTGGCGCCAGCGGCGGAGC